>NZ_JAWNBW010000002.1:0-460875 GCF_034106085.1 Enterobacter sp. 302C9
GCTTAATATATTAACAAGAGAATATATTTTATATTCTTAATAAGTTTTAGAGTATTAATATGACTGGTCATTTTTCACGATAAATAACTAATATGGTTTGAATGCGCATGTTCGTTGCCCGATAAAGATGTACCCGGCAGGCGAAATCGGTAACCCTCTCAGGCGTGGGATTGCATAATGCTCAATATATCGTGGGACCCTGTGTTAATCGCTATCTCTTATCTGGTGGCGTTTATCGCCTCCTTTGTGGCGCTGGACAGCGCCGGAAAGATCCCCCTCTCCAGCCGAAAGGCTGCCCTGTTCTGGCGCATTGCCGGTGGGGTCACGCTGGGCATTGGCATTTGGTCGATGCACTTTATCGGCATGCTGTCGATGCAAATGCCCATGATGATGAGCTACGACCTCTGGTTAACCCTTGCGTCACTGGGTGTCGCGGTGGTTGCATCAGCCACGGCACTTAATATTGCCGTCGCGGGCAAAAAACTTTCTCCCTTTCGACTGATCTTTGCCACGGCGATCCTGAGCGCTGGCGTGGTGTCGATGCACTACATCGGTATGGCGGCCCTGATGCTGGATGGCAGCATCATCTGGGATCGCCGCCTCGTGGGGTTGTCCGTGGTTATTGCGGTTGTTGCCTCCGGCACGGCGCTGTGGCTGGCTTTCCGACTGCGGGATAAACACAAAGGCGTCTTTATCAATCGCATTCTCGCGGCCTTCATCATGGGTGCCGCCATTTGTGCGATGCACTATACCGGCATGAGTGCCGCGCAGTTTCAGGAAATGGCGCATACCCTCCCGGGCGGGATCGGCGAGCTGGGGTTATCCATCTGGGTTTCGGTCACCACGCTCTGCCTGCTCGGCGTGATGTTAATCATTTCACTGATCGATTCCCACCGGCGCACCAACCGGCTGACGGATAATCTGCATCAGCTCAACCGCCAGCTTGAGCTACAGGCGCGTTTTGACGCGCTCACCGGGCTCGCAAACCGCCACCAGATGGATCTCCGCATGCAGGATTGTCTGCGCAGCGCGCTGCTGAGCAAGAAGCCATTTGCGGTTATTTTCCTGAACGTCGATCACTTCAAACGCGTTAACGATACGTGGGGTCACAGCGTCGGTGATGAGCTATTGATCACGGTCGCGCAGCGCATCACGGCCCGGCTCACGCGCGAGATGACCCTGGCAAGGCTCGGAGGCGACGCCTTTATCCTGCTGGTGCCGGAATGTGACGACGACAGGCTCAACGCGCTGGTCACCGCGCTTCTTGAAGATGTGCGACGCCCTCTGTCCGTCTGCGGACATACGTTAAGCACGACGATCAGCGCGGGCGTCAGCCTCTATCCTCAGGACGGCGAAACGCTGCATGAGCTGAAGCTCAAGGCGGATGCAGCATTACATCGCGTCAAGGAAGATGGCCGCAACGGCTGGGCGATTTACCGGACCGAGATGTCAACGGCGCTCCCGGCAAAACCCGGTTTCCTGCAGGAGCTTTCTCAGGCGCTTGAGCGCGATCAGTTTGAACTGTGGTACCAGCCAACCTGGCATGCCGGAGAGAAAACCATTCACGGTTTTGAAGCCCTTCTGCGCTGGCGGCATCCTGAGCAAGGGGTTGTATTGCCTAATCTGTTTATCCCCTCTCTGGAGCAAACGGGCTTAATTATTCCGGTAGGTAACTGGGCCATTGAAGCGGCGTGCCGACAGCTTCATTTCTGGACTGAGCAAGGTTTCAGCCAGTGGACGCTGTCTCTCAACCTATCCCCCATCCAGTTTGAACAGCCTGATATTTTCCAGATCGTCTCGTCGATGCTGGAAAAATATAACTTGTCTCCGTCCCGGCTGATTCTGGAGGTAACGGAAAGCACCGCGCTTAAAAATCTGGACCGCAGCATTGAGTTGCTCAATGCGTTTAATCACGAGGGGATCGTTGTCTCGATTGATGATTTTGGGACGGGCTATTCCAACCTTTTGATGCTGAGCGTGCTGCCAGCAAAAGAACTCAAGATCGACAGAAGCTTTGTCACGTCGATGCTGGAAAATGAAAAAAGCTACAAGCTGGTTGAAACCATTATCAGTATCGCCCGGACCATGGAGATGAATGTGGTGGCAGAAGGGATCGAGACGGAAGAACAGCAGGCGGTTCTCACCCGACTCGGCTGCGATTACCTGCAGGGATATCTTTTCTCCCGCCCCTTACCTGCCGAACAGGTACCGTGGCTACTGCTGCAGATAAACTCAGACAAACAGATTATACCCATTAATAAAATTCAAACGGACCCCGCATTTATTTCTCAAAAAAATCATGCCTGACGGGGTTAAGTGGAGTATGTTTCAAAGGAGTACACGCGAGTCAATTCTGTCATGATTGTCAGGCACATGTTGTCGATGAACAGGAAACGCCTATGTCGCAACCTTGTTTTGATGCGTTGAATGTAATTAAAACACCCGTGTGGCTCGTTTCACCCGTGTCGGAAAAGATCATTTTTGCGAATGTGGCCGCAACGCAGATCATGGGGGATAAAACGCTCGATGACATGCGCAAAGGGATCTATTCAGCCAGTGCGCAAACCGTCCTGTCGATGTATGTATCTGAACTGAAAACAGAGCAGGAGATCGTCGAAATCTGGACAACGAGCCGGGATGGACAGGATACGCCGTTAAGCTGTCGCCTCTCGCTTGCCCACTACGCGCCCTGGGGCGATGTGATTGTTTTCGAGGGCATCTCCCAACAAATACTCTCAGGATTGAAGGCCAGCCGTTCCGCTACCTACCGGCGGAAAAAACAGGGTTTTTATGCGCGCTTTTTTCTGACCAACAGCGCCCCAATGCTGCTAATCGATCCGGCCCGCGACGGCCAAATCGTCGATGCGAATCTGGCCGCGCTCAATTTTTATGGTTATTCACATGATGACATGTGCAGTAAGCATACCTGGGAAATCAATACGCTGGGGCGAGATGTGATGCCCATTATGACTGCGATTGCCGCGCTGCCCGGTGGTCACAAGCCGCTCAATTTTGTTCACCGCCTTGCCGATGGATCCACCCGCCACGTTCAGACGTATGCCGGGCCCATTGAGATCTACGGTGACAAGCTGATGCTGTGCATCATCCACGATATCACCGAGCAAAAAAGGCTGGAGCAGGAGCTGGAACATGCGGCGTTACGTGACTCCATGACGGGGTTACTCAACCGGCGCCAGTTCTACGCGATTACCGATCAAAGCAATCTGAATAAACTTCCCTCGCAGCAGCAATTTAGCCTGCTGCTGGTGGATACCGACCATTTCAAAAACATTAATGACCTGTTCGGCCATCTGAAAGGCGATGAGGTGCTTATCGCCCTTTCCCGGACGCTGGAAGCCTGTAGTCGGGAGGGCGATATGGTGTTCCGCTGGGGTGGCGAAGAGTTCGTTATCCTGCTGCCGCGCACCTCTCTCGACACCGCGATGCAGATTGCCGAGTCAGTCCGTGCAGCCGTTGCCCGCATTACGATTCCAGGCCTGCCGCGGTTTACCGTCAGCATCGGCGTGGCGCGGCACAATCAGGGTGAGAGTATTGACGAGCTGTTTAAGCGTGTGGACGATGCGCTGTATCGCGCTAAAAATGACGGACGCAATAAAGTCCTTGCGGCATGAAACTGGAGTATCCGGAAAAGCCCCGCTACAATGCCCACCTCGAATCAATTAGCGTCAGGTGGGTAAAAGCCGCAATGGGAAAAACAGAAATAATACTCACCTTAATTATTTTACTCCTTATTATATTTGGCTTCTGGTTTATTTTTAGCGGTGAGATCTGGTATCTCGTCGAGTTCCTGGAAAATAGCCTTTACCCGACCTTCGATGCACCGTAACGCACGTTTAATCGCTTGTTTCACCTACCGAATATGTCAGGTATCTGCTTCCGTTACAGCCGCGTAAAATACGCGGCGTTATCCTCCAACAACGTTGATAACGAATCACTTATTCATTTGCTTATGTTGCCCGTGCTCTGACGGGCTTTTTTATTTCCGGCAATTCACCCACGCCAGGCTATATCTTAATCATCTTTATTGATAGAGGTGAGGAAAGATGAGCAAGAAGATCCTGATGCTGGTTGGCGATTACGCCGAAGATTACGAAACCATGGTGCCTTTTCAGGCGTTGCAGATGATTGGTCATCAGGTGGACGCGGTCTGCCCCGACAAACCGAAGGGCGATTACATCATGACGGCAATCCATGACTTTGACGGCGCCCAGACCTACAGCGAAAAGCCCGGTCACCGCTTTACCCTCAATGCCGATTTTTCAGCCGTAAAGGAGCAGGACTACGACGCGCTGCTCATCCCCGGCGGGAGAGCGCCCGAGTATCTGCGGTTAAATGAGGACGTCTTAAAGCTGGTACAGGCATTTGACGCCGCGCGTAAGCCGATTGCCGCAGTGTGCCACGGACCACAGCTGCTTGCTGCCGCGGGGATTCTGAAAGGACGAACCTGTAGCGCCTACCCGGCCTGTGCGCCTGAAGTCCGTCTCAGCGGTGGTCACTACGCCGCTATTGGCATCGATCAGGCCCATGTAGACGGTAACCTGGTTACGGCTCCCGCCTGGCCCGCGCATCCGCAGTGGCTGGCGAAGTTTAATGCGCTATTAGAATAACAGAGACCCGGCATCGGGCCACGCATAGCGAATGAAGCGGTACCGCGTATTGCAGACCTGGCGCATTCTCGCGCCAGGTCTCATAAAACATCAGTGCTTCTCGATATACATCGTCCGGCTATACGCCACGTCTTCCGGGTTATTAATAGGGTAGCCTTTCACCCAGGGCTTAATCAGGCGACCATTGGTGTACTGGTAAATGGGCGCGATAGGCGCTTTCTCCAGGAGGATTTTCTCCGCCATGTTGTAGTCGGTATTACGCGCTTTCGCCGTGGTTTCCAGCGTCGCCTGGTGGATAATTTTATCGTAGGCCGGGTCGTTGAAACGCGAGATATTCCCGCTGTGGGTGGAGGTCAGCAGGGACAGGAAGGTCGACGGCTCATTGTAATCGCCTACCCATGACGCGCGGATCACATCAAAATTGCCGGTATTACGGCTGTCGATATAGGTTTTCCACTCCTGGTTTTGCAGTTTGACGTCCACACCGAGATTTTTCTTCCACATGGACGCCACCGCAATGGCGATTTTCTGATGGTTTTCCGAGGTGTTGTACAGCAGGGTCAACTTCAGCGGACGCTGCGGGCCGTAACCTGCGGCCTGGAGCAAAGTTTTCGCCTGAGCGTTCAGCTCCTGCTGGGACATCTGCTCGAACGGTGAAGGCTCAGGGGTGAAGCCCGCCGTCACGTCAGGGGTGAAATGCCAGGCCGGCTTCTCGCCTGTACCTAATACCTTTTCCGCCATAATGCGGCGATCGATAGTCATGCTCAGCGCAAGACGAACCCGGGCATCGGCCGTCGGGCCCTTTTGCGTGTTGAATGCGTAGTAATAGGTCCCGAGCTGAGGCGGCGTATACACCTGTCCAGGAATGTCCTTCAGGAGCTTCTGATACATGTTTTTCGGGAATGATTCGGTGATATCAATATCCCCCGCCAGATAACGCTTAGTGGCTGACGATTCCTGATTAATCGGAATGAAGGTCACTTTTTGCAGGACAGTTTTCGCGTTGTCCCAGTAGTGCGTATTCGGCACGACAACCAGTTTTTCATTCACCACGCGGTCGTTCAGGACGTACGCGCCGTTACCCACCAGGGCGCCCGGACGCGTCCACTCTTTCCCGCTTTCAACGTTCGCTTTTTGCACCGGATAGAAGGCAAAGTTCGCCGTCAGGTTGCTAAACCACGGGAGCGGTTTGTCCAGCTGGACGCGTAAGGTTCTGGCATCCACCGCCGTCACGCCCAGGGTATCTGGCGCCGCTTTGCCATCAATAATGGCCTGCGCGTTGTTGATGCCTGCCAGCGCCGCAAACCAGGCAAACGGAGAGGTGGATTTCGGGTCAACCAGACGCTGCCAGCTGTAGACAAAATCCTGCGCGGTGACGGGCGTACCGTCAGACCATTTCGCGTTATCGCGCAGGGTGAACGTCCAGATACGGTTATCGTTACTCTGCCAGCGCGTCGCCACGCCGGGGGTCAGCTCCCCTTTCTCGTTCTGATTTACCAGCCCTTCGAAAAGATCGCGAATTACCTGAATCTCGGGTAATCCCACCGCTTTTGCCGGATCGAGCGAAGCCGGTTCGTCTTTGATATGCCTGACCAGCTCCTGTTTTTGCGCCAGTACCGTGCCCTGGGGCACATCAGCAGCGTACGAGAGTGTAGAGAGTCCGCACAGGTACAGTGCAGCGCAAAGACGCGAAACAGGATGCTTCATAAGATCCCCTTTGATGAATTCAGGTAACAAGCAGATGCGTAATTATTTGTTTCGAAACAGAGAAATGCAAATACCTTACGCCTGAATAGTGATTTAAGGCAATTCTCAAGCGTTACGGAAACTATTTGATTAACAGCGGGTTTTGCACAACACTGCCAGTAGAGACTTCTTTATCAGGATTTCGTATGGCAATCACCCGACCACGAGCGGAACGCGGAGCCTTTCCGCCGGGCGCTGAGCAATATGGCCGCTCATTTTTAGGCGCATCGCTGATCTGGTTCCCGGCGCCCGATGCCGATCGCAGCAGCGGTTTGGTCATTGCCGGCACGCACGGAGATGAGAACTCGTCCATCGTCACGCTTTCCTGCGCGCTGCGGACGCTGACGCCTTCATTGCGCCGTCACCACGTGATTCTTGCCGTCAATCCGGACGGCTGTCAGCTTGGATTACGGGCGAATGCGAGGGGCGTTGACCTGAACCGTAATTTCCCGGCGGCAAACTGGCGCGCCGGAGAAACGGTTTATCGCTGGAACAGCTCCGCCGAGGAGCGGGACGTGGTGCTGCTGACGGGAGACAAGCCCGGCTCGGAGCCGGAAACGCAGGCGCTATGCCAGCTTATCCATAAGATCCACCCCGCCTGGGTTGTCTCCTTCCACGATCCGCTGGCCTGCATTGAAGATCCGCGTCACTCCGACCTGGGCGCGTGGCTGGCGCAGGCTTTCGCCCTGCCGCTCGTCACCAGCGTGGGCTATGAAACACCCGGATCGTTCGGTAGCTGGTGCGCCGATTTGAGCCTGCCCTGCATTACCGCTGAATTCCCGCCAATTTCCTCCGACGAAGCCAGCGAAAAATACTTAAACGCGATGATGGAGCTACTGCGCTGGCAGCCTCAAAGATGAAGCACGCCGCTGGTAAAATTAAGCGCCGGTGAAACGTCAACCGCCAGCCACGTCGGGCCATCCAGATCGGCGAAACGGACCTGATTGACCAGCGGCAGCGCCGCGCCGATCGCCCGGGATGTGCAGAGCATGCATCCCAGCATCAGGGAAAAGCCCTGCGCCTGCGCTTCCGCCGCCAGGGCCAGCGCTTCTGTCAGCCCGCCGGTCTTGTCGAGCTTGATATTGACCATCTCATAGCTGCCCTTAAGCGCGCTCAAATTCTCGCGGGTATGACAGCTTTCATCCGCACAGACGGGCAGCGGATGGATAAAATTCTTCAGCGCCGCATCATCCTTCGCTGGCAGAGGCTGTTCCAGCATCGCCACGCCCAGGTCAGCCAGCAGCTGGCATCGCGCGGCAAGCCCCTCGGGATGCCACGACTCGTTGGCGTCAACAATCAGCGTGGCCGAGGGAACCGCCGAGCGAATGGCGACCATCCGCTCGCTGATCAGGCGATCGTCGAGCTTCACTTTTAACAGCGTGGCCCCTGCGTCATAGAGCGCTTTTGCGCTGGCAGCCATCTGCTCCGGCTCACCAATCACGACCGTTTGCGCCGTCACGACGGACTCCGGCAGCGCCCCCCCCAGCAAGGACGTCAGCGATTGTTGCTGCCTGGCGGCCTCAAGGCTCCAGAGCGCACAGTCGATGGCGTTGCGCGCAGCCCCGGCGGGTAAACGCTGCTGTAACGCCTCGCGCGTGAGCCCTTTTTGCAGGTCAGGCACCAGGGTCATGATATGCGCCATCACCGACGCAGGACTTTCTCCATAGCGCGGGTAAGGCGTACATTCCCCAACGCCTTTAACCCCCTCTTCTTCAATTTCAACCACGACCACGCTGGCTTCACTTCGACTGCCGCGGGAGATCACAAACGGGGTATGCAATGGCCAGGCTTCTTCATAGACCTTAACGCTTCTCATCACTGACTCCTTGCGGCCCGGAAAGGCGAAAAATTTGGTTTGCCGTGTTATACGCTGATGGCATACACTAGCCCCGACGTTAACTATATGTAAACAGGAAGATATCTATGTCACAACTCGTTCATTTCCAGGGCAACCCGGTTGCTGTTGCAGGTTCCATTCCGCAGGCTGGCAGCAAAGCGCAGGCTTTTACTCTGGTGGCTAAAGATCTGTCTGACGTCACACTGGCTCAGTTTGCGGGTAAACGCAAAGTACTGAACATTTTCCCAAGCATTGATACCGGCGTTTGTGCCGCGTCCGTGCGTAAATTCAACCAGCTGGCGACTGAAATGGACAACACCGTTGTGCTGTGCATTTCCGCTGACCTGCCGTTTGCCCAGTCCCGTTTCTGCGGTGCTGAAGGCCTGAGCAACGTTATCACCCTCTCCACCCTGCGCAGCGCAGATTTCCTCGAGAAATACGGCGTCAGCATCGCGGAAGGCCCACTGAAAGGTCTGGCAGCACGTGCCGTACTGGTTCTGGATGAAAACGACACCGTTGTCTTCAGCGAACTGGTTAACGAAATCACCACCGAGCCGGACTACACTGCCGCGCTGGACGTGCTGAAAGCATAATAAGTACTTAGCATTCTATACAACTTATTCTCAACCTCGCTGCGGCGGGGTTTTTTATTATATTAAAGCTGAATCGTTAAAGCATAAATGCTCACAAATCACATTAGTCATGCAATAAAAACGTCGACGCGTAACATTAACGTGATCAATAACGCATAATAATCGTTAAAATTCTCTATTTTCATCCCCAGTGAAGCACATCACATTTCCCTTTTTGCCTAAACATTAGATTTGCTTACGAAAGAAAATAATCGTTTCAGCAAAAAGGATAAAATATGAAAATTAAATTCGCTTTTACGCTCCTTGCGGTACTGATTTCTGGCCATGCAGCGGCCAAAACCTGGGTGCTGACAAGCGCTGAAAGCAGCGTAGAGAAAGGAAACTGGAAGATTTCCAGTGATGAGCTGAAAGTTAAAGACCAAACGTTCAGCATTGAGCAAAAAGTCTTACACGGTGGTAAACAGGAAGGCAGCAAAGTCATCATTATTAGCAGCAAAGATGGCCTCACCATCACCCTGAGCCCGACCCGCGGGATGAACCTTCTGCATGTAGAAGGCTTTGGCACCCGACTGGGGTGGAATTCGCCCGTTAAAGAGGTCGTTAATCCGGCATATATCAATCTTGAGAGCCGCAACGGTCTCGGCTGGCTGGATGGTTTCAACGAGATGATGGTGCGCTGTGGCTATGAGTGGACAGGACACCCGGTTACCGCTGACGGGCAAATTTACACCCTGCACGGCAGGGCCGGTAATACCCCCGTTTCGCAGGTCGAGGTTGAAATCGCCGATGCCGCCCCGCATGAGATCCGCGTTCGGGGTTTGATCAAAGAGAGCACGTTTAAAAAATCGGATCTGCAAACCATGACCGAACTGCGCTACGTTCCCGGAACCAACCAGTTCAGCCTGCACGATGTTCTGACCAACCATGCGGATTACCCTCATGATTACCAAATCATCTATCACAGCAACTTCGGCACGCCGATCCTTGAAGAAGGCGCCCGCTTCCTTGCGCCGGCGGCGAGCGTGAGCCCGTTCAATGACTACGCCAAAGCGGGGGTTAACGACTGGCAAACCTATGCCGGGCCGACAAAAGGCTTTGATGAGATGGTCTTTAACATTAAACCGCTCGCGGACAATAACCACGAAACGCTTGCGGCGGTGGTCAATAAAGCCGGAGATAAAGGCGCGTCAATCCAGTTTGATACCCGCCAGCTGCCCGTGCTGACCTTATGGAAGAACACCGATACGCTGAAGCAGGGCTACGTCACGGGCATTGAGCCGGGCACCAGCTACGCCTACCCCGTTACGATTGAACGCGAGCAGAAGCGGGTTAAGCAGCTGCAGCCCGGTGCCAGCGCGCAGTTTGACCTGACCTATACCCTGCTGCACAGCCCGCAGCAGGTGAAAGAGGTCGAAAACAGGATTGCATCGATTCAGGGAGAGACAAAAACAGACATCGTTAACACGCCGATGGCGAAGGAATAAACGCAAAGTAAAAAGCCTCTTTACAGAGGCTTTTTGTTATTCGTCGCCTTTCTTATGATTCAAACCGTACTCGCGCAGCTTGTTCGCGATCGCGGTATGCGAGACGCCAAGGCGTTTTGCCAGCTTGCGGGTGCTGGGATAGCTGCGGTACAGCTGCGTCAGCACTGAACGCTCAAAACGGCTGGTGATATCGTCCAGCGAACCTTCCATCGCCTCTTCGCCAACCGATACCGTCCCCGCGTCGTAATCAGGCAACAGAATATCCTGCGGACGCAGTTCATAGCCTTCCAGCTGGGTCAGCGCACGATAAACGGCGTTTTTAAGCTGGCGAATGTTGCCCGGCCAGCCGTAGCGCATCAGCACCGTGCCGAGATCGGCAGACAGCTTCGGACGCGGCACCCCCTGCTCGTCGGCAAAGCGGGCGACGAACAGCTCCGTGAGCGGCATGATGTCCTGCGGACAATCGCGCAGCGGGGGAATATTCAGCGTCAGGACGTTGAGGCGGTAATAGAGATCTTCGCGGAAGATCCCCTTTTGCACCAGTTCCACCAGGTTTTTCTGGGTGGCGCAAATGACGCGCACGTCCACATGCACTTCGTGATCCTCACCGACGCGGCGGAAGGTTCCGTCGTTCAGGAAACGCAGCAGCTTAGCCTGCATGCGCGGCGACATTTCGCCGATTTCGTCCAGCAGCACGGAGCCGCCGTTAGCCTGCTCGAAGAACCCTTTCTTGCCTTCCGGCGCGTGGCCAAACAGCTCGCTTTCAACGGCGTCTTCCGGAATAGAGGCGCAGTTAAGTGCCAGATAAGGCTTAGCCGCACGCGGGCTCGCCAGATGCACCGCATGAGCCAGCAGGTCTTTCCCGGTGCCGGTATCCCCGGTAATCAGCAGCGGCGCGGTCAGGCTTGCAAGCTTGCGCGCCTGGTCAACCACATGGCGCATTTTCGGGCTGACGGCAATAATCTGGCTGAACGCGCCAACATCCTGGCTGGAAATGTTCTGCAGCTGGCGACCCATGCGTAACGTCGAGCGCAGCATGATCACCGCCCCGGTCAACACGCGGGTATTCCCTTCCCCTTTCAGATAGACCGGCGTGATCTCCATCAGGAAATTCTGCCCGTTAATCACCACATGCTCGCTAAGCGTGTTCTGCGGATTGCTGTCCAGCCAGCGCTGGAAGTTAAAGCCGGGGATCAGCTGCGCGGCGTTATGATTGCTGAGCTTCTCCTGGCTCTGCGCGAAAAGCTGGCAGCTCGCGTGGTTAACGCGCTCAACTTTGCTTTTCAAATCCAGGGAGAGGAACGGCTCAGGCATCGCTTCCAGCAGCGCGCTCAGCGCCAGGTGCTCACGCTCAGAGGGCATCCAGGGAATGGTGCGTACATCCGTAACGCCAGCGATACGGCGGATTTCCGCCATCAGGCTGCTGAAGGTATTAAATTCAATTTCGGCAAAATTGAGGTAAATTCGCCCGACAGGATCGATCTCAATGCCACGTAAATCAATGCTACGTAAAACAAGAAGATCGAGTAATTCGCGGGTCAGACCGAGACGGTCTTCACAGAAGACTTCAAGACGCATGGGAAATTCACCGTTTTAAGCCAATAACAGTAAAATGATATGTCAGAACACGGTGATCGGGAAGATGGCTGTCAACAAATATTGACAGCCAGCACGATAAGTGAACAAAACCTCACGGAGCCGGTTTTTTATTGAGCGTCTCTTTAAGCTGGCCGATCAGCTCGCGCCTGAAATCCCCCAGCCGGGGCTTATCGCCATCAATCCACGGCAGCGGACGGCAGACTTCCATCGCTTTAATCCCCAAACGCGCGGTCAATAATCCCGCGCCGATACCCTGCGCGGCACGAGCGGAAAGACGCGCCGCCAGATCCTGCGACATCCAGTCCATTCCGACTTCGCGCACCAGTTCACTCGCCCCGGCAAACGCGATATTGAGCAGGACCAGCTTGAACAGCCGGAGTCGACTGTAGTAACCCAGCTCTATGCCGTAAAGGTTCGCGATACGGTTGATCAGGCGCAGGTTACGCCAGGCGATAAAGGCCATATCGACCAGCGCCAGCGGGCTGACGGCAATCATCAGGGTGGATTCCGCCGCAGAACGGCTGATCTCGCGTCGCGCCTGGGCATCCAGCACCGGCTGAACCATATGGGAGTAGAGCGTCACAACTTCCCGGTCATTCTGGGTTTCATGGATGGCGGCATACCAGCGCTGAAGCGCCGGATGCGACTGATCGATTCCGGCCTGGCTGGCCAGCTTTTCACAGAACGCGCGGCCTTTGCCGGTGCCGTGGCTGTGGAGCAGATCCCGCGCCTCATCACGCTCGTGCGCGCGCTGGCGCAAACGCCAGAGCCGCCGCCACTCGGTGGCAACCGACCCGATACCCGCTCCCACAATCAGCGCGCCCGCGGCACATCCGCCCAGCGCGACCCAGTCCTGAGTTTGCCAGGCATTCATCGTCCACTGCGCGCCCTGCCCAACCACGCTTACGCCAAACAGCGCCAGACCGGCGGTGACCATCCTGCGCCACAGGCTGCGTTTTGGACGCAGGGCGGCTTCCACAACGGCCTCAGCATGACCTTCCTCGACGCCGGGCTCCTCGGTCAGGGCCGGGGCAAAGTTATCAGCCTGCGTGCCGCTGAACGTCTGCGCGGTTTTGAACGCCTCCTGAGGATCCTGCTCAAGCGTTCCGGTAAAGTCTATGCGCGGTTTTAACGGTTCCGTCATCGCAATTTATCTCCAATCAAAAACTCCAGCGCCGCATCCAGACGGATGTGTGGCAATGGCCGATCGACGCTCATTGCCTGCGGGCGGAAGGCTTCAAACTGAAAGCCCTGGTTCTGCCAGAAGGCCTGGCCCGGCAGCCGCGCAGGCACTTCACCCGGATAGACGGTAAGCGGTTCACCGTCGCTGAGCCGGTTCCCGCGTAATGCCGGTATTTTCTCGCCGTTAAGATCAATCAGCCCGCTTTGCGTTGCCTGCACGGACGCAAGCCCAAGGCAATCCATGCCGATCCCTTCGAAGGCGGCGTTTTGCCAGGCGTCCTGCACCAGCTGCTGCAGCAGCGATACCATATTGGCATGCTGGTCGACCGTGACGTGATCGGCCTTGGTGGCCGCAAAGAGCAGTTTATCGATCACCGGTGAGAACAGACGGCGAAACAGCGTCCGCTGCCCGTAGTGAAAACTTTGCATCAGCTGCGTCAGCGCCAGGCGCATATCGTTGAAGGCCTGCGGCCCGCTGTTGAGCGGCTGCAGACAATCCACCAGCACAATCTGACGGTCAAATCGCAAAAAGTGGTTTTTATAGAATCCCTTGACCACTTTTTCACAGTAGTAATTGTAACGCTCGCGCAGCATCCCGGCGTTAGTGTGCCTGTCGGCCTGCGCCAGCTTCGACTCGCCCACCCTATCCACGTCCGGCCAGGGGAAGAACTGAAGCGCAGGCGCGCCCGCTAAATCACCCGGCAGGACAAAGCGACCCGGCTGAATGAAGTGCAACCCTTCCTGCTTGCACTGGTGCAGATACGCCGTCCAGGCTTCGGCAATGGCCGCCAGACGGTTTTCATCGGCTGGCGCAAGCGGGTCCAGGCCTTCGCACAGCTGTCGCCATTTGGCCGACCACCCGGCGCGCTGCCCCTGTAACAAGCCCGTCATCTGGCGGGACCAGCTGAGGTAATCCTGCGCCAGCATCGGCAGGTCGAGCAACCATTCACCGGGGTAATCGACGATTTCAAGGTACAGCGTAGAAGTATCCTTGAAGTGGCGCATCAGGGATTCATTCGAGCGAAAGCGCAGCGCGAGGCGAATTTCACTCACCCCTCGCGTCGGCGTCGGCCACATGGGCGGATCGCCATAGAGCTGCGCCAGCCCTTCGTCATAGGTAAAACGTGGAATCCCAAAATCACGCTGAGGAACGCGCTTCACGCCCAGCAGGCGTTCTTCCCGCACCGCGCTGAGCAGCGGCAGACGCGCCCCGGCGTGCAGGTTCAGGAGCTGGTTCACCATCGCGGTGATAAACGCCGTCTTACCGCTGCGGCTCAGCCCCGTCACGGCCAGACGCAGATGACGGTCAACGCCACGGTTCACCAGTGAATTGATTTCGTTTTTAAGTCGCTTCATCGCCGTCCTTCGTTGCCTGGAAGCCTTGAATGCATGGCTTCAGAATACAATAAATGGGGGCAGATCGTTGATTATCAATTCTTATTTATTGCTATTGCCGTTTTCTCTCCAGTAAGATGAACGGTATTGCTGTCAGTCCGGAGTGAGTAAGGTGTATGTCACCCACCATCTATGATATCGCACGGGTTGCGGGCGTATCGAAATCAACCGTTTCCCGCGTTCTGAATAAACAAACGAATATTTCTCCCGAAGCGCGTGAAAAAGTGCTGAAGGCGATTGACGAATTAAATTATCAGCCCAACAAACTGGCCCGCGCCCTGACCTCTTCAGGCTTCGATGCCATTATGGTTATTTCGACCCGTTCAACCAAAACCACTGCCGGTAATCCTTTTTTCTCCGATGTCCTGCATGCCATTACGGCAAAAGCGGAAGAAGAAGGATTTGACGTTATTTTACAAACGTCAAAAAGCAGCGAAGATGATTTGCTGAAATGCGTGAGTAAAATAAAACAGAAGATGATCAAAGGGATCATTATGCTGAGCTCACCGGCAAATGAATCCTTTTTCACCACGCTGGATGAGTATGGCGTACCGGTAGTGGTTATCGGTAAAGTGGAAGGTGAGTATCAAAATATCTATTCCGTCGACACGGATAATTTCCATGACAGCGCCACGCTGACCGAAACCTTTATTAAAAACGGACGCCGTAAAATTGCCTGTCTGCATGCCCCGCTTGATTATCATGTTTCGATCGATCGCCTTGCGGGCTATAAAGCCAGTCTGGAAAAGCACCATATTGCCCTTAACCCGGACTGGATCAGGGATGGCGGTTATACCCATGAGAGTGCGCTTACGGCAGCGCTGGAATTGTTGTCTTCACCCACGCCGCCTGATGCAGTATTCGCTACCGACAGCATGAAGTTACTTAGCCTCTATCGCGCGGCGGATGAGTTGAACCTGATGATCCCGGAGCAGGTGGTGATAGCCGGATACAGTGACCCGATGCTGTCTCTCATTTTAACGCCCGCACCTGGCGGCTTTGATATCCCCACCCGAAAACTGGGGGAAGAGAGCTGCGATCTTCTTTTCAGGCGTATTGCGGGTCATCCCGCTCCGCAAAAAGTGCTGGTTGATACCCACTTTTTGTTGGCTGCTTCCCTTCGCTAAAGCCAGGGGCGAAGTGCCCCTGGCGTGCAGTCGGTCAGAACGCGTAGTTTACGCCAACCCCCGCATAGTGGAAGCGGTCGCTTTCGCCTTCATCGTGGTTTTCCCACTCATAGGCGTATTCCAGCGTCATGGATAAACCATTGTTGAAATCGTAAGCGTAGAGGAGACCGAGTCGGTTGAAATCGTGTCCTTCACGCTCAGGATCGTCCTGCCAGTCCCAGTTAGACCAGCGATCGAGCCCCAGGCGGGTATAAGGCGTTAAGGTGGTCTGGCCTAACGAAATAGGCAGATAGGCACGAATTTCCTGAGTAGAAAACTCGCCGTTATTACGGGAACTGTCCATATTGAAGCCGCGCTCTAAATAATAATTCACTTTAGCAGCAAAGGTTTTGTTAATGGTCCAGGTAAAGCCCGTTTCGGTTTCAACGCGGCTGTCAGCATAGCCGGTTTTTTGCAGATCGTTAGCAAACTGATACATGGCAAACCAGCCGCCAAAACGCCAGTCGTCGGTTAATTTAATATCCCAGTCAGGCTGAACTTTGTAGCGCTGCATATTAGCGCTGCCGTCTTTGGCACCGTGCTCATCTTTAAAGTGATAACCATAATTACGGAAACCGCCGGTCAGACCGAAGGTGAAATTATCGGTTCCGATAAAGCGATAGCGTAATTGAAATTCAGGACGATCGAAATAGGTTCCACGGGTCATACTACTGTAATCAACCGGCCCCTCCTGATACATCGCCAGCGAAATAGTCCACGCATCCCAGGTTGCATTGAACCATACGGAAGGTTCATATAATCCATCTTTATCGTCGCCCTGCCCCTCAACGTTTTCGATTTCATACATTGCGCCAATATTAAATTCCCACTGTTTAGCTGCTTCTGATGCTTGTGCACAGCTAACTCCTGCGCACAGAACGAGCGCAGCACTTCTTAGTAGAGTACTCATTTAATTTTCCCTTTATAAGTAACAAACAAAAAAACCGGAAATTTTCATTTCCGGCGAACACCTTTCTTATCTAATAGCCGCTTCGGTTTCAGCGTCGAAGAAATGGCACTTATTCATATCGAACTGGATATTGATATTATCCCCTGCGGCATAATCATTCGCCGCGCCAGCGCGAACCACCAGCTCATGACCGCCAACGGTGGCGTAAAGCATAAATTCTGCGCCGGTCAGTTCGGCTACGCTGACTTTCGCCGCGATATTTTTACCACTGCTCTGCAGAGTGAGAATATCTTCCGGGCGGATCCCAAATACCACCGCTTTGCGCTGATACCCTGCGGCATTCAGTGAAGCGAGCTTGTCTTCCGGGATCGCCAGACGCAGCGTTTCCGTGACGAAATAGCGATCGTCGATAGCACCGCGAATAAAGTTCATGGCTGGCGATCCGATAAACCCAGCAACAAACACGTTTGCCGGTTCGTTGTACACCTGCTTCGGAGCGCCAACCTGCTGAATAATGCCGTCTTTTAAGATCACGATTCGGGTCGCCATCGTCATGGCTTCCGTCTGGTCGTGAGTCACGTAAATCATCGTGGTGTTGAGCTTCTGGTGCAACTTGCTGATTTCAGCCCGCATCTGCACGCGAAGCTTGGCATCAAGGTTGGAGAGCGGTTCATCCATCAGGAACACGCCCGCTTCGCGCACGATCGCCCTGCCCAACGCCACGCGCTGTCGCTGGCCGCCGGACAGCGCGCCCGGTTTACGCTTGAGGTACTCGCGTAATCCGAGGATCTGTGCCGCCCAGTTAACGCGCTCGTCGATAACCACAGGCGCAATTTTTTGCATCTTCAGGCCGAACGCCATGTTGTCGTAGACCGTCATATGCGGATAAAGCGCATAGTTCTGGAACACCATCGCGATATCGCGTGACTTGGCGGGCACGTCATTCATGCACACCCCGTCAATAATCAGTTCACCCGCGCTGATCTCCTCCAGACCGGCAATCATGCGCAGCGTCGTGGATTTCCCGCAGCCCGAAGGCCCGACGAAGACGATGAACTCCTTGTCTTCTATTTCGAGACTGAAATCCTTAACCACGTGGACCTGGTTATCATAGATTTTCTGAATGTGTTTCAGGGACAGTTGAGCCATTGTTAATTCCTTATCAATACGTCCGGGATGCCCAAAACTCGGTCAGGCATTTCCAGGTCAGTTCCCGCGTTGAATGAAGTTGTAAACCCGCATGGTTCAGGCCAGATCCAATCCCAACCGATAGCATTCCCGCCGCGTTGATCGCCTCAACGCCTGCAGGTGCATCTTCGATACCTATAGCCTCGTCAGGACGCACATTCAGGCCTGCACAGGCAGCAAGGAAGATCTCCGGGTCTGGCTTTGAGCGGCGAATACGGGAAGCATCGGCGCAAAAATCGAAGGCCTGATGAATGCCCAGCGCGTGCAGGATCCCCGGGGCATTCAGGGATACGGAGGCGAGCCCAATTTTGACCTTCGCCGCACGGATATCCGCCAGGACGTCGCGAATACCCGGAAGCAGTGAATCCTCCGTCAGCGACGCCAGAGACTGGACATAGAGCGCGTTCTTTTTCGTCGCCAGCGCGAGGCACTGCTCATGGCTGAACATCCCCTCTTTCCCGCCATGCTTCAGGATGCGCTGCAGGGAATCCATGCGGCTAATGCCCTTCAGCTGTTCGTTAAATACTTCGTCGAAGGTGATGCCGATTTCATCCGCCACTGCACGCCAGGCCAGAAAATGGAGGTGTGCGGTATCGGTGATCACACCGTCCAGATCGAATACAACCGCCTTAAGCGTCATGGCGCCCCTCCGTGGTAGCGGTCCCATTAACAGGTGCAAGAAAATCCTTATAAGCGCAAACTGTCCGCCCCGATATGTGTAGCGTCTTGCCCCACAGCGTCAACATGGAAGGTGCCGAAGCTTCAATGGTTAACACCTCGTTTTCACAGGTGAAGTGCAGCGTTGCATTTCGCCAGCGCAGCGGGAATGCCAGTCTTCGCCAGTGGGCCGGCAACCTGGGCGAAAGATGCAGCTCCCCATCCACTATCTGCATACCGGCAAAGCCCTGAATGACGCCGGACCAGATAGCGCCGGTCGCAGCGGCGTGAATTCCGTCATCGCAGCTGTGCGGGTCGTCCCCAAGATCGATAGCGACGCCATCGCGCCAGAAGGCGTAGGCACCTTCGACGTCACCACAGCGGGCAGTCACAATGCCGTGAATGGCCTTGCTCAGCGAAGAGTCATGGATCGTGCGGGGCTCATAGAACGCCAGATTGGCGGCACACTGCTGCGGGGTAAACCGCTCCGGCAACAGGTAGGTAAGCATCACCACATCAGCCTGCTTAAGGATCTGCATGTCGTTGACTTCCGCGCGGGAATAATCGAGCAGAATGGTCTGCTTACCCGCTTTGGCTTTGTAGCGGCTGAGATCGATGGCCGGTTTGGCCATGAAGGTATCATCCTGCGGGATCACACCGTCTGGATTGGCCTCCGGCAGCCATAAGCACGTCAGGAACCGTGTCGCTTTCTGCGTAAAACCTTCATCCTCGCGCCCAAACATCGCCATAAACTGGCGAGCGCAGGCGACGTTGTGCCAGGCCAGATAGTTGGTATACGCGTTGTTGTTCACATGCTCGGTGTATTCGTCCGGTCCGATAACGTCATGGATTTCGAGACGACCATTAATTTCCGTCGCGCGGCCCATCCAGAACGCGGCGGTTTCCATCAGCAGCGTCAGGCCTTCGTTTCGCATAAAGGTCTCATCCTGCGTCGCCTGCCAGTAAGCGACGACGGCCCAAGCAATGTCCGCCACGATGTGGTGTTCCGCCAGCGCGGAGGCCACCTTCTGGCGCGTGCCGGTTCGGATGTTGATAGCCGCGAACTCCGGCGTCTCTTCCAGCCCGCTGGCGGCGCTTTCCCATGGGAACAACGCGCCGGGCCAGCCGTTGCGACGGGCTTTTTCCCGCGCCCCGGCCAGGTTGAGCCAACGATAGCGCAGCAGGCTACGGGCGATTTGAGGCCGGGTGAAGAGATGGAAAGGCAGCAGGAAAATTTCGGTATCCCAGAAGACGTGGCCTTTATACCCCTCGCCCGTCAGCCCTTTGGCGGCGATACTGCTTCGCTCATCATGGGCTGGCGTCATGGTCGTCAAATGCCAGACGGCGTAATCCAGCGCCATCTGATCCTGATGTTCCGTAGACTCCACCTCCACCCGAGCATCGCACCAGACCTCTTGCCAGGCACACGCCGAACTCTCAAGCAAGGCGTCGTAGCCTCTTGCCGCACAGACCTTAAGATCGGCCAGCGCGTTTCGGGCGAACGAGGCCTGCGACAGTGCTTTATCACTGCGATGTGCCACCCAGACGATTTTTTCAAGCGTGACAGTGTCACCCTTAGCAATCGTCAGCGAATGATGAACGCTGAGACGACGATTTTTGGCGGTGAAACAGCTATCGCTCTTCGCGGAGAGCTGACAATATGCTGAAACAACAATCTCAGACGCGCGGTCCTGCGTTTCATACACGCCCTGCATATATTGCTGGTCGAACACTCTGACCGACATTTCATCCAGATGCTGTCTGCCGCTGTTCGTTTGCGTTGCGTCAATGCCGGTTTGCACCACGGCCTGCGTGGCGGTATCGAGCGGTGTAATCGAAAGCTGCATGGCCACTAAGGGCAACTGGTCCAGCGACACAAAACGACGGCTCTCCAGACGATAGCGTTTCCCGTCAGGCGAGCGCCAGACGACGCTGCGACGAAGCTCGCCATTAGCAAACGCCAGCTCGCGCTGCCACTCGAGGATTTCGCCTGACAGGAGCGTGAAATTGAAGCCATCCAGCTCAACATCGATACCGATGATATCCGGCAGATTGATCAGCTCAGTGGTCTCGTTGCGACCAGCACGATGATAGAGGCCCGCAAGATACATGCCTCTGGTTTGCTGGGTGTAATCTTCTTCGTGCGCAGCGCGGATCCCCATGTAGCCATTACCGCAGGCCATGATGGAGGCGTATTTATTCAGGCTGTGTGGACAAAAGCCCGGGTCGGTTAATACAGACACGTTTAGCATATCGTCACGCTTTCCCCTGTTTCTGCTGATTCATACAGCGCGGCGACAAGCTGCTGGATAACCAGCCCCTGCTCCGCATCAGCGATCATGACGGGCTCTCCCTGCACATGCCGCACAAAGGCATCCATACTGCGCATATGACGCTGGTCGTCAGCCTCTTCACGCTGCGTGAGGGTGACTAAAGTCCCGGCTTCGTCGTTGTAGATGTGCGCCGGGAACAGCATGGCGCCAGCCTTTTCACCGCAGAATGCGACGTTCATGATGGATTGTTCACGGATATTGAGCGCAAACGACGTGTCCAGACGCAGAATGCCGCCGTTGCAGAACTCAATGGTGCCAAACAGGGCATCTTCAACGGTAAACTGCGTGGGATCCCACTCGCCAAATTGGCCGCTGCTTTTACGGTTTCCCAGCCTCTGGAAGCTGTGTGCCGTCACCTTTTTTACCGCCGGGAACCCCAGCACGTACATCGCGGCATCGAGCATATGGATGCCGATATCAATCAGCGGCCCGCCGCCCTGAAGCGTTTTGTTGGTAAAGACGCCCCAGCCGGGAACCCCGCAGCGGCGTAGCGCCTGCGCCGTGGTGTAATAAATTTCGCCCAGTTCCCCCTTTATCACAGCTTCACGCAGCAGTTGCGTATCGAGAGCAAAACGATGGTGAAAATCATACGCCAGCACTTTTCCCGCCTTGCGCGCGGCCATGCGCATCCGATCGGCCTCCTGCGGCGTCATAGCAGGCGGTTTTTCACACATCACGTGGCAGCCTGCTTCCAGCGCGGCCATGACGTGCCCGAAATGGAACCGGTTAGGCGAACAGACGCTCACCATATCCGGCTTAACCGCCTCGAGCATCTCTCGCGCATCCTGCCATATCGAGTGAATACCATGACGTTCCGCAAACGCCCGAGCCTGTTCAGGATGGCTGTCCATGACAGCCACCATCTGAACATCACTGCGCGTGGCGTAATACGAGGCATGCACTTTATCCGCGACCTGCCCGGCGCCAATGATGGCGACGCGCAGAGGCGAAGGTATAGAAGCACTCATCACGCTCGTCATCCTTAGCATTTACGCAAGTAAGTGAGCGAATCCCGGTATGCCTGAGCCGGATCCTCGGCGCGAACACGGCACTCATACACCACGTAACCCCGGTAGTTATCCGCACGCAGCCGATCGAAAAGGCTGGCAAAATCGAGGCTGCCGCTGCCCGGCTGGTAGCGGTGGTTATCTGCAATGTGCACATGGCCCAGCAGATCGCGGTGCTGATGCAGCGCATCCGTCAGCGAGTCTTCTTCGATGTTCATATGATAGAAATCGCCGATGATCTGCACGTGCTTCAGGCCGTTCTCTTCGATATAGCGACGCGCGTCAGCCAGGGTGTTGATCATGTGATCCTGATAGCGGTTCAGCGGCTCCAGATAGACGGTCGTTCCGGTGCGCGCCGCCACCTCATCCAGCCAGCGCAGGGAGGCGCTTACGGCTTTGCGGTCACCGTCCAGGCTGCGTGGAGAGGTCATTGGCGGCAGACGGAAGGTAAACATTCCCCAGGCAGCAGGCACGATAATGCCCTTGCCGCCCACTTCAGCCAGCGCTTCCAGGATACGTTCAATCTGCTTTAACCCGTTCAGACGACGTTCTTCGATGAAGTCGCCTATCCAGCCATCGTATCCGCCGCAGGCCGTCGTCACCGGCAGACCGGTGGCCTTAATCGCCGCTTTTACCTCGGCGAGGTTTTCCACCAGCAGCTTGCCGTCAATTTCGTAGCCATCAAAACCCATCGCTTTGATGTACTGGAATTTCTCCATGATATTGACCGGGAAAAAGGCCTGATTTTGTGTTGCGATTTTCATGTTTTGCTTTCCTTAGCTTAAAAAGTGACGCCCATTTTGATGCTCAGTTCCGGGTGCTGATCGACAAACTTCATGTAGCTTTCCGGGCTGGTGGTGAAGGTGACGACCGGGTCGATGAGATCTTCACAATTTAGATAGCCGTTCATCAGCAGTTCCCAGCAGGTCTCTTCAATACGTTTACGGTTCCAGCGCGGGTAATCCGGGTTGGGTTCGCTACAGGCGCGGGAGAAGACAATCTTCGCGTTATTGAAATGCGCTTCGCGGCCGAGGTTAAAGCCTTCCGCGAACGGTTTCGCGAAGGCTACGTAGGAGATAGTGCCGCCATAGGCGAGCCCGCGCAGCGCGGACTGCAGCGCATCTGCAAAGCCGCTGGTTTCGATGATCACGTCCGCGCCCTGCTTCCCGGTCAGCTTTTTGATTTCCAGACCGACATCGGTGCCGATTGGGTTCAGACAGTGGTCTGCCCCATGACGGCGGGCAATCTCACAGCGGTGTTCGATAGGGTCGACGCCGATGACGATTGACGCACCGGCTTTTTTGGCCAGCTGGATCGCAATTTGCCCAATGGCTCCCAGACCGACCACGACAACAAAGTCGCCCACGCGAACGTTGGCATCACGCACGCCGCTCATGGCGAACTGCGCCGGATCGTAGCAAACAGCGTTTTTCCAGGAGGCGCCCTGCGGCATTTTGCGCAGCTTATAGTTATTCACCGCGTTAACGATCACCGTTTCCTGCAGCGGTGCGTAGCAGCAGACGCTGTCGCCGATCTGGTATTCCGTGACATCAGCACCGCATTCGATAATCTCGCCAACAATCATATTGCCCAGCTGGAACTTACCGAATTCGATCCCGCGGGCCGCCCCCTCTTCACGCGGCGTGAACATCTGCCACTCCGCGTTGAACTCTTCGTCAATAAACGGACTGGCGGCGCGGAAATCCACCACTTCGGTACCGTGTTTAGGCGCGCCAAAGCGGGCGCGAATTTTCACTTCATGGACGGCAACCGGACGATCTTCATATTCCACCAGCGCCGCTACACGAGGCGCTGTCGCAACTAATTTTTTCATGACTGACTCCTTGTTAAAATTGGCCGCCTCAGCCCTTCACGCCACCGGCGGTCAAACCACTTTTAATAAAACGTTCAGACAGGGCGTACATGATGACAACCGGAAGCGCCGTCACCAGCGATGCCGCCATCATGCGACCCCAGATATAATCTGGCGTGCTAAAGAGCGTGTTCAGCCCAACCGGCAAGGTGAAATGGCTGGCGCTGGACAGGAAAATGGACGCAAACAGATAGTCGTTCCACGCCACCATGAAGCAGTAGACAAACACCGACACGAGCCCGGAAATCGCCAGCGGCACGGTGATGCGAAAGATGATTTGCAGGCGGTTAAGGCCGTCCATCATCGCGGCTTCTTCGATTTCGTCCGGGATGGTGTCGAAATAGCTGCGCAGCATGAACACCGCTGTCGGTAACGTTTGGGTCACCATGGTGATAATCAGCGCCAGCTCGGTGTCGTAGATCCCAAGGGCAGTGATGATTTTGAACAGCGGCACCACCAGCAATATCCCGGAGAACATGTAGACGGTGTAGAAACTCGCATTGATCGTCGTGCGGCCCTTAAAACGCAGTTTGGACAGGGCGTAAGCCCCCAGCGTGCCGAGAAATACGGCAATTACCGAGGAGATCAGCGACACCACCATGCTGTTTTTGAAATAGTCCACGAACGGGAAAATCAGCGGATTAAAGATGTCGACGTAATGCTGAAGCGTCCACGCCTGCGGCAAAATGGTCGGGTTAAGCGATATCGCCTCTTTCGCGCTCTTAAATGACGTCATCAGCATCACGAAGAACGGGAACAGCGTGATGACCAGAAACACCGCCAGCCCGAGATAAAAACCAATACGGCTCAGTACGCGTTTATTTGTTGCCATTGAGGTTTACCCTTTTTCTGGTCAGCAGAATCACCGCGAAGATGATCACGAACAGCACGACAGAGATCGCCGCAGCCTTACCCAAATCGTTGAAAGCGAATGCGGTTTTGTAGAGGTAGACGCCCAAAATATCGACCTTGGTCGTCAACAGGTAGACATCCGCAAACATGTAGAACATCCAGATAGTGCGGAGCGTCACCACCGTTGCCAGCACCGGCATAATCGCGGGCAGCGTAACGATTCGAAAACGCTGCCAGGCATTCGCGCCGTCCATTTCCGCCGCTTCATACAGCGACTTATCAATGGTCTGCAAAATCGCGAGGAACGAAATGAACGCGTACGGGAAGTAGCGCCAGATGGCGAACAGCACCACCAGCACAAAGCTGCTGCCAGGATTGTCGAACCACAGCGGCGCCTGGTCATACAGATGCAGCAGGTCAACGCCCAGATAGTTCACAATGCCGTAGCCGTTGTTGAACATGTATTTCCATGCAAACACCAGCGAAATGGACGGGGTGACGTAGGACAAAATCACCAGTGAACGTGCCGTTTTCCGCAGACGGAATTCACGGTTAAAGAAGATCGCCACCGCCAGCCCCAACCCCGTGCTGCCGATCACCACCAGCGCGGTGTACCAGAACGTCATCCACAGCGAGTGCCAGAATGCCGCATCACTGAGAATGCGAATGTAATTATCCAGCCCGACAAACACAGCGCTAATGCGCGGGTTAAGCGGCAGACGTAAGAAACTGATTTCAATATTGGAAATCATTGGCCAGGCCACCAGGCCCCCCAGCAAAATCAAGCTGGGGGCCAACAGCAGCATGGCGAAAGGCATATCTGAACGACCAGAAAACAACGTCTTCATAATTTCCTTCCGCAGAGCGCTCCTATCGTTGTGAAATCAGATCGGTCACACGCTTCTGGCTGTTACTAAGCGTGTTGCTGAGATCTTTTTTCCCCACCGTGACGTTATGCACCATGGAACTGATGATGCCGGACCCGGTAACATCGCCCATGCGTGTGAAGTTTTTGTCGCCCACGGCGCCAAATACCTGCACATTCGGGAACTGCGCAATCAGTTCGTAAGGCAGTTGCCCAAACGCTTTAATCACATCGTTGTTTTTCCAGGTATCGGTGCCCACCACCAGCTTGTTCACCGGCAGTGCCGCGCCGGGCGACATCATGACCCAGTCGGTTGCGTTTTGAGCCTGCTCCATCCAGGTCACAAACTTTTCAGCCGCCTGGGTCTCATCTTCGGTTTGACCGGTGGTAATCGTCAGCGACGTGACCATGCCGTAAACGGCAGAAGAGGTTTCTGTTGGGACGACGAAGCCCAGGTTGGCAGGGTTTCCGTCCTGGAATACCGCCGGAAGGATGTAGGTGGAGTAAACCGCCATCGGCGCAGAACCGTTCATGAAGGCATCTTTGATCTCCATGACGTCGTTTGAACCCGGCATGGTGGTCGCGGCCAGATCTTTATAAAACGCCAGGGCTTTTGCCATTTCAGGGGTATCGATGTTGACGTTCCCTTTGGCATCAAAAACGTTCGCGCCGCCGGAAAGCGCAAACTGGGAGAATGCCTGCTCCGTCATCACGCTTTCGGCGGTGGGCAGCGCAATGCCGTAATGTTTTTTGGCCGGGTCGTTAAGGCTCTGGCTGGCTTTCAGCAGCTGCGCCCAGTTATGCGGCTCCTGGATACCCGCCGCAGCCAGTGCATCTTTGTGATACCAGACGCCGGATAGCCAGGCGCTGACTGGCACACCCGTCCAGGCAGAACCGTCTTCCGTACGAACAACACGCAAGATGCCGTCATAGAAGGTGTCCTCGCCTACCGCTTTAATGGCTTCGCCGATAGCTTTGCGATCCAGCAGCTGTTCCTTGTCCATGACTTTCGCGTAGTCATGGCTGACTTCAATCACCTCTGGCAGCGCGCCCGTTCTGGCGAGCGTAATAACCTTGGTGTTGTAGGCATCCTCTTCGACCGGCACCTGTTTCACCGTGATGCCTGGGTTCTCTTTCTCGAACTTTTCGATAAGCTTCGTGATAACCGCCTGGCGCTCCTGCTCGACTGACGAGTGCATAAACTCAATAGTGACAGCAGACTTTTTGTCGTCCTTGCACCCTGATAACAAGGCGCACGAAACCAGTGCTGAAATCAGCACAATTCTGGGCATTTTCATTTTTAAGGTCCTTTTTAGTTTTCTTTAATCCACAACACCTGCCATGGATATAGGGTCAGCGTTTTATCTGTAATATCTTTCCCGGAAATCAACTCCGTTCCGGAATGAATATCGGATTCCATCGTTTGAATGCCATCACTGAAATTAAACAGCGCCGTTACTTTCTCACCACAATCCGCCACGCGAACGATTTTTAAAACATGTTTACCTGACGCACTGAAATAAGCTTCACTGTCAGGATGGAATGCTTTCTCCGCCCGACGCAGCGCGATTAACTGGCTTAACGAGCAATAGATCTGAGAACGCAGGCTATTTTTATCTTCAAGCAGGCTATCAATTTGCCCTGCCGTGTATTTCTCACGATTAATCGCACGGTTATATCCCAGGCGTTCAACACCTGCATAATCATTATGGGAACCGAGAATGCTCTGGATATAAACCGCAGGCACGCCGGGGAAGCTTAAAAGGACGGCATGCGCCAGAATAAACCGGGCAATCCGATCGCTATCAAGACCGTCACGCGTACTTAAAGCATCCAGATAGGTCACATTAATTTCATAAGGACTGCGTGTACCATCCGGGTTATTTTTCCAGTTAACCAACGCCCCTTCAGCCTGAAGTTTTTCCACAAGCGAGAGGATTTCCGACTCGGGTAAAATTCCGCGTAACGGATTCAGACCAATCCCGTCATGCGAGGCCAGGAAGTTAAACCAGGTGGTTTTCGTGGAAGGCAACGTCAGCGACGCTGCCCACTGGCTCAGCGTCCGGACGTCCTGAGAATGCACCGCATGCAGCACCAGCGGGGGCAAAGAGAACTGATAAACCATCTGCGCTTCATTTTCGCCGTCACCGAAGTAAGCAACGTTATCTTTATGCGGAACGTTCGTCTCGGTAACAATCACCGTTCCAGGGGCGACAGCCTCGGTAATCGCGCGGAAAAGCTGGATGAGCTGGTGGGTTTGCTCAAGGTGGATGCAGTTTGTTCCGGGTATTTTCCACATGAATCCCACCGCATCCAGACGAATGTATCGCGCCCCTTCAATCAGGTAATGCAGCAGCACGTCAACCATCGCGATCAGCACCTGCGGAGAGGCGAAATTGAGATCGACCTGGTCCTCGCTGAAGGTGGTCCACAGGTGTCGCACGCTGCCGTCATGCAGCGTGAAAGGTGTAAGAAGCGGTAAGGCACGCGGACGCGTCACCGCGGATAAGTCTGTTTCAGGATCGACAGAAATAAAGAAATCTTCATATCCTGGCATTTGCTTCAGGTAATTAGCGAACCATTTGCTTTTGGCTGACATATGGTTGCATACGAAATCGAACATTAAACTGGCTGACTGTTTTAATTCAGCAACGTCTCGCCACGTTCCGGTTTCCGGTGCAACCTCGTGATAATCGATAACAGAAAAACCGTCGTCCGAAGACCATGGATAAAAAGGCAAGAGATGAACATGAGAAAAAGAACGAGAAAGCCACCTGTTATAAAAACGTGTAAACACCGGTAGCGCCTTCTCCCCTTTCGCTGAAAACTGATCGGCATAGGTAATCAGGACAACGTCTTTTTCATCCCAACCCGTTTTACGTTTTTCCGTAATAACAGAAGCGGCATTTCCAATATTTTCCAGCAGCACATTAAGATGGGCGTCAGAAAACGTTTCCCCGTAAACAATATTAATGAGTTCTTTAATTTTTGTATTCATTTCATTTTCCATGGTAGCGGTCCCACGGAGTGGCAATCTACTCCCATGAAAAATATCTGTCAACGGACCAGAAAGGAGAAAAAGGTGATTGCAAAGCAGCTCAGCGCAATATTGTGAGCTGCCGCAAAGAAAGAACCGGGAAAAGAGGAAATGCGGTTAACCGTCGCCAGTCCCTCCCCCGTCAGGGAAAGGGCTAACGCCAGCGGGAATTATTGGGATAAGTAGCGGCGAGATAGCCGTTTTGCCACCTTTTGCAGCAGCGGTTCGAGCGCCACGGCCAGCACCATTCTGACCGGCTTGCGGGCAACGGATTTGATCGCCCAACCCGCCACACCTGCCGGGCCGAACCGTAACGCGGTCAGCAGGACCAGTTTACCTGCGATTTTCAGGCCGGGTTTTACCTTCTGACCGGCCTGTTGCCAGTGTTGTTTCATCTCATCTCTCTCTTAAAGCTGACGAAAGCGACTTCTCAGCGTAAAGGTATCCGACGTGACATAGCGTTCCATTTCCCGTAGCCGCTTCTCACCAGCGGCGAGTTGCTCATCAACGGCATTGAGAAGATCGCTGCTGGTCGGGGCTCCCTCCGCAGCCAGTTCTCCTTCGGGCATCGGGTCAAGAACAAACGACAGGACGATGTATGCCACCAGGGTAATAAACGCCAGGCCAAAGAAGATCGATAGCACCGCGACCACGCGGACCAGTTTGACCGGGACATCAAGATAGTGAGCCAGCCCGGCACAAACGCCGCGCACCATGCCCTGCTGTGGAATACGCCACAGCTTTTTGTTCAGATTCAGTCCAGACATTAACGGTCCCTCCAGTTTGGATGCTCAGCATCCAGGATGGCTTCCAGCGCCTGAATGCGTTCGCGCATTTTGTTCGCCTCGTCGGAGAGCTGTACCAGACGCTGTTGTTCACTCTGGGAGAGTTCGCCCCGAGAAGAACGGTTGCTGTAGTGCAGCCATAGCCAAATCGGCAAAACGAACAGCACGAAAATTGTCAGGGGAATGGCCAGAAAAAGCGCGCTCATGTGTACTCCTTGTCTTATGATGCGGCACGCTCAGGTGCCGCAGGAATTATTATTGGTTGTCTTGCTTCATTTTGGCTTTCAGTGCCGCCAGCTGCTCGCTGATTTCATCATCAGCCTTCAGATCGGCGAACTGTTGATCCAGCGACTTCTGCTTGCCGATGCCGTGGCTTTCGGCTTCCGCTTCCATGTGGTCGATACGACGTTCAAACGATTCAAAACGCGCCATCGCTTCATCAAGCTTACCGCTGTCCAGCTGACGACGCACGTCGCGGGAAGAGCTTGCCGCCTGGTGACGCAGGGTCAGCGCCTGCTGACGCGCGCGGGTTTCGTTAAGTTTATTTTCAAGCTCACCAATCTCTTTCTTCATACGGGTGAGCGTGTCATCCACCAGCGTGACTTCATGCTCGAGCGTCGCGACCATATCAGCCAGCTTCTGTTTTTCGATCAGCGCCGCACGGGCCAGATCCTCTTTGTCTTTACGCAGCGCCAGCTCCGCTTTTTCCTGCCATTCGTTCAGCTGAGCGATTGCCTGTTCAATACGACGCGTAAGCTGTTTTTTCTCCGCCAGCGCGCGGGCGGAGGTTGAACGCACTTCAACCAGCGTGTCTTCCATCTCCTGAATCATCAGGCGGACCAGCTTCTGCGGATCTTCCGCTTTCTCAAGCAGTGAGTTGATGTTGGCGTTCACGATGTCGGCAAAACGAGAAAAAATACCCATAATCAAATCCTCATAGTTCTGTTATCGGGCGATGCCCTGCTGTACTGCTAATACAAACATCATGCCAGGTTTTTATCTTATTGATTTTACAGAGCCTGATTGATTTTTGCGCAGCAACGGACTATTCTTCCCTGGTGAATATCGCTAAGGAGTGGTTAATTTCATCATGCCCGGATACAAAGACAATTTACTCGGCGAAGCAAACAGCTTTCTCGAAGTGCTGGAACAGGTCTCTCGCCTGGCGCCGCTCAATAAACCGGTGCTGATCGTCGGTGAACGCGGAACGGGGAAAGAGCTGATAGCCAACCGTCTGCATTACCTCTCCGGGCGCTGGGATGGCCCCTTCATTTCCCTTAACTGCGCGGCGCTGAATGAAAACCTGCTCGACACCGAGCTCTTCGGCCATGAAGCGGGGGCGTTTACCGGTGCCCAGAAACGCCATCCCGGACGCTTTGAGCGCGCCGACGGCGGTACGCTGTTTCTGGATGAACTGGCCACCGCGCCCATGCTGGTGCAGGAAAAACTGCTGCGCGTGATTGAGTACGGCGAGCTGGAGCGCGTCGGCGGCAGCCAGCCGCTGCAGGTTAACGTACGCCTGGTGTGCGCCACGAACGCCAACCTGCCGGAGATGGTGGCGGAGGAGAAATTCCGTGCCGACCTGCTTGACCGCCTGGCCTTTGACGTCGTTCAACTTCCTCCCCTGCGCGAGCGCAGAAGCGACATCATGCTGCTGGCAGACCAGTTTGCGATTCAGATGTGCCGCGAGCTCGGACTGCCGCTGTTCCCCGGCTTCAGCGATTATGCGCAGGAGACGCTGCTGGCTTACCACTGGCCGGGAAATATCCGTGAACTGAAAAACGTCGTGGAGCGCTCCGTCTATCGCCACGGCAGCAGCGAGACGGAGCTGGACAATATCATTATCGATCCTTTTCAGCGCAGCGCAGCGCCCCTGTCCGCACCAGCGTCTTCAGGCGATCTCCCTACTCTCCCCCTTGATTTACGCCAGTTCCAGAACGATCAGGAGAAACAGCTGCTGGAGCAAAGCCTGAAGTCGGCAAAATATAACCAGAAACGGGCGGCTGAACTGCTGGGTCTGACCTACCATCAATTGAGGGCATTGCTCAAAAAGCATCAAATGCGCTGACAATATCAGCACTTACCTGCAGACATTTTTACGAAGCAGGCGTAAGTGCGATACACTTTGCAGATCGAACCTAAAAACCTTAAAAATTATGCGTCTGGTTTTATCGTCCTTTTTAGCACTCGGTCTGTTTAGCAGCCTGGCCTTTGCCGCGCCCGGGCAAACTCCCCAGCCTGACATTCGTGACAGCGGCTTTGTCTATTGCGTAAGCGGCCAGGTGGATACCTTCAACCCGCAAAAAGCGGGCAGCGGCCTGATCGTGGATACCCTGGCCGCGCAGCTTTACGACCGTCTGCTTGATGTTGACCCATACACCTACCGTCTGGTGCCTGAGCTGGCGGAAAGCTGGGAAGTGCTGGATAACGGCGCAACGTACCGTTTTCACCTGCGCGATGACGTCGCGTTTCAGCGCACGCCGTGGTTTACCCCCACGCGCAGGCTGAACGCAGATGACGTGGTCTTTACCTTCCAGCGCATCTTTAACCGCAACCACCCGTGGCATAACGTTAACGGGGATAATTTCCCCTATTTCGACAGCCTGCAGTTTGCTGATACCGTCAAGAGCGTGCGCAAGCTGGACAACCGGACGGTTGAATTTACGCTGACGCGCCCGGATGCCTCCTTCCTCTGGCATCTGGCGACCCACTATGCGTCAGTCATGTCCGCTGAATACGCGGCGAACCTGACGAAAAAAGATCGTCAGGAGTTACTCGATCGTCAGCCGGTCGGCACCGGTCCGTTCCAGCTCGCTGAATACCGCGCCGGGCAGTATATTCGTCTGCAGCGTCATGAGCATTTCTGGCGCGGCACCCCGCTGATGCCGCAGGTGGTGGTCGATCTCGGTTCAGGTGGAACAGGACGTCTGTCGAAACTGCTCACCGGGGAGTGCGACGTGCTCGCCTGGCCCGCGGCCAGCCAGCTCACCATTTTGCGTGACGATCCGCGCCTGCGCCTGACGTTACGCCCCGGCATGAATATCGCTTATCTGGCCTTTAACACGGATAAGCCGCCGTTGAATAACCCTGCCGTACGCCACGCTCTGGCGCTGGCGATTAACAACCAGCGTTTGATGCAGTCGATCTACTACGGCACGGCGGAAACCGCCGCCTCAATTTTACCGCGCGCCTCGTGGGCCTATGACGGTGAAGCTAAAATTACGGAATACAATCCGGCAAAAGCGCGTGAACAGCTGAAGGCGCTGGGGGCGGAAAACCTCACTTTGCAGCTTTGGGTGCCAACCAGCTCCCAGGCGTGGAACCCGAGCCCGCTCAAGACCGCCGAACTGCTGCAGGCAGATATGGCGCAGGTGGGCGTCAAAGTGATCATCGTACCGGTTGAGGGCCGTTTCCAGGAGGCGCGCCTGATGGACATGAATCATGATTTAACCCTGACCGGCTGGGCGACCGACAGTAACGATCCGGACAGTTTCTTCCGGCCGCTCCTGAGCTGTGCGGCGATAAATTCGCAGACCAACTACGCCCACTGGTGTAACCGGGAGTTTGATGCCGTGCTGCAAAAAGCGCTGGCTTCCCAACAGCTGGCCTCACGCATCGACACCTATGATGAAGCGCAGAAGATCCTTGCCCAGGAACTGCCGGTGCTGCCGCTGGCCTCTTCCCTGCGTCTTCAGGCCTATCGTTATGATATTAAAGGCCTGGTGCTGAGTCCGTTCGGCAACGCCTCGTTCGCCGGCGTGTCGCGTGAAAAAGAACAAGAGGTGAAAAAACCATGATTATTTTTACCTTACGTCGGCTCCTTTTGCTGCTGGTGACGCTCTTTTTCCTGAACTTTGTCGGCTTCAGCCTGAGCTATTTCACGCCCCACGCCCCGCTCCAGGGGTCGTCGCTGTGGGATGCCTGGCTGTTCTGGTTTAACGGGTTGCTGCACTGGGATTTCGGCGTGTCCAGCATTAACGGGCAGCTGATTTCTCAGCAGCTGAAAGAGGTTTTCCCGGCCACGATGGAGCTGTGTATTCTGGCCTTCGGCTTTGCCCTGATGGTCGGCATTCCCGTGGGCATGCTGGCCGGGATCTATCGCAATAAATGGCAGGATAAGTTTATCAGCGCCCTCGCCCTGTTCGGCTTCTCCATCCCGATATTCTGGCTGGCGCTGCTGCTGACGCTGTTCTTCTCGCTGACGATGGGCTGGCTGCCGGTTTCGGGTCGCTTTGACCTGCTCTATACGGTTAAAACGGTGACGGGTTTTGCCATCATTGACGCGTGGCTGTCCGATTCGATGTGGCGCCATGAGATGATCGTCAGCGCCGTGCGCCATATGGTATTGCCGGTTCTGACGCTGGCGGTTGCGCCAACAACCGAAGTGATCCGCCTGATGCGCCTGAGCACTATTGAAGTGTTTGACCAGAACTATGTCAAAGCCGCCGCCACTCGCGGGCTGTCACGCCTGACCATACTGCGCCGCAACGTCCTGCACAACGCGCTGCCGCCGGTTATTCCGCGTCTGGGATTACAGTTTTCCACCATGCTGACGCTGGCGATGATCACCGAGATGGTCTTCAGCTGGCCGGGCCTGGGGCGATGGCTGATTAACGCCATCCGCCAGCAGGACTACGCCGCTATTTCTGCGGGCGTGATGGTGATTGGTTCGCTGGTGATTATTGTTAACGTGTTGTCCGATATTCTGGGTGCCATGGCTAACCCATTGAAGCATAAGGAATGGTATGCCTTACGATAGCGTATACAGTGAAAAGCGCACGCCCGGCGTGCTGCGTACCGTGTGGCGTAAATTCTATGGTGACACCACGGCAATGATCGGCCTTTACGGCTGCGCCGGCCTGGTGTTGCTTTGCGTCTTTGGCTCGTGGTTCGCGCCGTACGGCATCGACCAGCAGTTCCTTGGCTATCAGCTGCTGCCGCCGTCCTGGTCGCGCTACGGTGAAGTCTCTTTCTTCCTGGGAACGGACGACCTCGGACGTGACGTGTTGAGCCGCCTGCTGAGCGGTGCAGCCCCGACGGTCGGCGGCGCATTTGTGGTGACGCTCGCGGCTACGATCTGCGGGCTGGCGCTCGGTATTTTTGCGGGATCCACCCATGGCCTGCGTTCGGCGGTCCTTAACCACATTCTGGATACGCTGCTGTCGATTCCGTCCCTGCTGCTGGCAATCATTGTTGTTGCCTTTGCCGGTCCGCACCTGTCGCACGCCATGTTCGCCGTCTGGCTGGCTATCCTGCCCCGCATCGTGCGCTCGGTTTACAGCATGGTGCATGATGAGCTGGAAAAAGAGTACGTCGTCGCCGCGCGTCTGGACGGCGCGACGACCTTCAACATTCTGTGGTTTGCCGTGCTGCCCAACATCGCCGCCGGGCTGGTCACTGAGATCACCCGCGCCCTGTCGATGGCGATCCTGGACATCGCGGCGCTCGGCTTCCTCGATCTCGGTGCACAGCTGCCGTCGCCCGAATGGGGTGCGATGCTCGGCGATGCGCTGGAGTTGATCTACGTAGCACCCTGGACGGTCATGCTGCCGGGTGCGGCCATTATGGTGAGCGTGCTGCTTATCAACCTGCTGGGCGACGGTATTCGCCGTGCAATTAACGCGGGGGTGCAATAATGCCGCTTCTTGATATTCGCAACCTCACCATCGAATTCAAAACCGGTGAAGGCTGGGTTAAAGCCGTCGATCGCATCAGCATCACCCTTGCAGAGGGTGAAATACGCGGGCTGGTGGGGGAATCCGGCTCGGGAAAAAGCCTGATTGCCAAGGCTATCTGCGGCGTGGCGAAAGACAACTGGCGCGTGACGGCAGACCGTATGCGTTTTGACGATATCGATCTGCTGCGCCTCTCCCCCCGCGAGCGGAGAAAGCTTGTCGGGCATAACGTCTCGATGATTTTCCAGGAGCCGCAGTCCTGTCTCGACCCGTCCGAACGCGTGGGTAAACAGCTCATGCAGAACATTCCCGGCTGGACCTATAAAGGCCGCTGGTGGCAACGCGTTGGCTGGCGCAAGCGCCGCGCCATCGAGCTTTTACACCGCGTTGGGATTAAAGATCACAAAGATGCGATGCGCAGCTTCCCCTATGAGCTGACCGACGGCGAATGTCAGAAAGTGATGATTGCCATCGCGCTGGCAAATCAGCCGCGTTTGCTGATTGCGGATGAGCCCACCAACGCGATGGAACCCACCACGCAGGCGCAAATTTTCCGCCTGCTGTCGCGTCTCAACCAGAATAACAACACCACCATTTTGCTGATCAGCCATGACCTGCAAATGCTCAGCAAATGGGCGGATAAAATTGACGTCATGTACTGCGGGCAAACGGTCGAAACCGCGCCGAGTGAAGATCTGATCGGCGCGCCGCATCATCCGTATACGCAGGCGCTTATCCGCGCCATTCCGGATTTTGGCAGCGCGATGCCGCATAAGAGCCGCCTGAATACCCTGCCGGGGGCGATTCCGCTGCTGGAATCCCTGCCGATAGGCTGTCGTCTGGGGCCAAGGTGCCCCTATGCTCAGCGTAAATGTATCGAGACGCCACGCCTGACCGGGGCCAAGAATCATCTGTACGCCTGTCATTTCCCGCTGAACATGGAGAGAGAGTGAAATGGTCGAAACCTTACTGGAAGTTCGCAACCTGAGTAAGACCTTTCGCTACCGCACGGGGCTGTTTCATCGTCAAACTGTCGACGCGGTGAAGCCGCTGAGCTTTACGCTGCGTGAAAAACAGACCCTGGCGATCATCGGCGAGAACGGTTCCGGGAAATCCACCCTGGCGAAAATGCTCGCCGGCATGGTTGAACCGACTGCAGGCGAAGTGTTGATTGACGATCATCCTCTGACGTTCGGCGATTACTCTTTCCGCAGCCAGCGCATCCGCATGATTTTCCAGGATCCCTCGACCTCGCTTAACCCGCGCCAGCGCATCTCTCAGATCCTCGATTTTCCGCTGCGTCTGAACACCGACCTGGAGCCAGAGGCGCGCCGTAAGCGCGTATTTGAAACCCTGCGTATGGTTGGGCTGTTGCCGGATCACGAAAGCTACTACCCGCATATGCTGGCCCCCGGCCAGAAACAGCGTCTGGGCCTGGCGCGTGCGTTGATTTTGCGGCCAAAAGTGATCATTGCGGATGAAGCGCTTGCCTCGCTGGATATGTCGATGCGCTCGCAGCTGATTAACCTGATGCTGGAATTGCAGGAAAAACAGGGGATCTCGTATATCTACGTCACCCAGCATCTGGGAATGATGAAGCACATCAGCGATCAGGTGATGGTCATGCACCAGGGCGAAGTTGTCGAGCGCGGCAGCACGGCGGATGTGATGGCCTCCCCGCTTCATGAGCTGACAAAACGACTGATTGCCGGTCATTTTGGTGAAGCATTGACCGCCGATGCGTGGAGAAAAGACCGCTAAGCGCGACGCTCAACACAAATTGCCCCACTAAATTAAGGATTAAATAGCCTGCGTGCGCTACTTAATCCTTTAATTTTTCGTCTCCATCCCTGCTCCATATTTTAAGCAATATCAATCAACAGTTCTTCTCCAGAATATCCGGACATTACGGAGGAGAAGAAATGAACACCGCCACTTACATTTTAAAATACACAGAGTATCTCATCAGAAAATGCCGCTCATTTTTAATGACGGACCTGCATTTTCATACCGTGAGGCTTAAGAGAACAACCGGGGAAACCCCTAACATTAACTCGCCCACGACGTTGAGTGAAAAAATATGTCATCGACTGGTCTATGACCATAATAACTTCTACACGATGCTTGCCGATAAACTCGCCGTTCGGGCATATGTTTCCTCCAGAACAACGCGCGTGAAAACGGTGCCATTAATCGGCGTTTATACCAGGCCGTCGCAGATTGATTTTTCAGTTCTTCCTGACAAATTCGTCCTTAAGTGCAACCATGACAGCGGCAGCACAATAATATGTACAAACAAAGCGCAATTTAATGAAAAAGAAGCGTGTAAAAAGCTGAGCCTCGCGTTAAAGAAAAATCTTTACTACACCACGCGCGAATGGCAGTACAAAAACATTACGCCGAGTATACTTTGCGAGCCGTTTGTCGATCTCTTCGACGATGCTGACAGGAACACAACGCCCGAAATGCTGAGGATCCATTGTTTTCACGGCGTTGCCCACTATGTAGAAGCGGATTTTACGGATGATAACGGCAAAGGGTTTATCAACGTTTATGACAGGTACTGGAACTTACAACCCTTCCGGATGGAATATCCAAATACTTCAGCAGAACCAGGCGAACCGCTCTTATTCCGCCAGGCTTTGTTGGCCTCCCAGGAGCTGGCGGATGGAATTGACTACTGCCGCGTTGACCTTATGCTAAAAAAAGATGAAATCTATTTCAGCGAAATAACCTTAAGCCCGAGACGCGGTAAGCTGACGATTACCCCGCAGGAGTGGGATGCTAAGTTAGGAAAAATATGGCATTTATCGCCGGCAGGCACATTTGACCTGCCGCTGAAGCTCACGAGTCGGGCCAGGTGAGTTTAAATATCGAGTGGTTTTGCGTCGATAAGGTATAGGTAACATCGCCACCATGAGCCAGCATGATGGCTTTTACCACCGACAAGCCCAAACCACAGCCTTCCGGGTTCACATGTCTGGCGCCATTATCGCGCTGAAAGGGCTGAAACAGGAAATCATGAAACTCTCTGGGGATGCCCGGTCCCCCGTCCTGAATAAGGATAAAATTGCCTTTATCAGAAACGCCATTTTTCACGATGAGCGTGCGCGAGGTTGAATAGTGTAAGGCATTATCAAATAAAACGGTCAAACACTGATTGATGCGCAATGGATCGAATACGCACTGCTGCTCCCTCAGGTCTGTATTGACGGTAAAAGCCTTACGGCTGAACTCGGGCATGAACGTATCGAGTGCGTTCTGTATTGTCCCTTTTAGATCCGTTCTTGACTGGCATAACGTGTATCCCGCCCCGCCATCCGAACTGATAACCCGGAGATCTTCAATCAGGCGGGTTAACCCTTCCGTCTGTTTGAGAAGATTATTAAACAGCACCGGATCCGGGGTAAAAACGCCGTCAACCAACCCCTGAAGCCGTCCGCGTAAGATCGTGACAGGGGTTCTCAGCTCATGCGCAATAGCGGCATTCCAGGATTTCCTCTGAATATCCAGCGTCTGTAGTTTTTCCGCCATTTCATTGAAATCCGTCACCAGGTGATTGATCTCACCCAGCCGGGAACTGGCGCAGAATGCCCGGGCGTCCAGATCGCCCTGAGAAATCTTTTTCAGGCTGGACGCTACCGCGTTTAGCGGGGTGAGGATCCGCGATGACAGTTTGACCGTGAAAAAGAGGGCAATAATCATACTGATCGTAGTCGCGGTCCCAATCCATACCCAGTCCCACATCGTCATCTGCTCGTCATCGCCCGCAGCAGGGCCGCCCGGGAGGTGATCCAGAATAAAGGAGTAAAAAAACCAGGAGCCGAGTATGGCGATGGCAATGATCGTAAACGTCAGCAACAGCATATACGTTAAGATCTGACGGCTCAGAACAGACTCTTTGTTCATTTCTTTTCCCCAAGCCGGTAGCCCATGCCTCTGATGCTCTCGGGAACACCATAGAGGCCGGCAAGCTCCAGTTTTTTACGCAACTTGCTCATATGGCTGTCGACCGTTCTGTCGAGCGTATCCCCTTCCGGCAGACACGCGTTGAGCAGCTCTTCGCGGGAGCAGACCTTTCGCGGATATCTCACCAGGTATGTGAGCAATTTAAATTCGGTCGTCGTTAATACCGGGGAGACAACCTCTGCGCCCACGGTGACTTCCACGTAGAAGTCATCCGGATAGACCGTAATAAATGGCGTTCTGAGCGGCTGGGAACCCGCCTGCTGAAGCGCGGGTTTTGTCCTGCGCAGCACCGCCTCAACCCGGGCGACAACTTCAGAAGGGTTGAAGGGTTTGATCACGTAATCATCCGCGCCCAGCCTCAGCCCCATGAGCTTATCGACATCCTGATCGAGAGCGGAAACCATAATGACGGGGACAGCGCTTTCCTGACGAAGCGTGGTAAGTACGCTCCAGCCGTCACATACGGGCAGGTGAATGTCCAGCAATATGAGATCCGGTTTATGGAGGCGATCGAGCGCTATGGCCTGTTCGCCCTGCCTGGCTCGGAGCGTTTTCATTCCCGAACGCTCCAGGTAGCTCATCAGTATATCGGCGATTTCGTCTTCATCTTCAACAACAAGGATCAGCGTATTTTTGTGCATTTTATCTCCGCGGGTGAAATCCCTTTGAGCTCGCTATTAGATATCTTTAGCACAATAAGACACAGCCTCCGCGAAAAAGTGCCGTGGTCACGAAAATTTCCCGGTTGATTTAAATGCCCCGTTATTTCTCCACATAGCCTACACATTCAGTCAATAAAGACTCGACAATGTCCGCGCATAATCGCTATTGAGGCATAGCCCTTTGTGCATTGCGCGTTACAAATTACCACTGTTTCTTAAAGATTTTATGAAGTTGGCTGAAATAATGAACATGGAACTTTCTAAATATTTCTCTCCTAAAAAACTGGGTATATATTCCCTGTTCCTGCTGCTGTCGTGGGTATTACTTTATACCTGGCTGATGCTGGTACACAAAATGGATGAAAAAGTCGCCTCAACGCTGCTCTCTTCACCCATCATCTATGGCTGCATTGCATTGTCGGTTGTCTCTCTGATAATCCAGAATAAAGCCGGCGCGTTAACTGAGCTACTCGTCGTCGCCTTCTGGCTGATGGTGATTTTTGTTTATCTCATTATTACGTTCACCGTGCTGTTAAACGCGATGCCCGATATAGAAGATCTTATCTTTTACTACGAGTGTTATTTGATCATTTTTTTTGGTGGAGCCCCGCTGTACCTTATTATGAGAATGATTTGAGCCGTTGCTCCACACAGCCTCCACAAACCGCCCATGTCCGCTAAACAGGCGCGCGGTAGACTCTCCCTCACGCTATTTTGCACAAAAATAACTCACCTAATAAATCTGATAAAAATTACCCATAATGATGAACCGTAATAATCTTCGTTCTTCTGAACCTGCCGGAGTGATGCACTCGCTAAAAAAACTCGCGATACGGCACCGGAAAAAACTGGTTGTCACTTTTTTCCTGGTGGTGGCCGAAAACGTGACGTTTTTACTTTATCCCGTTCTGGCTGGCATCGCGATAAATGCCATCCTCGCCGGTGAAACGCTTAACGCCGCGCTGTATGGCCTGATGGTACTTTGTATGTGGTTCATCGGTGCGGCCAGACGGAGCGTTGACACGCGCACGTTTGCACGCATTTATGCCGGACTCGCGGTATCCGTCGTCCTGGCACAGCGCAAATATCAGCTTAACCATTCGGCGATCGCCGCCAGGGTAACGCTCTCGCGCGAATATGTGGATTTCTTTGAAATGCACCTTCCCCTGCTTATTACCTCGCTGAGCTCACTTTTTGGTGCCGCAATCATGTTGCTGTTTATTGAATTTTGGGCCGGCGTCATCTGCTTTGCGATTGTATTTATCCTGCTCGGATTTGTCTCAGGATATGCCCGTAAAAATGAATGGCTGTTCATGCGCCTGAATAATCGGCTGGAAAAAGAAGTGGATTATGTTCATAAGGCGGGCACGGCTACCCTTCACCGCCATTACTCCACGCTGGCGCGTTTGCGTATCGCATTATCTGACCGCGAGGCGTGGGGTTATTTGTGGGTCGGCGTGCTTGTTGCCGCGCTTTTTACGCTGACCATCGTCTGGATGACGCGCTCAACCGGCATTACCGCCGGACATATTTACTCGGTGATGACCTATATGTGGATGTTCGCGACGAGCCTCGATGACGCGCCGCAGCTTCTTGAGAAATTTTCGCAGCTCAGGGATATCGGCAAGCGCGTATCCACTGATGATGAAATTCACGTAACCGGACGTTAATTTAATGCCGCATTTTTTTATTGAACGCCCCGTTTTCGCCTGGGTTGTAGCGCTTTTTATCGTCCTGGCAGGGCTCCTGTCTATTCCCCGTTTGCCGGTTGCGCAGTATCCGGCGGTGGCGCCGCCTGGAATCATTATTTCCGTCAGTTACCCGGGGGCCAGCCCCGATATCATGAACACGTCGGTGGTATCGTTAATCGAGCGCGAAATCTCCGGCGTAGATAATTTGCTCTACTTTGAATCATCCAGTGACACAACCGGTTCGGCATCGATTACCGTCACCTTTAAACCGGGCACGGACATCAAGCTGGCGCAGATGGATCTGCAGAATCAGATTAAGATCGTCGAGCCTCGTCTGCCTCAGGCGGTAAGGCAAAACGGCATTAACGTCGAGGCCGCTAACTCTGGCTTTTTAATGATGGTGGGGCTGAAGTCGGCGACGGGTCAATTTGAGGAAGCCGATTTAAGCGACTATTTTGCCAGAAACGTCAGTGACGAGCTTCGTCGCGTGCCCGGCGTAGGGAAAGTTCAGCTGTTTGGCGGCGAAAAAGCGCTGCGCATCTGGTTGGATCCCATGAAGCTCCACGGCTACGGGCTTTCGGTGAGCGATGTTCTTACCGCCGTTGGCCAGCAAAATGCCCTTGTTTCGCCCGGCAAAACGGGAGATGAGCCAGCCTCTGCAGGACAAGGGGTGACGTATCCCATCACCGTGAAGGGACAGCTCTCCTCAGTTGAGGCGTTCAGGAATATCACCCTGAAATCTGACGCATCCGGCGCCCGCCTGAAACTGTCCGACATTGCGCGGATTGAATCTGGCCTGCAAAGCTACGCTTTTGGTATCCGCGAAAATGGCGTGCCCGCAACGGCGGCGGCAATCCAGCTCTCGCCTGGCGCGAATGCGATGAGTACGGCTTCCGGCGTACGGGCGCGCATCGACGAACTTTCCCGGGTGTTACCCGAAGGAATGGCGTTTACGATCCCCTTCGACACCGCGCCGTTTGTGAAACTTTCTATCATGAAGGTCGTTCAGACATTTGTGGAAGCGATGGTCCTGGTCTTCCTGGTTATGCTGCTGTTTCTGCACAAGATACGCTGTACGCTTATCCCGGCGATTGTGGCTCCCGTCGCACTTCTTGGCACATTCACCGTGATGCTATTGAGCGGCTACTCCATCAATATTCTGACGATGTTCGGCATGGTGCTGGCGATAGGGATTATCGTTGATGATGCCATCGTGGTCGTGGAGAACGTTGAACGACTGATGGAGGAAAAAAGCCTGTCCCCGCGTGACGCCACGCGGCAAGCCATGCAGGAAATCACTCCGGCGATTATTGGCATCACGCTGGTGCTAACCGCCGTCTTTATCCCCATGGGGTTTGCGGAAGGATCCGTCGGGATTATCTACCGACAATTTTGTATTTCCATGGCGGTCTCCATACTGCTGTCCGCGTTTCTTGCCCTGACGCTGACGCCTGCCCTGTGCGCAACGCTACTCAAGCCGCATAAGCCAGGAAAGAGAGGCGGAAGGTTCGCGGTCGGGTTTAACGCGCGCTTTCGTTCGCTCACCGCCAGTTACGAAGCCGGGCTGGGTGCCGTTCTGAAGCGAACCGGGCGTATGCTGCTCCTGTACGCTGCGCTTTGTGCTGCGCTGTTTCTGGGATTGTCTTCGCTACCGTCTTCTTTTCTGCCGGATGAAGATCAGGGCTACTTTATGTCCTCAATCCAGCTGCCTTCTGATGCCACGATGCAGCGTACCCTCAACGTGGTTAAAAAATTTGAAGAGGAAATTGCGGCCCGGCCGGATATTGAAAGCAACATTATGATCCTGGGGTTTGGATTTTCAGGTTCAGGACCTAACTCGGCTATGGCCTTCACCACGCTGAAGGACTGGAAAGATCGGCAGGGCTCGACGGCCCAGGGGGAAGCCGACCGGATACAGGCCAGCATGGCAAACGTCTCTGATGCCGTCACGATGAGCCTGCTCCCGCCGGCCATTTCGGATATGGGCACCTCGTCGGGCTTCACCTGGTACGTGCAGGACAGAGCGGGACTGGGCTACGAGGCGTTAAAGCGCGCTGCCGACGCGCTGGTCCTGCAGGCCAACCAGCGCCCTGAACTGAGTGACGTGTATATAGACGGTCTGCCGGAAGGAACAAGCCTCGCGCTCCAGGTGGACAGAGAAAAGGCGGAAGCGATGGGCGTCTCGTTTGATGAAATCAACCAGACGCTCTCCGTCACCCTGGGCTCAAATTACGTCAACGACTATACGAACAACGGCCGCGTTCAGCAGGTGATCATTCAGGCCGATGCGCCCTACCGAATGCAGCCTGAGCAGATACTGACATTATCAGTGAAAAACCGGATGGGACAGATGGTGCCGGTATCGACGTTTGCCACGCTTTCCTGGCACGTTGCGCCCCAGCAGTTGACGCGTTATCAGGGATATTCGGCTATTCGCATTACCGGAAATGCGGCGCTGGGAGAGTCCAGCGGCACCGCAATGAAGGTTATGGAGGACGTGTCCAGGAGTCTGCCTCAGGGCATGGCTGGCGAGTGGGCCGGCAGTTCATTGCAGGAGAGAAAATCGGAATCTCAGCTTCCGGGCCTTATCGTCCTGTCGATACTGGTCGTGTTTATGGTGCTCGCCGCCCTGTATGAGAGCTGGTCTATTCCATTTGCGGTCATGCTGGTCGTTCCGCTGGGTCTTATCGGCGCGGTAATCGCGGTGTCCGTTGCCGGCATGACGAATGACGTTTTCTTCAAGGTCGGCCTGATTACGCTTATCGGCCTGTCGGCCAAGAACGCCATTCTGATTGTTGAATTTGCGAGGCAGCTCCATCGCCAGGGGCAGCCCCTGCTGGCGGCAACCATTCATGCCGCCGGCCAGCGCCTGCGCCCTATTCTGATGACGTCGTTAGCCTTCACCTTAGGGGTTGTTCCGTTGATGCTGGCCAATGGTGCGAGCGACAGTACGCAGCATGCCATCGGTACCGGCGTATTTGGCGGCATGATTAGCGGTACGCTTCTCGCCATTTTCTTCGTACCGGTTTTCTTTATCGTCATCGCGCGCTTCATCGACAGCCTCAGGAAAGCGTGAATACCCTCGCGGGATCGCGCTTCCTCGCTGGTTGGATGAGGTGAACCTGTTGCCGGGTGATATACTGGACGAATGCTGAAATTTTGAGCCCCCGCGAGTCCTCGGCGCATTCTTCGGGGCAGGCGTCTTCGGAGAAGAGCGAGAAATATCGTGACACAAGGGGCTGTGAGTGGGCTATAATTTCGAGCTAATTTCGAATGATTTTGAAATACTGCCTGTAACGCTATGAATTACAAGGCAAAATTAGCAATGAATATAAGGATTAAAGCTATGGGTTTTCTTTCCGGTAAGCGCATTCTGGTGACTGGCGTTGCCAGCAAACTGTCCATCGCATACGGCATCGCACAGGCAATGCATCGCGAAGGCGCTGAGCTGGCGTTCACCTACCAGAACGACAAGCTGAAAGGCCGTGTTGAAGAGTTTGCCGCGCAGCTGGGTTCCAGCATTGTTCTGGAATGTGACGTTGCACAAGACGAAAGCATCGACGGCATGTTTGCTGAACTGGCAAAAGCATGGCCGAAATTCGACGGTTTCGTTCACTCCATTGGCTTCGCTCCTGGCGACCAGCTGGACGGCGACTACGTGAACGCGGTTACCCGTGATGGCTTCAAAATCGCTCACGACATCAGCTCCTACAGCTTCGTTGCGATGGCGAAATCCTGCCGAGCGATGCTGAACCCGGGCGCAGCCCTGCTGACCCTGTCCTACCTGGGCGCTGAGCGTGCTATCCCTAACTACAACGTTATGGGCCTGGCGAAAGCCTCTCTGGAAGCCAACGTACGCTACATGGCGAACGCAATGGGTCCTGAAGGCGTGCGCGTTAACGCCATCTCTGCAGGTCCTATCCGCACCCTGGCAGCTTCCGGTATTAAAGATTTCCGTAAAATGCTGGCACACTGCGAAGCGGTTACCCCGATTCGTCGTACCGTTACCATTGAAGATGTGGGTAACTCTGCAGCATTCCTGTGCTCTGACCTTTCCGCTGGTATCTCCGGCGAAGTGGTTCACGTTGACGGCGGCTTCAACATCGCTGCAATGAACGAGCTGGAAATTAAATAAGCTGTGACTCTCTTCCCGCACGGGAAGAGAGTTTTCCCCCCGCACCGCCCCTTCGTTATTCCGTTCTGCTATTTGTTATCACCTAACAATATTTTTCCCTTTATCTGCCTTACGCCAGGATATTGATCGCCATTTTGAGATCAAGGAACGCACATGGAACAACGCCGTTTTTCCGGCAAAGGCCACTGGTATCACGAGACCCAGTCGAACCACGCGCAGACGGATGTTCTGCCTCTGGTGCCCGAAGCCGCTAACGTCGACGATCGTTTTTTGCTCGATTTAGCCCTGCCTGATGAGATTGTCGCCGCCTGTTCTGGCTGGCTTACCCCTGCCAGAGCCTTATGCCACCAGCTGTTTCCGCTCTCGATTCCCGTGAACCGCCTGCATACGCTCAGCGCCTACGATCGGCTCAGCACCGCGCTAACGGTCGCACAGGCCTGTGGCGTTCAGCGGCTTTGTAACCATTACGCCGCCCTCCTCGCCCCGCTTCCCGGCCCGGACTCCTCGCGCGAAAGCAACCGACGTCTGGCGCAAATTACGCAGTATGCCCGCCAGCTCGCCAGCTCCCCTGATGTCATTGATGATAAAGCGCAGAACCAGCTTGATGAGGTTGGCCTGTCAATCTATGACATTGTGGTGATTAACCAGATTATCGGGTTTATTGGTTTTCAGGCGCGCGTGGTCGCGGTTTTTCAGGCCCTGTTAGGACACCCCGTTCGCTGGTTGCCAGGCCATCATATTCAGCCGCACACGCTGCCCGCGAGCCACGCCGCGTGGGTGCCGCTGTTGCCCGTCGTCGAGCTGCGCTATGCGAGTGCGCATCAGCTTGAGTCGCTGTCCCGCTGGCAGGCAGAACCCGCGCTGGAGGCGCTGACGCCGGTCCTTTGCCATGAGCCTTCGCTGCTCGACCTGACCGGAGAAATCCTGTTAAATACCCGCGAAGCGATCCCGCTGACGTCCCCCGCACTTTCGGCGGCGGTCGAACTGCTGACGCGCTCTCCGGACCGCTTCAGCGCCGCGCAGTTTACCCCGCTCACGGATCAGGGACTCCCCGGCGAACATGCCATCACGCTGCTTACCCGGAGCGCGTTTGATGGCTGGCTCAATCGTCTGAAAGTCGCGTTTGGTAAAGAGGAATAACCATACTAATTACCCAAAGAGCGCTTGCTGAGACAGTGAGAATCGCGTAAAACTGTCAGCCGCTCAATGGCTACGAAAATAGAACATTATGTTTCAGGACAACCCGCTGCTAGCGCAGCTTAAACAGCAACTGCATTCCCAGACGCCGCGTGCAGAAGGGGTCGTAAAAGCCACGGAAAAGGGCTTTGGCTTCCTTGAGGTTGACGCGCAGAAAAGCTACTTCATTCCGCCACCGCAGATGAAGAAAGTGATGCATGGCGATCGCGTCATGGCCGTCATTCATACCGAGAAGGACCGCGAGTCTGCCGAGCCGGAAGAACTGATCGAACCGTTCCTGACCCGTTTTGTGGGTAAGGTGCAGAGAAAAGACGATCGTCTTGCTATCGTGCCGGATCATCCCCTGCTGAAAGATGCCATTCCCTGCCGCGCCGCCCGTGGCGTTGAGCATGATTTTAAAGAAGGTGACTGGGCCGTAGCAGAAATGCGCCGTCATCCTCTGAAAGGCGATCGCGGTTTTTATGCTGAGCTGACCCAGTTCATCACCTTTGGCGCCGACCATTTCGTACCATGGTGGGTCACGCTGGCACGCCACAATCTTGAAAAAGAAGCGCCGAACGGCGTAGCGACCGAGATGCAGGACGAAGGTTTGACGCGCCGCGATCTCACCGCGCTGGAGTTTGTCACCATCGACAGCGCCAGCACGGAAGATATGGATGACGCGCTGTACGCTGAAGAGAGCGCCGATGGCAAACTGCATCTGACCGTCGCCATTGCCGATCCAACCGCCTGGATTGCCGAAGGCAGCAAGCTTGATGACGCGGCGAAAATCCGTGCGTTCACCAACTACCTGCCGGGCTTCAACATTCCGATGCTGCCGCGCGAATTGTCAGACGATCTCTGCTCGCTGCGTCCAAATGAAGTGCGCCCGGTCCTTGCCTGCCGCATGACTATCGCCGCAGATGGCGCGATTGAAGACGATATCGAGTTCTTTGCCGCCACCATCGAATCGAAAGCCAAGCTGGCCTACGATAACGTCTCCGACTGGCTTGAAAATACCGGTAGCTGGAAACCTGAATCAGACGCCATTGCCGCGCAAATCCGCCTGCTGCATCGCATCTGCCTGAACCGCGGCGAGTGGCGTAAAACCCACGCGCTGGTGTTCAAAGACCGCCCGGATTATCGCTTTGTTCTGGGCGAGAAAGGCGAAGTGCTGGACATCGTGGCCGAACCGCGACGCATTGCGAACCGCATCGTTGAAGAGGCGATGATTTCCGCCAACATCTGTGCCGCACGCGTGCTGCGCGACAGGCTGGGCTTTGGTATTTACAACGTCCACACTGGTTTTGATCCGGCGAATACCGAAGCGCTGGCGGCCCTGCTGAAGACTCACGATGTGCACGTTGATCCGGAAGAAGTGCTGACGCTGCCGGGCTTCTGCAAGCTTCGCCGCGAGCTGGACGCGCAGCCGTCGGGCTTCCTGGACAGCCGCATTCGTCGCTTCCAGTCCTTCGCTGAAATCAGCACCGAGCCTGGCCCGCACTTTGGCCTTGGCCTCGAAGCTTACGCCACCTGGACATCGCCGATCCGTAAGTATGGCGATATGGTTAACCACCGTCTGCTGAAAGCGATTATCAAAGGTGAAACCATTGCCCGTCCTCAGGAGGACACCACGCTGCAGATGGCCGATCGTCGCCGTCTGAACCGCATGGCCGAGCGTGACGTTGGTGACTGGCTGTATGCACGCTTCCTGCAGGATAAAGCCGGTACGGATACCCGTTTCGCCGCAGAGATCATCGATATCAGCCGCGGGGGCATGCGCGTCCGTCTGGTCGATAACGGTGCTGTCGCGTTTATTCCTGCGCCGTTCCTGCATGCGGTTCGTGACGAAATGGTCTGTAGCCAGGAAAACGGTACCGTGCAAATTAAAGGTGAAACAGTTTACAAAGTCACCGACGTGATTGACGTTACTATCGCCGAAGTTCGCATGGAAACCCGCAGTATTATCGCGCGCCCTGTCGCCTGATAACCGGTTCAATTGTCGGCCGTTTCCTTTCCGGAAGGGCCGACAATTTTTCTTTTTATCCCCGCCACAAAATCATTATTTTTCCTTACTATTTTCAGCATCCCTTCGCCCAAAACCGCCATAATTATCTACAGTAAAAGAGTGTTGTTATATTCGGTTACGTGAATTTCTATACGCTCAGTATCCTTTTTAACCTGACTCGTTTTATTATAAGAAAGCAGGGAAAAACAACAGGTTCACTTCGGTTTTGCCGCTGTTTCTCAACGGAAAAGTCGACAGCAAATGAATAATTTGTGCGCTAATGAACAGCTGCGGGAGAAAACATGATGGACGATCTGGAGCAGAATTTGCTGTTTCGCTACATGGGAACTCACAGCCCGTGGTGGCGCCTGTCAGCTGACAGCAACGCTCTGCACCTCTCCACCAGCGAAAATGCCGATGTCACTCAGGTCGTGGCGCTGGATGAAGAACAGGCCGATCTCATCCGTCATTTAACCGTTATTACCTCCAGCATTTCCATGTCGCTCTCCCTGTACGGAGAAGATGTCCCGGTTCATCTTGTGGGCCGTAAAATCACCCGCAACGAGTGGGCAGGCACCGCTTCCGCCTGGAACGATACGCCCTCCGTGGCGCGCGATCTGGCTCAGGGGCTCTCTTTCGCGGAGCAGGTTGTCTCTGAGGCCAACTCCGTCATTGTTATTCTCGATCAGCACGGCAATATTCAGCGTTTTAACCGGCTTAGCGAAGAGTACACCGGCCTGAAAGAGCAAGAAGTCATTGGTCAGAACGTATTTAAGCTGTTTATGAGCCGCAGCGAAGCGGCAGCCTCAAAGCGCAATATTACCGGTTTTTTTCGCAACGGCAGCTCCTACGAAGTCGAACGCTGGATCAAAACGCGTAAAGGGCAGCGCCTGTTTCTGTTCAGAAACAAATTCGTGCACAGCGGCAGCGGTAAAAATGAAATTTTCCTTATCTGTTCCGGGACCGATATTACCGAGGAGCGCCGCGCTCAGGAGCGGCTGCGCGTGCTGGCCAATACCGATACCATCACCGGCCTGCCAAACCGCAATGCGATCCACGATCTGATTTCTGACGCCATCGACAACCGCGGCGACACGCAGGTGGGCGTGGTGTATCTCGATCTGGATAACTTTAAAAAGGTCAACGACGCTTACGGGCATATGTTTGGCGATCAGCTGTTGCAGGCTGTCGCCCTCGCCATTTTGAGCTGTCTGGATGAAGAACAGGTGCTGGCGCGTCTTGGCGGCGATGAGTTTATCGTCATGGCCACCAATACCTCTCAGGGATCTCTGGAGGCGATGGCGTCGCGCATTTTAACCCGTCTGCGCCAGCCGTTCCGAATCGGTCTGATTGAGATTTATACCGGCTGCTCTCTGGGTATCGCCCTCGCCCCGCAGCACGGGAACGACCGGGAAAGCGTTATTCGCAACGCCGATACCGCCATGTACACCGCCAAAGAAAACGGCCGGGGCAAGTTCTGCGTCTTCTCCCCCGAGATGAACCAGCGCGTGTTTGAGTATCTCTGGCTGGATACCAACCTGCGCAAGGCGCTGGATAACGATCAGCTTCTGATCCACTATCAGCCGAAAATAACCTGGCGCGGAGAAGTCAGAAGCCTTGAAGCGCTGGTCCGCTGGCAATCACCAGAACGCGGCCTGATCCCGCCGCTGGAGTTTATCTCTTATGCCGAGGAGTCGGGGTTGATTGTGCCGCTGGGCCGCTGGGTGATGCTCGATGTGGTTCGCCAGGTGGCAAAATGGCGCGATAAGGGAATAAACCTGCGCGTGGCGGTGAACGTCTCTGCACGCCAGCTGGCCGACCAGACCATCTTCAGCGACTTAAAGCAGGCGCTGAAGGATCTGAATTTTGAATACTGCCCGGTCGACGTTGAGTTGACCGAAAGCTGTCTTATCGAAAATGAAGAGCTGGCGCTGTCCGTGATCCAGCAGTTCAGCCGACTCGGGGCGCAAATTCATCTGGATGATTTTGGCACCGGCTACTCTTCCCTTTCTCAGCTGGCCCGCTTCCCTATCGACGCCATTAAGCTCGATCAATCTTTCGTCAGGGATATTCATAAGCAGTCTATTTCCCAGTCACTGGTGCGCGCTATCGTCGCGGTGGCGCAGGCGTTAAATCTGCAGGTGATTGCCGAGGGTGTGGAGAATGCAAAAGAAGACGCCTTTCTGACCAAGAACGGCGTCAACGAACGGCAGGGTTTTCTGTTTGCTAAGCCGATGCCCGCTGCCGCATTCGAGCGATGGCTAAAACGATATCAAGCGCGAAATCAACGTTAACTGGCTTTACGCAGGCCCGCCGCGTGATGGCGGTTTTGCAGCGTGACCAGACGTTCCATGTAGGCGATATCTTTCGGCTCCAGGCAGAAAGCGGCATCAACCCAGTCTTCCGTGATGTCCATCAGTTCACTGCGGGGCAATTGCAGAACGCGCGTACGGGCGCGCAGCATCGCCCTTACGCCATTCAGTTTTGGCCGCAGCGTATCGATGAAGGTTCGTGTAGAGACATAGCTTTGTCCCGGTTCAAACAGGACATCCACCAGCCCGTGCTGCTCGTACCATTCAGCCGTATGGGATTCCCCTTTGTAGATAAGTTCCTCCGCCAGCTTCATGCCTGCACGGCGTGCAACCAGGGAATATCCTCCCATACCCGGAAACAGGTTGAAGGCTATCTCCGGGAAACCTAAACGGGCATCGCGCTGAGCCAGGACGAAATGGTGCGCCAGAGCGGCCTCAAACCCGCCCCCTAACGCACTGCCTTCTACCATTGCCAGAGTGATGGCTCCCGTATCAAACCCCCGTGAGGCCGCATGGACGCAATCAACGCAGGCGCGAGCGTACGCCCGTAACGCTTCCCGACGTCCGTTCTGAATGCACTCGACGAAGAACTGTAAATCACCGCCCGTATTGTACATCTCGGGAACCAGCGATCCGGTTACCCAAAAATCAACCGCAAACCCGGACTGGCGAACCAGCCATGAAAAGTTCATGATCTCCTCTATTAACGCATGGTTAAAGCAAGGACGTGGCTGAGCCCGCAGCATCATCCAGACCGTGTGACGCTCCGCCTCGTAATACCCTGACAGCTGAGTGAACCGTTCAGTATCGGTAAACAGTGTGCAGGTAGGCTGATTGATAACTGTCATAGTCTAATTCCTCTTATAAAAAAGCGCCTTGCGCGCAGTTTTAGACTAATCCAGTCATTAAGCCTGCTGCATGAGGGGGAATAAATTTATCACTTATGTTTATGTAATTTAGTTATTGCATTTTTTCCCTTCTCTTTTGAACCTAATTTCTGCATCATTGAAAATATTAACTTTTCGCGCCTGGGGTGAGATTATGTCGACTATTGACGCACAAGCTGTAGCACAACGAATTGATACCGTGCTGGATATCCTGGTGGCGGGCGATTATCACTCTGCTATCCGTAATCTCGAGATCCTGAAGTCTGAACTTCTTGCTCAGAATGGTGCTGACAATGCGCCAGAAAACAGACAGCCAAAAGCGCCGTGGGAAGTTTAATCCCACCGTCTCCGACCTCGTTTCGCTTTATTAAATGGATGCTATGAATTCCCGACAACAACTCATTTTGCAGATGGTCATCGATCAGGGACGCGTAAGCGTAGTCGATCTCGCTAAAACCACCGGCGTTTCTGAAGTCACCATCCGTCAGGATCTTAATCTGCTGGAAAAACAGAGCTACCTGCGTCGCGCTCACGGATATGCTGTCCCGCTGGACAGTGATGACGTCGAGACGCGCATGATGAATAATTACGCGCTCAAACGTGAACTGGCGGAATTTGCCGCGTCCCTGGTGAACAACGGCGAGACCGTCTTTATTGAAAACGGCAGCAGTAATGCCCTTCTGGCGCGCACGCTTGCCGATCAAAAAGACGTTACCATCATCACCGTCAGCAGCTATATCGCGCATTTGCTCAAAGAGACGCGCTGCGAGGTGATTCTGCTGGGCGGTATTTACCAGAAAAAAAGTGAAAGCATGGTAGGCCCGCTGACCCGTCAGTATGTTCAGCAGGTTCATTTCAGCAAGGCCTTTATCGGGATTGACGGCTGGCAACCGGAGACAGGTTTTACCGGCCGGGATATGATGCGCTCCGACGTGGTGAATGCCGTGCTGGAAAAAGAGTGTGAAGCCATTGTGCTGACCGACAGCTCTAAATTTGGCGCCGTTCACCCTTATACGATGGGCCCGGTTTCACGCTTTAGCCGCGTGATTACCGATGAACGGTTGAGCGATGCGCACCGTAATAAACTGGAAGATGACGGGCTGATCGTCAATATTATTAAAACGACCGCCTGAGTTCCCTCCGCGCCCGAATTTCGGGCGCATACGCCCTTCTTTCTCTGAGATGATTCCTGGTACTTCTTTAAGAGTTTTTACCTGTTTAACCTGCATTAAAGTCGTAAAATTAATGTTAGCGATATAACAGGAAGTGACTATCACCTGCGTGATTACGTAACGCCTGCGCGACCAGCTTTCACGGAGAACAGAATTAAGTATTCGATTCGTCTATACTTAACGTGTACATCTTTCCGTGAATCGATAATTCAGGAGAAAGTATTATGACCTTAACCAGCAAAAAATTAGCCGCCGCTGTTCTGGCAATCACTGTAGCAATGTCCCTGAGCGCGTGCTCTAACTGGTCTAAACGTGACCGTAACACCGCTATTGGTGCCGGTGCCGGTGCTCTCGGTGGTGCAGTATTAACGGATGGTAGTACGCTGGGTACATTAGGTGGCGCTGCTGTCGGTGGTATTATCGGTCACCAGGTTGGCAAATAATTATTATCTAAGCCTTCCCCGGTATTGCGATATTTGAACGCCTTTCAGGTCTGACATACGCACGTATATAACACGAGCCACGGCATTTGCCGTGGCTCATTTATTTTAACCGCCTGCCAGTTTGACTTTCATCCCTTTGGCTTCCAGCAGTGATTTTATTAAATCGCGCTTATCTCCCTGGATTTCAATAATGCCGTCTTTCACGGCGCCGCCGCAGCCACATTTTTTTTTCAACTCGGCCGCCAGCTTTGCCAGTTCAGCATCATCCAGGTCAATGCCGGAGATTAGGCAAACCCCTTTCCCTTTTCGTCCACTGGTCTGGCGCTGGATCCGAACGATGCCGTCCCCCTTTGGACGTTCCACTTTCGCTTTCGGCTCGTCTATACGCCCGCTATCGGTTGAATAGACCAGACGGCTGTTGGAATCGGTCATTAGGCCCCCTTTTTCAGCGATGCGTTGATAGCCTTAAGCGTCTCAGCCGGGTTGGCAGACTGCGTTACCGGACGCCCGATGACCATGTAGTCAACGCCAGCAGCCAGCGCCTGCTCAGGCGTCATAATACGGCGCTGATCGCCCACTTCGCTGCCTGCAGGACGGATACCCGGCGTAACCAGTTTAAAATCCTGGCCCAGCGCTGATTTGAAACGTACCGCTTCCTGCGCGGAGCAGACGACGCCATCCAGGCCGCAACGCTGCGTCAGACGCGCGAGACGTTCGGCATGCTCGGCGGGTGACAACGTAACGCCCAGGTCGCGAAGATCGTTTTCGTCCATACTGGTCAGCACCGTGACCGCAATCAGCAGCGGTGCATCTTTACCGAACGGCAGGAGCGCCTCGCGGGCGGCCGTCATCATTCTTGCCCCACCCGATGCGTGGACGTTGACCATCCATACGCCCAGCTCTGCGGCTGCGGCAACGGCGTGCGCCGTGGTATTCGGGATATCGTGGAATTTCAGGTCGAGGAAAACGTCAAAGCCGCGCTGCTGCAGATCGCGAACGATTTGCGGTCCAAACAGCGTGAACATCTCTTTGCCAACTTTCAGACGGCAGTCGCGAGGGTCGATGCCGTCGACAAACGCCAGTGCAGCGTCACGCTTATTGTAATCAAGCGCAACAACAACAGGAGAATCCGTAATTACGCGGGAAGTGGAGGATGTAACAGACGTCATGACCAGCCCTTTTCGTCTATGGGCGCGCAGCGGCGCGGAACAGATAAACGGCCAGCATTCTACCTGCCGACGCCGCAAATTGACAGGATCCATTTACGCGCCTGCCAGGCCGGCAAACCGCACGGAGTTCAGGATACGGGAAAAACGATCAGTATGTTGTAACTAAAATGCGGCGTTTTAAAAAATTACTGCCCGTCCAGGCCGCGGATTGGCTTGATGGTGGACCAGGCGCGGCAGGAAGGACAGTGCCAGTAGAGCGTATACGCGGTAAAACCACACTTCTGGCAGCGATAGCGCGGCTTGCTGCGCACCTGTTCGCCAACCATGTCGCGCAGCACCATCAGGCTCTCTTTGGCGCGCCCTTCTTCTGCGTCGTTCAGGTGGTAATCCATCAGCTTGTGGAACACCCGCATGGTCGGATGACGCTGCAGCTGACGAGTAATGTAAACCTGCGCGGTGTCGCTTCCCTCATACTGCTCAACGACGTCTGAGAGCATCAGTTCAGCGGTGGCGCCGGTATTTTCTTCCACGCAGCGACGCAGGAACGCTACCCACTCTTCCTGCTTGTCGAGCTGTTGATAGCAGGTTTGCAGCATTTCCAGCGTTTCACTGACCAGCTCTTTGTCCTGGTCGATAACCCGCAGCAGGCTTTCAACGGCTTTGGCGTAGTCGCCATTCGCCATAAAGACGCGCCCCATCATGATGGATATTCGCGCGCTGTTGCGGTCCGCCGAGGCGCCTTTCTTCAGCAGCGCCATGGCTTTATCCATGTCGTCGTTGCCCATCTGCTGAAGAGCAAGCTCACAGTAGAAATGGGCGATCTCAACGCGCTGCTTATCTTTACCCAGCTTCACCAGACGTTCAGCGGTATCAATGGCTTTCTGCCAGTCGCTGGTGGCCTGATAAATCTGCAGGAGCTGCTGCAGCGCGCCGATGCGGAAATCTGTTTCGTCCACCAGCTGCGCGAACATATCTTCAGCGCGATCGTACAACCCCGCGGCCATGTAATCCCGCCCCAGCTGTTGCACCGCAAGGAGACGTTGATCGTAGGTCAGCGAGGCGCTTTCCATCAGGGTCTGATGAATACGAATGGCGCGATCGACCTCACCGCGCGAGCGGAACAGGTTGCCCAGGGTGAGATGCGCTTCAACCGTCCCCGTATCCTCTTTAAGCATATCGAGGAACAGGTCTACCGCTTTGTCCTGCTGATTGCTCAGGAGGAAGTTCACCCCCGCAACGTAGTCGCGGGAGAGGCGGTTGGCCTCATCCTGTTTTGTTTGTTGCGCACTTCTGCGGCCCATATACCAGCCATAGGCTGCGGCTACAGGCAAAAGCAGAAACAACAACTCCAGCATAGTCGATTATTCCTTCACGACCGGCACACCAGAGCTTTCCGGGATGTCAGACGCAGGGGCAATGTTATTTTCGAGTCGCTTAATTTTACGTTCAGCGCGCGCAAGAGAAACACGGACTTTCAGCCAGAACAGACCGCAAACCAGCCAGCCAATGGCAAAGCCGGCAGCAAATAAGACCGCCAGCAGGCTCGAGACGCGATACTCACCCTGAGCCAGCAGATAGTTAAACGTCACCTGCTGATCGTTTTGTGCACCCAACGTGACTGAAATGACAAAAATCGCCAATACCAGTAAGAAAATGAGTAAATATTTCACATTACTTCCCGTTATGTGGTTCAAGCGAATAAAGTGTGTTCAATTCACCGCAATCAGCCTTATAAACTACCATTTTAGCGACGAGCGCGAAACGGAAAAAGTGACGCGCAGGTCATGGATGTATGGGCAAAATGCGGAATATCAACCGTCAGGCGTCTGTCTGGTCCCTTTCGGCTATTTCTTCTTTCTCTTCTGGCGGTGGCGTTAGCGGGCCGCAGAATCGTTCAGTGAGCCAGGTCGCCATCATAATCAGCAGCCATGAGATGAGCGTGGCGACGACCAGGTCGCGCGGCCAGTGCATTCCCAGCAGCAGGCGGCTGCCCATAACCCCCGTCGCCCAGATCAGTAAAACCACGATAGTGATCGTTCGACGCCTTGGCCAAAGCAGCCCAACCCCCAGCAACGCCCAGCTGGCCGCAAACATGGTGTGGCCGGAAGGAAACGCGAACCCGGTCTCTTTCTGCCAGTGTTTGCGCAAGAATTTCGGGATATCCTGCTGTTCCGCAAGCTGTTCTTTCACCAGCGCGCCACGATCTTTACGCTTTAAATTGTAGAACTCATCTACCGGAACATGATGCGTTTTTTCCAGCCAGACGACAAAAGGACGCGGCTCCTGAACGCGATCTTTAACCCAGGACTTCACGCCCTGACCGACAAGGATAGCGCCCCCGAGGATCGCAAAGAGCATCAGCGCCGCGCGCAGACGAAAGCGCAGACACCACAGAAACCAGGCGCAGAGGAGTACGTGGGTAATAATCCCCCACGGCTGGGTGACCGTTTCCGTTATCCAGTATAACGTTTTCAGCCACGTGGCATTATGCCCGGGCTGCCACATCCAGCCTGAAAGCCATACGGCCAGAGGCATAATCAGTAAAATGGCCGCACCTGCTGCCGTACGTCTGGCGATTGAAAGCATGTCTTCTCCTTTTTCGCTAAGCGTCACAATCATAACTGAAATTAATCATCCTGGTGGATATGTCGGATCGTGCGTTTAACGTTCATATAGCATGGTGCCCATTAGGCGAACCTGCTGAGCTTGTGGCAAAATGAACTGATACAGAAAGCAAAACAGGGCAAAGGCACGAAACGTGTCAGCCTACTCTGGAGAATCACATGCAGCTTAAACGTGTGGCAGAAGCCAAACTGCCAACCCCATGGGGCGATTTCCTGATGGTGGGTTTTGAAGAACTGGCAACCGGACAGGATCATGTCGCGCTGGTTTATGGTGACATTTCAGGGCAGACGCCGGTTCTGTCCCGCGTCCATTCAGAGTGTCTTACCGGCGACGCGCTGTTCAGCCTGCGCTGTGATTGTGGTTTCCAGCTGGAAGCCGCCCTGTCTCATATTGCAGAAGAAGGCCGCGGTGTGCTGCTTTATCACCGTCAGGAAGGTCGTAATATTGGTCTGCTGAATAAAATCCGCGCCTACGCGCTTCAGGACCAGGGCTACGATACGGTTGAAGCAAACCATCAGCTTGGCTTTGCCGCTGACGAACGCGACTTCACCTTATGCGCCGATATGTTCAAGCTGCTGGGCGTCGACGAAGTTCGCCTGCTGACCAATAACCCGAAAAAAGTGGAGATCCTGACCGAAGCGGGGATCAACATCGTCGAGCGCGTACCGCTGATTGTCGGCCGTAACCCGAAGAACGCCCACTACCTGGATACCAAAGCCGCGAAAATGGGCCATCTGCTGAAAGAGTGATGCTAAAAAGCCCGGCACGGGTGCCGGGCTCGTTTCATCAGTCCAGCATCTTACGAATCACATAATGTAAAATGCCGTCGTTCTGGTAATAGGTCAGCTCGGTTGCCGTATCAATACGGCACCGGCAATCCAGCACCTCGATTTTCCCGTCTGCCCGCGTTAACTTCACCGGCACCGTTTTACCCGGCTGCAGGTTTTGCAGACCGCTAATCTCAATCTGCTCTTCCCCGGTCAGTCCCAGCGTTTTACGCGTCACGCCCTGCGGGAACTCGAGCGGCAGGATCCCCATACCGATCAGATTCGAGCGGTGAATACGTTCAAACGATTCGGCGATAACCACGCGAACGCCAAGCAGACGCGGACCTTTCGCCGCCCAGTCGCGGCTGGAGCCGGAACCGTACTCTTTCCCGGCGATCACCGCCAGCGGCGTACCTTCCTGTTGATATTTGACCGCCGCATCATAGATCGAAACCACTTCCGTCCCCGGCAGATGGCGCGTCATGCCCCCTTCCACGCCCGGTACCATCTCGTTACGAATGCGGATGTTGGCAAAGGTCCCGCGCATCATGACCTCATGATTGCCGCGACGCGAGCCGTAGGAGTTAAAATCGCGGCGTTCGACGCCCCGGCTCTGCAGATAACGGCCTGCCGGGCTATCGGCTTTGATACTCCCCGCCGGAGAGATATGGTCGGTCGTGACGGAATCTCCCAGCATCGCCAGTATGCGCGCGCCGTGGATATCCTTAAGCGGTGCCGGCTCGGCCAGCATCTCATCAAAGAACGGCGACAGACGAATATAGGTCGAGTCATCCTGCCAGTCGTAGGTATCTGAGCCCACGACGTTGATGGTTTTCCACTCCGGCGTGCCTTCAAAGACCTCCGCATACTCTTTGCGGAACATCTCGGTTGAGACCTTTTCAACGGCCAGCGCGATTTCACGTGAAGATGGCCAGATATCTTTCAGGTATACAGGATCGTTCTTGCGATCGTGACCAATCGGGTCGGTCGCCAGGTTGATATTCATGTTCCCTGCAAGGGCATATGCCACAACCAGCGGCGGTGAGGCGAGCCAGTTGGTTTTCACCAGCGGGTGAATACGCCCTTCAAAGTTTCGGTTACCGGACAGGACCGCGCCTACCGTCAGGTCACCCTGCCTGATCGCCGTTTCAATGGGTTCAGGCAGCGGGCCGGAGTTACCAATACAGGTCGTACAGCCGTAGCCCACGAGGTTAAAGCCCAGTTCGTCAAGGTACGGCGTCAGTTTGGCCTGCGCCAGGTAATCCGATACCACTTTGGAACCCGGTGCCAGCGAGGCCTTGACCCATGGCTGAGGTTTTAGCCCAAGCTCTACCGCCTTTTTCGCCAGCAGACCGGCCGCCATTAAGACGCTGGGGTTCGAGGTGTTGGTACAGGAGGTAATAGCCGCAATAACAACCGCGCCATCCGGGAGCTGATACTGATGTCCGTTCAGAACATAGTCGACCGGACGGTGATCTTTCTGCGCCACGTTCACTTCAAGGGCATTGCTGGCGGCAAAGGCTTTTGGCACGTCACTCAGCGCAACCCGATCCTGTGGACGTTTCGGTCCGGCGAGGCTCGCCTCGACGCTTCCCATATCGAGTTCGAGCGTGCTGGTGAAGACCGGTTCATCGCCCGGGTTTCGCCACATGCCCTGCGCTTTGGTATAGGCCTCCACCAGCGCGACCTGCTCTTCGCTGCGCCCGCTAAGGCGCATGTATTGCAGCGTGACGTCATCGATGGGGAAAAAGCCGCAGGTTGCACCGTATTCCGGCGCCATATTGGCAATGGTGGCGCGGTCGGCCAGCGGCAGCGAATCCAGACCATCCCCGTAGAATTCTACAAACTTGCCCACCACACCATGCTTACGCAGCATCTGGGTGACGGTGAGCACCAGATCGGTGGCGGTAATGCCTTCAGACAGCTTGCCGGTGAGCTTGAAGCCCACCACGTCAGGGATAAGCATGGACACCGGCTGGCCGAGCATGGCCGCTTCCGCTTCGATACCCCCGACGCCCCAGCCCAGCACGCCCAGACCGTTGATCATGGTGGTATGGGAGTCCGTGCCCACCAGCGTGTCCGGATAGGCGACCCACTCTTTATCCTGCAATTCACTCCAGACGGCTTTACCCAGATATTCAAGGTTAACCTGGTGACAAATACCGGTACCCGGCGGGACCACGCTAAACCGGCTGAACGCCTGCTGCCCCCACTTCAGGAACACGTAGCGCTCGTGGTTGCGCTCCATCTCCAGACGCACGTTCTCGCCAAAGGCGTCGTCATCACCAAAGCGGTCAACGGTTACGGAGTGGTCAATGACGAGGTCAACGGGGGAAAGCGGATTCACTTTTGCCGTATCTCCGCCGAGACGCTTAACGGCCTCGCGCATCGCGGCTAAATCAACGACGGCAGGAACACCGGTAAAGTCCTGCATCAGCACCCTGGCCGGGCGGTAGGCGATTTCTCTGTCGGCATGGGCATTTTCCAGCCACCCTGCCAGCGCCTGGATATCATCGAGGGTGACAGAGTCACCGTCCTGCCAGCGCAATAGATTTTCCAGTAAAACTTTCAATGACTTGGGTAAACGCGAAATGTCCCCAAGCGTTCTGGCAGCCAGCGGCAGGCTGTAGTAATGCCAGGTTTTATTTTCTGCCTGTAACGTATCCTTACTGGCTTCGCGTAGGGTTAACGACATAAGCTCCTCCTTAATCACAGAGATGCCCCGACAATCATCAGGGCCGTAATTAAAGATAACACAAAGATGTCGTAACGTTTTGATAACAACCCAAATTGATAAATTTAGGATTGGTCCAGAAAGGGAAAACAAAAAACCCCGCCGTGGCGAGGTTTTACAATTTAGTGGAGGGCCAACCAGATGAGCTGACTCCAGAACAGAATCGACACGGTAAAAACGCCGATCCATGACCAGTATTTGTGAGACGTCATGTTATTCATCATAGGGACACCAGGCATTATTTATTAAAAGTTCCGAGGTAAGTCCTCAGTGCTATATTGCTGATGTGTATTTATTAAAGAGTACGAAAGTGCAGAGTCGATATTCAGACTATTTGCATCATTACGCAATTAACTAAATTATTGTTTTTTGGGTTCGTCTTCTGCGAACACATCAATAAACGCTTGCTGCTGCGGCGTCAGTTTCCAGGACGCGGGTACAACAGTCGCAGGTGCTTTACGCCCTCTGTGGCCGTTGTCACGATGCTGACACATCTGTTTTACCGTTTCTGTACGTACCGTCACTGCCATATTTAACCCCAATATTTCCAGGCAAGGAGAGCAACCACCACCCAAAACAGGGTAGAGACGAGAAAGACCGCCAGCCAGGCTTTACGCTTGAGCGCAGGATCCCTTTGCGGTTCTTCACTTCCTGAAGGCATTGCTAACCTCATACAATCGACATCGCTTATCATTTAGGACCAAACAATTGGTACAATTAATCATCTGTTGAGATAAATCCTAAAGAAACTTTAGCCGAAAAGCCAGTGAATTTACGCACCGGAAGGTATGAAATATTCAATCTTTTGACCAGAAATAAATAATTGAAAAGAAAAATTTGCGAAGGCGTAAATTAGTTTCTACTTTTGTCGCCAATTCACGACATTATAACCATGCGGATTAAATGGATAATGACATTATATGACAGGGGATACGCAGATGATGATAATTCTAATTTAGCTTTGAGGCGTTATTTCGGTATCTTTCCCTAAGGGAAAGATACCGGGTGTGATTATTTTTCGGGGAGTTTGATGTCTTTAAACATCTCTTCAATATCTTCATTTGAGCGTAATGCAACGGCGGTATCAACCACGTCACGCGTTAAATGAGGGGCAAAGCGCTGAATAAAATCATACATATAGCTGCGCAGGAAGGTGCTGCGACGGAAGCCAATCTTTGTGGTGCTATGACTGAAAACATCATGCGCATCAAGACGCACCAGGTCAGGGTCTGACACCGGATCCACCGCCATGCTGGCAATAACGCCCACCCCCAGACCAAGTCGCACATAGGTTTTAATCACGTCGGCATCCGTCGCGGTAAAGACAATGCGCGGCGTTAACCCTGCCCGGTTAAAGGCCGTATCAAGCTCGGACCGTCCGGTAAAGCCAAACGTATACGTTACCAGCGGATATTGCGCCAGCTCTTCGATAGTCACCGACCCTTTGCCCGCCAGGGGGTGATCGGGGGTCACCACGATAGAACGGTTCCAGTGATAGCATGGAAGCATCACCAGATCGTCATACAGGTGAAGCGCTTCGGTGGCGATGGCAAAGTCTGCATTCCCCTTGGAAACGGCTTCAGCAATTTGCGTTGGCGAGCCCTGGTGCATATGCAAAGAGACGCGGGGATAACGCTCGATAAAGCCTTTGATAACGCCGGGAAGCGCATAGCGCGCCTGGGTATGCGTCGTGGCAATATACAGCGAACCTTTATCCGGCCAGGTGTGTTCCCCTGCCACCGACTTAATTGCGTCGACTTTAGAGAGGACTTCCCGCGCAATGCGGATGATTTCCTGCCCCGCAGGCGTCACCTGGGTGAGATGCTTACCGCTGCGGGCAAATATCTGGATACCTAACTCGTCCTCCAGCATACGAACTTGTTTGCTGATGCCCGGTTGCGAGGTATACAACCCCTCGGCGGTAGAAGAGACGTTAAGGTTATGATTCACCACCTCAACGATATAACGAAGCTGCTGTAATTTCATGCCAGACCATCCGATTTAGCGCATGCGGTCAATCGCTTAAGACGATTTAATAATAAGAAACAGGTTAACTATAACCACTATATCATTTATAGCCTGACTGTATAGTACGGAACAAAAAATAATAACAAGGCAATAAAAAAGGGCCGGAAATCCGGCCCTTTTACAGGTAAGTTACGGTAAGGGAAGATTATTTCTTGCCTTCGACCCATTTGCCATCGACAAAGAAGGCTGACCATCCGGTCGCTTTACCCTCTTTCTCGGCCGCAACATACTGCTGCTTAGTTTTACGGCTAAACCGTACCACGGTTTTGTTGCCTTCCGGATCCTGCTGTGGCGCATCGGCCAGATAACGCAGTTTCTCAGGCAGACGATCGCGGAAGCGATGCAACTCTTCCACCAGCGGCGCGCGCGTTTCACGCGATTTCGGGAAGGTGTTGGCGGCCAGGAAGACACCTGCGGCACCATCACGCAGCACGAAATACGCGTCGGATTTCTCGCACGGCAGTTCTGGCAGCGGAACCGGATCTTCCTTCGGAGGAGCCACTTCGCCGTTACGCAGAATTTTGCGCGTGTTTTTACACTCGTCGTTGGTACAGGCCATGTACTTACCGAAACGCCCCATTTTCAGGTGCATTTCAGAGCCGCACTTCTCGCATTCCACAATCGGGCCGTCATAGCCTTTAATGCGGAACTCGCCCTCTTCGATCTCATACCCGTCACACGTTGGGTTATTACCGCAGACGTGCAGCTTACGTTTTGGATCGATCAGGTAGCTGTCCATTGCCGTGCCGCATTTCTTGCAGCGGCGTTTGGCACGCAGAGCGTTAGTTTCCGCATCGTCACCTTCCAGCACGTTGAGAACTTCGTTCTCAGGCACCAGGTTGATGGTGGTTTTGCAGCGCTCTTTTGGTGACAGCGCATAGCCGGAGCAGCCAAGGAATACGCCCGTGGTTGCGGTGCGGATCCCCATCTTGCGGCCGCAGGTTGGGCAGTCGATGCTGGTCAGAACCATCTGGTTAGGCAGCATGCCGCCCTCTTCAGGGTCTTTCTCCGCTTTTTCAAGCTGGTCGGTAAAGTCGCTGAAGAAGCTGTCGAGTACCTTTTTCCATTCCGCCTGATGGCTGGCAACCTGGTCGAGGCTGTCTTCCATTTGCGCGGTGAAATCGTAGTTCATCAACTCGCGGAAGTTTGCTTCCAGACGGTCAGTGACGATCTCACCCATTTTTTCCGCATAGAAACGGCGGTTTTCAACGCGTACGTAGCCACGGTCCTGGATCGTCGAGATGATGGACGCGTAGGTCGATGGACGACCAATACCGCGTTTTTCCAGCTCTTTCACCAGGGACGCTTCACTGAAGCGCGCAGGCGGCTTGGTGAAGTGCTGGGCTGGCACGAGGTCAACCAGCGAGAGCTCATCCCCTTTATTTACCGCCGGCAGCGTTCGGTCTTCATCACCTTTACGCAGCGCTGGCATCACCTTCGTCCAGCCGTCGAAACGCAGGATACGACCGCGCGCTTTGAGACGGAACTCACCCGCACCAACGGTCAGCGTGGTGGAGTCGTACTGCGCTGGCGTCATCTGGCACGCCACGAACTGGCGCCAGATCAGCTGATACAGCTTCTGCGCGTCAGCTTCCATGTCTTTCAGAGATTCCGCTAACACCGAGACGTCAGAAGGACGAATCGCTTCGTGTGCTTCCTGAGAGTTCTCTTTGCTGGCGAACTGGTTAGCGCTTTCCGGCAGGTATTTCTTACCGAAATTGTCACTGATGTAGCCGCGAACCATATTAACAGCGTCCTGGCTCAGGTTGGTTGAGTCGGTACGCATGTAGGTGATGTAGCCCGCTTCATACAGGCGCTGGGCCATCATCATGGTCTTCTTCACGCCATAACCCAGACGCGTGCTTGCAGCCTGCTGCAGCGTGGAGGTAATAAACGGCGCACCCGGCTTGCTGCTGGTCGGTTTGTCTTCACGTTCCAGCACCTGATAGCGTGCTTTTTCCAGCAGCGCTACGGCGGCCATGGTCTGGTCGCGGTTTTCCGGACGGAAAGGCTTGTCGTTGTGATGGCTCACCTGCAGCGGCAGAGCGTCACCGCCCGGCGTGGTCACATTGGCATCGACTTCCCAGAACTCTTCCGGCACGAAGGCTTTAATTTCGCGCTCACGCTCAACGACCAGACGCACGGCGACGGATTGCACACGCCCTGCGGACAGGCCACGGGCAATCTTCTTCCACAGCAGTGGAGAGACCATGTAGCCCACAACGCGGTCCATAAAGCGACGAGCCTGCTGTGCGTTTACGCGGTCAATATTCAGTTCGCCCGGCTTCTCAAACGCCTGACGAATCGCATTCTTCGTAATTTCGTTAAACACTACACGGCTGTAGCGTTTGTCATCACCACCGATCACTTCCCGCAGGTGCCACGCAATGGCTTCCCCTTCGCGGTCAAGGTCGGTTGCGAGATAGATGTGGTCTGCTTTTTCAGCAAGCTGCTTCAGCTCGTTAACGACTTTTTCTTTCCCGGGCAGCACTTCATATTGTGCATCCCAGTTATGCCATGGGTTAACACCCATGCGGTTGACAAGCGCGCTACGTTCATCCTTTTTAGGCTTTTTAGCCCCTTTGGTGGAGGTAGAGTCTGCGCTCTTTTTGCTGGCTGAGCCACTGGTCGGCAAATCGCGGATATGACCGACGCTGGACTTAACCACGTAGTCATTACCCAGATACTTATTGATCGTTTTGGCTTTTGCCGGGGACTCAACGATGACGAGAGCTTTACCCATATTCACCTTTACCTAATTTAATTCTTCCAGGAATACGCCGCACGTTGATTTCCCTTCCGCTGACGACGAGCCAATGATATTGCGACTGCGTCAGGAGATATCAACCCCTTTGACTTACCGGACGTTAATGAGAAGACGCCCAGGTGATTGAGTTTTCGGGTATTTTTCTCACATCTCGTGTAATTCGTGACGAATTCCCGGTTGAATGTCAAGCAATTCTGTTGCCAGAATGACGAAAGCGCACACTCTACCTGATAAAATTCGTTACGCAACTTTATTAGCATGCAAAAGCAGATCCCGCCAGCCAGGACCCTGCACCTTATCCCCTCACATTACAGGGAAAATTTGCCCCCAAAGCGCCCTCGGCGTAGACTATTGTCACTGTTTAAGGAGTGGATTATGCAGAATACGACCCAACCTATTGACCGAGCCTCTCTGCTTATCGAAGCAAACAAGCTTATCCGTGACCATGAAGATACGCTGGCGGGCATTGAAGCCACCGGCGTAGAGCAGCGTAATGGCGTGCTGATTTTCAGCGGCGAATACTTCCTTGACGAACAGGGTTTACCGACCCCGAAAAGCACCGCCGTTTTTAACATGTTCAAATACCTGGCGCATACGCTTTCAGAGAAATATCACCTGGTCGATTAATGCAAAACGCGAGGCATATGCCTCGCGTTTTTGTTTACAGCAGCGGTTTTTGTCCGCGCTGTAGCCAGCGCAGCAGCAGACGGTCCGCGCTTTCTGCCGCACTGTTGGTAAAGCGGTCAAGGAGTCGCTTACGCTGGGTAAAGCGCACGCCCACCAGTTCCCGGCCTTCCATCAGATTGAGCAGCAGATCGTCGCTGGTTCCGACTTCATCCACCAGCCCTTTCTCCTGCGCCTGGACGCCGTACCAGTGCTCGCCCGTCGCGACCTGTTCAATATCGAGCGTTGGGCGCATACGGTGTACAAAATCTTTAAAGAGATGATGCGTTTCGTTGAGATCTTCGCGGAATTTTTGACGCCCTTCTTCCGTGTTTTCCCCCAGCAGCGTCAGGGTACGTTTGTACTGACCCGCCGTGTGAAGTTCGATATCAATCTCTTTATTTTTCAGGAAGCGGTTAAAGTTCGGAATTTGTGCGACCACGCCGATCGAGCCAATAATGGAGAACGGCGCGGCAACAATTTTGTCCGCCACGCAGGCCATCATGTAGCCACCGCTCGCGGCCACTTTATCCACGGCAACGGTCAGCGGGATCTGTTTTTCACGCAGGCGCTGCAGCTGTGAGGCGGCCAGTCCGTAACCGTGAACCACCCCGCCCGGGCTTTCAAGACGCACGACAACCTGATCCTGCGGTGTCGCCACGGCCAGAACGGCAGTCACTTCTTCCCTCAGAGATGACACTTCATGCGCATCCATACTGCCTTTAAAATCGAGCACATAGACGCGTGACGTGGCCTTATCCTGCGGCGCATTGAGCTTTGCTTTTGCCTTTGCCGCTTTGGCTTCCTGTTTATGCTTTTTCTTCTGTGCTTTCAGCCAGAGTTTCTGTTGATGACTATCAAGCAGCGCCAGAGACATCTCTTCCTGCATCTCTTTATACTGCTCGCTCAGGCGGGTGATGCGTAACTCCCCACGCTGACGCTTGCGCTGCGTCAGGTTGGCAATCAGAACGGCTACCACCGCAATGGCAACCACCACCGTCGCGATTTTGGCCAAAAACAACCCATATTGAGAAAGTAATTCCACGCGTTCCACCTTGATTTAACCACGAATCTTTCACGGCAGTGTACAACAGCCCTGCCCATGCGTCTCGCTCGTGACATTACCTCTGCGAGCAGCCTTCAGGAATCCCCGGACTGGAGTTTAAATATTTGCAAATTGTTAATTTTACAGTAATGCGTCCTGTAGACTGATTGAATTATTAGGCTAATTCGGGCATAAAGCCGAAAAGTCATCATAAAGGCGCCAATGCGTCACCGGTCGCCTGAGGAGTCACCGTGCATTATCAACCGCAAAAAAATCTGCTGCAAAACCGGATTATTCTTGTCACCGGTGCCAGCGACGGGATTGGCCGCGAGGCAGCCCTGACATACGCCGAATATGGCGCCAACGTCATTCTGATCGGGCGCAACGAAGAAAAACTGAAAAACGTCTCCCAGGAGATTGAGGCCGTATGCGGCACGCCGGCCCCGTGGTATACGCTCGATTTACTGACCTGCACGCCCGCGGTGTGCCAGGAATTAGCCCAGCGCATCAGCGCTCACTATCCGAGACTCGACGGCGTGCTGCATAACGCCGGTTTGTTAGGCGAGGTTCGTCCGATGGATGAACAGGATCCAGATATCTGGCAGCAGGTGATGCAGGTCAACGTCAACGGCACGTTTTTCCTCACACAAGCATTGCTTCCTTTATTACTCAAATCCGAGTCCGGGTCCCTGGTCTTTACCTCGTCCAGCGTTGGCCGTGAAGGACGCGCAAACTGGGGAGCCTATGCCGTTTCAAAATTCGCGACCGAAGGCATGATGCAGGTGCTGGCGGAGGAGTACCAGAGCCGCCATCTGCGCGTAAACTGCATTAACCCGGGCGGTACGCGCACCAAAATGCGCGCCAGCGCGTTCCCGAGCGAAGATCCGCAGAAGCTGAAAACCCCGGCAGACATTATGCCGCTCTATCTCTGGCTGATGGGCGACGACAGCCGCCGCAAAACCGGGATGACCTTTGACGCCCAGCCGGGACGTAAACCAGGAATTTCGCAATGAGTGAAGAACGTCATCAGCAGCGCCAGCAGCGTCTGAAAGAACAGGTCGATGCGCGCGTCGCGGCAGCCCAGGACGAACGTGGGATCGTCATCGTTTTTACCGGCAACGGAAAAGGGAAAACCACCGCCGCATTCGGCACGGCGACACGCGCCGTTGGACACGGGCAAAAAGTGGGCGTGATCCAGTTTATCAAAGGCGAATGGCCCAACGGTGAGCGGAATTTACTTGAGCCTCACGGCGTTGAGTTTCAGGTGATGGCGACCGGGTTTACGTGGGATACTCAGAACCGGGAAACCGACACCGCCGCCTGTCTCGCCGTCTGGGAGCATGCAAAGAGAATGCTGGCCGATCCCTCTCTGAATATGGTTCTGCTGGATGAGATCACCTACATGGTCGCCTACGACTACCTGCCGCTGGAAGCCGTGCTGGATGCTCTGATGAATCGTCCTGTACACCAGACGGTTATCGTTACGGGGCGCGGATGTCATCGGGATATTCTGGAGATGGCCGATACCGTCAGCGAGCTGCGTCCGGTCAAACATGCGTTTGATGCAGGCATCAAAGCGCAAATTGGAATTGATTACTAAAGAAAAAAGCCCGGTTCGTTGACCGGGCTTTTATATTAACCGTTGTTGTTACGGCTGCCGGAGCGGCGGCTGCTGCTCACCTGGCTGTGTCGCTTCACTGCGCGACGGATCTGATTCGCCTTCATGCGTCGACGATCTTTTTCCACCGCCACTTTTGAGGTGGTTTCCGGCGTCAGGCCGACCAGCTCGCGCAGGTAGTTGGTTTGGGTCAGATCCAGTTCGGTATACCCACCGCGCGGCAGACCTTTCGGCAGCAGAATGTCGCCGTAACGGACGCGGATCAGGCGGCTAACCTGCACGCCTACCGCTTCCCAGAGACGACGCACCTCGCGGTTACGGCCTTCGGTCAGGGTCACGTTGTACCACTGGTTAATGCCTTCCCCACCGGTAAACTTGATGGTTTTGAACGCCGCAGGACCGTCCTCCAGCTGAACGCCACGCGACAGATCGCGCAGTTTATTTTCGTCAACCTGGCCAAATACGCGCACCGCGTATTCACGTTCCACTTCACGGCTTGGGTGCATCAGACGGTTTGCCAGTTCACCATCGGTGGTGAACAGCAGCAGACCGCAGGTGTTCACGTCCAGGCGGCCGACGGCAATCCAGCGAGCGCCACGCAGTTTAGGCAGACGGTCAAACACCGTCGGACGACCTTCCGGGTCGTTGCGGGTGCACAGCTCGCCTTCCGGCTTGTAGTAAGCCAGCACGCGGCAGATCTGTTCCGCGGACTCTTTAACGGAGATAAGATGACCGTCGATGCGGATCTTCAGCCCCGGTACGATTTCTACGCGGTCACCCAGCGTGGCGATTTTACCGTCCACACTCACGCGGCCCGCTTCAATAATGGCTTCGATTTCACGGCGTGAACCGTGGCCGGCACGCGCCAGCACTTTCTGTAACTTCTCGCTCATTGAGCTTCCTCAGGTGTCGCCTTCACAGGCGTCGAATCAGGTCAAAAGAGGGCTGAGCCCTGCTTTGATGGCCGCGTAGTATATCTGCTTATACCTTTACAAGAAAGGCTTTACGTCACCCACGCCTTCACGAATCACTTCCGGTGCATCTTCGGTTAAGTCGACCACGGTGGTCGGCTGCTGGCCGAGATAGCCGCCGTGAATAATCAGCTCGACCACCTTCTCCAGGCGATCTTTGATCTCTTCCGGATCGGACTCGGTAAACTCGCTTCCGGGCAGCATCAGCGAGGTGGAGAGCATCGGTTCACCGAGGGTTTCCAGCAGCGCCTGCGCAATCGGGTTCGACGGCACGCGCATGCCGATGGTTTTGCGTTTCTCCTGCAGCAGACGACGCGGTACTTCCTTCGTGCCCTTCAGGATGAAGGTGTAGTTACCGGGCGTGTTGTTCTTAATCAGGCGAAACGCCACGTTATCAACATACGCATAGGTCGACAGCTCAGAGAGATCGCGGCACATCAGGGTAAAGTTATGGCCGTCCGGCAGCTGGCGAATACGGCAAATGCGCTCCATTGCCCCTTTATCTTCAATTTTACAGCCCAGCGCGTAGCCTGAATCGGTCGGGTAGACAATCACGCCGCCTTTGCGGACGATCTCCACGGCCTGGTTGATCAGACGTGGCTGCGGGTTATCCGGATGGATATAGAAAAACTGACTCATACTTCCCTCTCTTCAATTTGCTGCGGCTGTTCCCAGAGCTGCCAGACCGGCTCAACGCCAGCAGGCAGCCAGAGCTTGCGCCCCAGTTCGATCCACGCGCAGGGCTGATGGAAATCAGAGCCCTGTGACCCAAGCAGGCCGAACTGGCGGGCATAGGTCGCGAGCTGCGCGCGCTCGTTGGGCGCCTGCTGACACTGGGCGACTTCCATCGCCTCGCCACCGCATTCGGCAAAGTGTGCCAGCAGCCTTTTCAGCCATTTAGCAGAAAGATTATACCGCCCAGGATGGGCCAGCACGGCCTTACCGCCAGAATGATGAATCACATCAATAGCTTGTTTTATTGTACACCACTGTGGCGGAACGTATCCGGTTTTACCGCGCGCCAGATACTTTTTAAAGACGTCCGCCATAGTCGTCGCTTTGCCCGCGTCGACCAGAAAACGGGCGAAATGACCGCGGGTGACCGCCCCGCCGTTCGCCATCTTTTGCGCGCCTTCCAGCGCGCCCGGAATATGCGCCTTTTCCAGACGCTCGCCGATCATCTCTGCGCGCTGATTGCGGCGCGTTTTTTGTTCTTGCAAAAATGCCGTAAGTGCCGGATGGTCTATATCGATATTCAGGCCAACAATATGAATCTCATGGTTTTCCCAGACGGTCGAGATCTCGACGCCGGACACCAGATTCAGCGCCAGCCCGCTGCGGGCGATCTCGGCGCGCGCCGCCGGAATGGCATCTGTCGTATCGTGATCGGTTATCGCCAGCGTGCCGACACGCATTTCAACGGCGCGATGAACCAGGGCTTCGGGTGTCAGCAGGCCGTCAGAGGCCTGAGTATGGCTGTGTAAATCATAAATAATGGCGTAGGTGGTATCGCTCAAAGCACTTCCCATAACAGGTTGGAGACATCCGAAAACACCATGATACCGACTTAACGCGAAATTCTGAAATCAAGGGTTGACAACTTGCCATCGAACTAGTTAACTAGTACGCAAGTTCACACGAGAAAGGTATCTGAAAATGACCGCACATTTCACTCTGCACGGCTGGTGGCGCACTTCCTGATCTTCGGGCAGTGTCACGCGTCTGCGAAATGCAAACAGATACCCGCCCGCTACCCAGCGGGCTTTTTTTTGAACAAAATATGAGAACAACAACATGCAAACAGCCAAACCTCATCTCGAACTGCTGACCTGCGAGGCGGCCTATCGCCACAACCCGACCGCGCTGTTTCATCAGGTGTGCGGGGCACGTCCGGCAACGCTGCTGCTGGAATCGGCGGATATCGACAGCAAGGACGATCTCAAAAGCCTGCTGCTGGTCGATAGCGCGCTGCGCATTACCGCTTTAGGTGACACTGTCACCATCAAGGCATTATCAGACAATGGCGCATCGCTGCTGCCGCTGCTGGATGCCGCCCTGCCTTCAGGCATTGAAAACGAACATCATCCAGAAATGCGCATTCTGCATTTCCCGCCGGTGAGCCAGCTGCTGGACGAAGACGCGCGCCTCTGCTCCCTGTCCGTTTTCGATGCCTTCCGCCTGCTGCAGAATCTGGTCACCGTGCCGCAAGACGAGCGTGAAGCGATGTTCTTCGGCGGGCTGTTTGCTTACGACCTGGTTGCCGGTTTTGAAGATTTGCCGGAAACCGAGCAGGGTAATCGCTGCCCGGATTATTGCTTCTATCTGGCTGAAACGCTGCTGGTGATCGACCACCAGAAGCAATACACCCGCATCCAGGCAAGCCTGTTCACGCCGTCTGCCGCTGAGAAAAACCGTCTTGAGCACCGCATCGCTCAGCTGCAGCAGCAGATGACGGAAGCACCACCCGCGCTGCCGGTGCAGCGCGTGGAGAAAATGACCTGCGACGTTAACCAGACTGACGATCAGTACGGCGCCGTGGTTCGCCAGATGCAAAAAGCGATTCGCGCCGGGGAAATTTTCCAGGTCGTGCCGTCCCGTCGCTTCTCGCTGCCCTGCCCGTCGCCGCTCGCAGCCTACGACGTGCTGAAAAAGAGTAACCCAAGCCCTTACATGTTCTTCATGCAGGACAACGAATTCACGCTGTTCGGCGCCTCGCCGGAAAGCTCGCTGAAGTACGATGCCACCAGCCGTCAGATTGAGATCTACCCGATTGCCGGAACCCGTCCGCGCGGGCGTCGCGCCGATGGCTCGCTTGACCGCGATCTGGACAGCCGCATCGAACTCGAAATGCGTACCGACCACAAAGAACTCTCCGAGCACCTGATGCTGGTTGACCTGGCGCGTAACGATCTGGCACGCATTTGTACTCCCGGCAGCCGCTACGTGGCGGACCTGACCAAAGTCGACCGCTATTCGTTCGTGATGCACCTGGTCTCCCGCGTGGTTGGCGAGCTGCGCCACGATCTCGACGTACTGCACGCCTACCGCGCCTGTATGAACATGGGCACCCTCAGCGGCGCGCCGAAAGTGCGCGCCATGCAGCTGATTGCCGCCGCCGAAGGACGCCGTCGCGGCAGCTACGGCGGCGCGGTGGGTTACTTCACCGCGCACGGCGATCTCGACACCTGCATCGTAATCCGCTCCGCCTATGTCGAAGACGGTATCGCCACCGTCCAGGCGGGTGCGGGGATTGTTCTTGATTCTGTTCCGCAGTCTGAAGCTGACGAAACGCGCAGTAAAGCCCGTGCGGTCCTTCGCGCCATTGCTACCGCACACCATGCACAGGAGATTTTCTGATGGCTGACATTCTGCTGCTCGATAATATCGACTCCTTTACCTATAACCTGGCAGATCAGCTGCGTGCGAATGGCCACAACGTCGTTATCTACCGCAACCACGTTCCGGCCCAGACCCTGATTGACCGTCTGGCAACCATGCAAAACCCGGTGCTGATGCTCTCCCCGGGGCCAGGCGCACCGAGTGAAGCCGGCTGTATGCCGGAGCTGCTGACCCGCATGCGCGGAAAACTGCCGATCGTCGGCATCTGCCTCGGCCATCAGGCGATTGTTGAAGCCTATGGCGGCTACGTTGGCCAGGCGGGTGAGATCCTGCACGGTAAAGCGTCCAGCATTGAACATGACGGCCAGGCGATGTTTGCCGGCCTGCCGAACCCGCTCCCGGTCGCGCGCTATCACTCGCTGGTTGGCAGCAATATTCCCGCCGGGCTGACGATCAACGCCTCGTTTGAAGGCATGGTGATGGCGGTGCGCCACGATGCGGACCGCGTCTGCGGCCTGCAGTTCCACCCGGAATCGATCCTGACCTCCCACGGCGCCCGCCTGCTGGAGCAGACGCTCGACTGGGCGTTACAGAAGCTGGAGCAGACCAATACCCTGCAGCCGATTCTGGAAAAACTGTATCAGGCGCAGACCCTGAGCCAGCAGGAGAGCCATCAGCTCTTCTCCGCCGTGGTTCGCGGTGAGCTGAAGCCGGAACAGCTGGCAGCCGCGCTGGTGAGCATGAAGGTGCGCGGCGAAAGCCCGCAGGAGATCGCCGGTGCCGCTACGGCCCTGCTGGAAAATGCCGCCCCGTTCCCGCGCCCGGACTATCAGTTTGCAGATATCGTCGGTACCGGCGGTGACGGCAGTAACAGCATCAATATCTCCACCGCCAGCGCCTTCGTGGCTGCGGCGTGCGGTTTGAAGGTCGCGAAGCATGGTAACCGCAGCGTTTCCAGCCGGTCAGGTTCTTCCGATCTGCTCGCCGCATTCGGTATTAACCTCGATATGAACGCCGAGCGTTCCCGTGAAGCGCTGGATGACCTGGGCGTCTGCTTCCTGTTTGCGCCGAAGTATCACACCGGTTTCCGCCACGCAATGCCGGTTCGTCAGCAGCTTAAAACCCGCACGCTGTTTAACGTGCTCGGCCCGCTGATCAACCCGGCCCACCCGCCGCTGGCGCTGATTGGCGTTTACAGCCCTGAGCTGGTACTGCCGATTGCCGAGACGCTGCGCGTGCTGGGTTATCAGCGTGCCGCCGTGGTGCACAGCGGCGGTATGGATGAGGTTTCTCTTCATGCCCCGACGCTGGTGGCCGAACTGCGCGACGGCGAAATTCTGAGCTATCAGCTGGAGGCTGCCGACTTCGGCCTTGCGCCATACCATCAGGAAGCGCTGTCAGGCGGTACGCCGGAAGAAAACCGTGACATTCTCACGCGCTTATTACAAGGTAAAGGAGAGGTCGCCCATGAGGCCGCCGTTGCTGCCAACGTCGCCATGCTGATGCGTTTGCACGGTGAGGAAGACCTGAAGGCCAACGTTCAAAAAGTTCTGGATGTACTGCGCTCCGGTGCAGCTTACGATCGCGTTACCGCACTTGCGGCAAGAGGGTAAAGAATGCAGACCGTTTTAGCGAAAATCGTTGCCGATAAGGCCATCTGGGTGGAAGCCCGCAAGCAACAGCAGCCGCTTGCGAGTTTCCAGAATGACGTCGTCCCGAGCAGCCGTCGTTTCTATGACGCCCTGCGGGGTACGCGCACCGCGTTTATTCTTGAGTGCAAAAAAGCGTCCCCGTCCAAAGGCGTTATTCGTGACGATTTCGACCCGGCGCGTATTGCCGGCATTTATAAGCATCATGCTTCAGCCATCTCCGTGCTGACGGATGAGAAATATTTTCAGGGCAGCTTCGATTTTCTGCCGATCGTCAGCGGCATCGCGCCGCAGCCGATCCTGTGCAAAGACTTTATTATCGACCCGTATCAGATCTGGCTGGCGCGTTTTTACCAGGCCGACGCCTGCCTGCTGATGCTCTCAGTGCTCGACGACGAGCAGTATCGCCAGCTTTCCGCCGTGGCGCACAGCCTGAACATGGGCGTGCTGACCGAAGTGAGCAACGAAGAGGAGCTGGAGCGCGCGATTGCGCTGGAAGCCAAAGTGGTCGGCATTAACAACCGCGATCTGCGCGACCTGTCCATTGACCTTAACCGTACGCGTCAGCTGGCGCCGCGTCTGGGGTCTGGCGTCACGGTGATCAGCGAATCCGGCATTAACAGCTACGCCCAGGTGCGCGAGCTGAGCCACTTCGCCAACGGTTTCCTGATTGGCTCCGCCATGATGGAACATGACGATCTCAACGCGGCCGTGCGTCGCGTGCTGCTGGGTGAAAATAAAGTCTGCGGCTTAACCCGCGAACAGGATGCCCAGGCCGCGTATGAAGCCGGGGCGATTTACGGCGGGCTGATCTTTGTCGATTCCTCTCCACGCGCGGTCAGCGAAGAGCAGGCGCGTAAGATCATCGCAGCGGCTCCGCTTAGCTACGTGGGCGTTTTCCGCAATGCAGATATTGCAGACGTTGCGGCAAAAGCCGAGGCGTTATCCCTGAGCGCGGTGCAGCTCCACGGCGATGAAGACCAGAGCTACATCGATGCCCTGCGCGCCGCGCTGGCACCACAGGTGCAAATCTGGAAAGCGCAAAGCGTTGGCGATACGTTGCCCTCGCGTAACCTGAACCATGTGGATAAATACGTCCTCGATAACGGCCAGGGCGGTACCGGCCAGCGTTTTGACTGGTCGCTGCTGAACGCCGAAAAGCTGGACAACGTCCTGCTGGCGGGCGGATTAAGCCCGGATAACTGCGTAGAAGCCGCTAAAACCGGCTGCGCAGGCCTCGATTTCAATTCAGGCGTAGAGTCCCAACCGGGTATCAAAGATGCCAGCAAGCTGGCCTCGGTTTTTAAAACTCTGCGTGCATATTAAGGAAGAGAAGATGACGACATTACTTAACCCGTATTTTGGTGAGTTCGGCGGGATGTACGTCCCGCAAATCCTGATGCCCGCGCTGCGCCAGCTGGAAGAAGCGTTTGTCAGCGCGCAGAAAGATCCGGCGTTTCAGGCGGAATTTACCGACCTGCTGAAAAATTACGCCGGTCGTCCGACCGCGCTGACCAAATGCCGCAACCTGACGGAAGGCACCAAAACTACGCTGTATCTGAAGCGTGAAGACCTGCTGCACGGCGGCGCGCATAAAACTAACCAGGTGCTGGGCCAGGCGCTGCTCGCGAAGCGTATGGGCAAAACCGAAATCATCGCCGAAACCGGTGCGGGTCAGCACGGCGTGGCCTCTGCGCTTGCCAGCGCCCTGCTCGGCCTGAAATGCCGCATCTATATGGGAGCGAAAGACGTTGAGCGTCAGTCTCCGAACGTCTTCCGTATGCGTCTGATGGGAGCGGAAGTGATCCCGGTGCACAGCGGCTCCGCGACGCTGAAGGATGCCTGTAACGAAGCGCTTCGCGACTGGTCTGGCAGCTATGAAACCTCGCACTATATGCTCGGTACCGCGGCGGGCCCGCACCCGTTCCCGACTATCGTGCGCGAATTCCAGCGCATGATCGGTGAAGAGACCAAAGCGCAGATCCTCGATAAAGAGGGTCGCCTGCCGGATGCGGTGATCGCCTGCGTTGGCGGCGGGTCTAACGCCATCGGCATGTTCGCAGACTTTATCGACGACGCCAGCGTCGGTCTGATTGGCGTCGAGCCTGCCGGTCACGGCATTGAATCGGGTGAACACGGCGCGCCGCTGAAGCATGGCCGCGTGGGGATCTACTTCGGGATGAAATCCCCGATGATGCAAACCGATGAGGGTCAGATTGAAGAGTCTTACTCTATTTCTGCCGGCCTCGACTTCCCGTCCGTCGGGCCACAGCATGCGTTCCTGAACAGTACCGGCCGCGCGGACTATGTCTCCATTACCGATGACGAAGCGCTGGAAGCCTTTAAAACGCTGTGCCGCAGCGAAGGGATCATCCCGGCGCTGGAGTCTTCGCACGCCCTGGCGCACGCGCTGAAAATGATGAAAGAAAACCCGGAAAAAGAGCAGCTGCTGGTGGTGAACCTTTCCGGACGCGGTGACAAAGATATCTTCACCGTTCACGATATTCTGAAAGCACGAGGGGAAATCTGATGGAACGCTACGATAACGTATTTGCAGAGCTGAAATCCCGCCAGGAAGGCGCGTTCGTTCCCTTCGTCACCCTGGGCGATCCGGGTCCGGAACAGTCGCTGAAGATTATCGACACCCTGATTGAGGCCGGGGCCGACGCGCTGGAGCTGGGTATTCCGTTCTCCGATCCGCTGGCGGATGGCCCGACCATCCAGAATGCGACCCTGCGCGCATTCGCCTCCGGCGTGACGCCGACCCAGTGCTTCGAGATGCTGGCGGCGATTCGCCAGAAGCACCCGACCATTCCGATCGGCCTGCTGATGTACGCCAACCTGGTGTTCAACCGCGGTATCGATGAGTTTTACGCCGAGTGCGCACGCGTGGGCGTCGACTCCGTTCTGGTGGCAGACGTGCCGGTCGAGGAATCTGCGCCATTCCGTCAGGCGGCCATGCGCCATAACGTCGCCCCGATTTTCATCTGCCCGCCGAACGCCGATGACGCCCTGCTGCGCCAGATTGCCTCTTACGGACGCGGCTATACCTACCTGCTCTCCCGCGCGGGCGTGACCGGTGCCGAGAATAAAGCCGCACTGCCGCTGCATCATCTGGTGGAGAAGCTGGCCGAGTACCATGCCGCGCCTCCGCTGCAGGGGTTCGGGATTTCCTCCCCGGATCAGGTCAGCGCAGCGATTGACGCGAAGGCGGCAGGTGCCATCTCCGGCTCCGCAATTGTGAAGATCATCGAGAAGAACGTGGACAAGCCAGAGCAGATGCTGGCCGAGCTAAAAGCGTTTGTGACCGCAATGAAAGCGGCGACGCGTAAAGCATAACCTCTCTACCGTCTGGCTTCCTGCCAGACGGTTACCCTTCCTTCCCCACCTTCTACAACGGATTACCTCAAAATTGATCCCGTCGATATTTTCGGCGTGAATGGCTTTCCATTCTGGCGTGCAAGCGTATGATCTGGACTCTTTTTTATCTTTAATCCTTCTGAGTTCAGAGGCTTATTCATGTCATGGCACGCCTTCAAACAGACTTACCTGGTTAAGTTCTGGTCACCTGTCCCGGCCGTTATCGCGGCAGGCATTCTCTCTACCTACTATTTCGGCATCACCGGCACCTTCTGGGCCGTGACCGGCGAGTTCACCCGTTGGGGTGGTCAGTTGCTACAGCTCGCTGGCGTGCATGCCGAAGAGTGGGGGTACTTTAAACTCATTCATCTGGACGGCACGCCGCTTACCCGCATCGACGGGATGATGATCATCGGCATGTTCGGCGGCTGTTTCGCGGCGGCGCTGTGGGCAAACAACGTTAAGTTGCGGATGCCCAAAAGCCGTATTCGAATAATGCAGGCGGTGGTCGGCGGCATCATTGCCGGGTTTGGCGCCCGTCTGGCGATGGGCTGTAACCTGGCCGCTTTCTTTACGGGGATTCCTCAGTTTTCGCTTCACGCCTGGTTCTTTGCTGTCGCCACGGCCATCGGCTCTTACTTTGGCGCAAAATTCACCCTGCTGCCGCTGTTCCGCATTCCGGTGAAAATGACAAAAGTCAGCGCAGCGTCACCGTTAACCCAGAAGCCGGACCAGGCGCGTCGTCGTTTCCGCCTCGGTATGCTGGTCTTTATGGCTATGGTCGCCTGGGCGCTTTGCACTTCGATGAATCAGCCCAAACTCGGCCTGGCGATGCTGTTCGGCGTGGGTTTTGGCCTGCTCATTGAACGCGCGCAGATCTGCTTTACCTCCGCGTTTCGCGATATGTGGATCACCGGCCGGACGATGATGGCGAAGGCGATTATCGCCGGGATGGCGGTCAGCGCCATCGGTATCTTCAGCTATGTTCAGCTCGGCGTTGAACCGAAAATCATGTGGGCCGGTCCTAACGCGGTCATTGGCGGCCTGCTGTTCGGCTTCGGTATAGTGCTGGCTGGCGGGTGTGAAACCGGCTGGATGTACCGCGCCGTTGAAGGTCAGGTGCATTACTGGTGGGTGGGCCTGGGAAATGTTATCGGCTCGACGATCCTGGCGTACTTCTGGGACGATCTGTCCCCGGCGCTTGCCACGAGCTGGGACAAGGTCAACCTGCTGAGCACCTTCGGCCCTCTCGGCGGCCTGCTGGTCACCTATGCCCTGCTGCTGGTCGCTTTTTTACTGGTTATCGCGCAGGAGAAACGCTTCTTCCGTCGCGCGAGTGTTAAAACAGAAACCCAGGAGAATGCTGCATGAAAGAGATCGTGCCCGATTACCGTCTGGATATGGTTGGTGAACCCTGCCCTTATCCGGCTGTTGCCACGCTTGAAGCCCTACCGCAGCTCAAAAAAGGGGAAATTCTGGAAGTGGTCAGCGACTGCCCGCAGTCCATTAACAACATTCCGCTGGATGCGAAAAACCACGGCTACACGGTGCTGGATATCCAGCAGGATGGCCCGACCATTCGCTATTTGATTCAAAAATGATCGCCAGGGGCCTCGCGAGGGGCCTTTATCGCATTGAATTATAAGACATCTTGATCCACGGCAAAAACGCGATCTTTGACTTAAGTAAAATCTCACTTCCCTTTTGAAGGAGGTTTTCGCGGTTTGATGTATTTACGAGCTTTACTGGTTTTCGCCTTATTAATTCCCTTCCATGCGCTGTCCCTGAATTTCTCTTCTACCTTCCTGCGCCTTAATTGTCCGCAAAGAGGACTTATCGAGGTCATTCTGCACGTTTATGACCATACCCAGGAACGATGGCGCGGCCATTTTGAAACCGGCGCGGGACATAAACGTGCAGGTGATACCGAAATCATCCCGTTTGCCAACGGCGATATTCTCTTTCATTCCCTGTCCAGCGACGCTTTCAGCTATTTATATGATGGGGAAAATATCCTGAGGCACTGCGTAAAGCTTGATGAGCGGCCGGTTTATCCGTCGTTTTGAAGTGAGCAAAGCAAACTGGCCACCCTGTGGCCAGTTTGACGGGGGATTAGAAACGATAACCCGCAGAGAACATAAACACCCACGGATCCAGGCGAGTATTGATACTTTGCTGCTGACCGCCCGCCTTGAAGCGTACGTCCGTATCAATATCCATGTACCAGACCGAGGCGTTAATCAGCCAGTCGCGGTTAATCAGATAGTCCAGACCGACCTGCCCCGCCATACCCCATGAATCTTTCAGGCTGAGGTCAGTCAGACCGGCCTCTTTACCGGTATCGTTAAACTTCTCGTCAAAGAAGGTGGTGTAGTTCACACCGGCGCCAATATAAGGACGCACCTTGCTGCTGGCATCGCCAAAGTACCATTGCGCCATCAGCGTTGGCGGTAAATGGTGAACCGTAGCGATATCACCGGTTGCGCCCAGGCCCACGCGATGACGGAACGGCGTTGCAGCCAGAAGCTCAACACCAACGTTTTCCGTCGCCATATAGGTGAACGTTAACCCTAACTGGGTGTTATTACTGACGTTAAAACCGCCCATACCCAGCACGTTATCCGATCCTTCAGTCGGGCGAACCGTAGCCGAACCGGCACGAATAAAGAATTCGCCTGCTTCATGCGCATACGCGCCGCCAGAGAGACTGCTTAATACAAGGGCTGCCACCGCTAATTTTTTCATATCCGCTCCATCGTTGTGGTTTTAATCGCGGATGAGAATATACTCACAAATGAGTAATAAGTGATCTGCTACAGATCACATTAAAACCAGTAACTTAACATTCATTGATCTGGATTAATTTTTTGTTACGCGTCCAAAAGCGATAAGTTGTTTCCATGTCAATTTTTGGCATTTCACGGTTACAAAATTTTCCCTTTTTCCCCTCTTGCTCTTCCTCTGACGGCTGGATAATTTATCGCTCTCACAAGTTGATTTGATGCGTTCTTCTTTTGCAGGTGTGCCATGAGTGACATTAACCCGTGCATGACGTGCGGAGCCTGTTGTGCGTATTTTCGAGTCTCTTTCTACTGGGCCGAAGCCAGCGATGGCGGCGGTACCGTTCCGGTTCATCTTACTGAGCCGTTAACGCCCTTTCTGCGCTGCATGAGCGGCACAAACCAAAAGCAGGCCCGCTGCGTAGCGCTACAGGGTGAGCCAGGGGTCTCTACCCGATGTTCTATCTATGATGACCGGCCCAGCCCGTGCCGGGAATTTGCCATGTCGGGGGAAGATGGGCAGGTCAACGAAGCCTGCAATCGCGCCCGGGCGCGCGTTGGATTACCGCCGCTTTACAAAGATATGCTTTTCCATACAAGCCTTGATGCTGCCACAGCAGGTGCATCCGGTGTACAATTGCCGGCTAATTAACACCTGCAATACTCAAGGAGAGTGCATGTCTATCACGGCGAAGTCTGTCTACCGTGACACGGGAAACTTTTTCCGCAATCAGTTCATAACCTTTTTACTGATCGCGTTGCTATGTGCCTTTATCACGGTGGTGCTGGGCCATGCCTTCTCACCGAGTGAAGAACAGATTGCCAGCCTGAGCCAGGGCGACCATCTTGCCGGAAGCGTGGGGCTGTTTGAACTGGTGCAAAACATGACGCCGGAGCAGCAGCAAATTCTGCTGCGGGCGTCTGCCGCGTCCACGTTCTCGGGCCTGATCGGTAATGCGGTTCTGGCGGGCGGCGTTTTGCTGATGATTCAGCTGGTCTCGGCGGGTCACCGGGTCAGCGCCTTACGGGCGATTGGTGCGAGTGCGCCAGTCTTACCTAAGCTGTTTATTCTGATCTTTTTAACCACCATGCTGGTGCAAATGGGGATTATGCTGGTGGTGGTGCCGGGCGTATTACTGGCTATCGTGCTCTCATTTGCGCCTGTGATGGTGGTGCAGGATAAAATGGGGATTTTTACCGCGATGCGCAGCAGCATCAGACTGGCATGGGCTAATATGCGTCTGGTGGCTCCCGCCGTGATCGGCTGGCTGCTCGCCAAAACGCTCCTGCTGTTGTTTGCACCGAATTTTGCGGTATTAACGCCAAATGTTGGTGCGGTAGTGGCGAATACGCTGAGCAACCTGATTTCAGCGGTACTGCTGGTCTATCTGTTCCGCCTGTATATGTTAATTCGTCAGTAATCCTGAGGCGGGCGGCATCGCTGCCTCCCGCCCCGCTCAGAAGATGGAATCACAGAATGAAGCAGTTTCTTGATTTTTTACCGCTCGTGGTCTTTTTTGCTTTTTATAAGCTGTATGACATTTATGCCGCGACCACTGCGCTGATCGTTGCGACCGCTGTTGTACTCATCTACAGCTGGGTTCGCTATCGTAAAGTCGAAAAGATGGCGCTGATAACGTTCGTTCTGGTCGCCGTATTCGGCGGGCTGACTCTTTTCTTCCACAATGATGAATTTATTAAGTGGAAAGTGACCGTTATTTACGCGCTGTTTGCGGGCGCATTGTTAATTAGCCAGTGGGTCATGAAAAAGCCGCTGATCCAGCGCATGCTGGGCAAAGAGCTGACGCTACCTCAGGAAGTCTGGTCCCGTCTGAATATCGCCTGGGCGGTCTTCTTTATTCTCTGTGGTCTCGCCAACATCTATATCGCCTTCTGGCTGCCGCAGAATATCTGGGTCAACTTTAAGGTCTTCGGCCTGACCGCGATGACGCTTATCTTCACGCTGTTAAGCGGCGTATACATCTATCGCCACATGCCGCAGGACGACAAGCACTGATTAATGACTGACCAGAACGTCTACGACAGGCGTTCTGGTCTATTCTCTCCGCTGTGAAATCATAGTAGCATCCCGCCTGAAGTCTTCCGTTACGAGTTAAAACAATGACAACAACTAACGCCCCGCAGGGCGAACTGGTTTTACGCACACTGGCAATGCCCGCTGACACCAATGCCAATGGCGATATTTTTGGCGGCTGGCTGATGTCGCAGATGGATATGGGCGGCGCAATTCTGGCAAAAGAGATTGCCCACGGGCGCGTGGTGACTGTGCGAGTGGACGGCATGACCTTCCTGCGCCCGGTTGCGGTGGGAGACGTGGTTTGCTGCTACGCGCGCTGCGTCAAACGCGGCAACACCTCTATTTCAATCAACATCGAAGTATGGGTTAAGAAAGTCTCTTCTGAACCCATTGGACAGCGTTATAAGGCCACTGAAGCGCTGTTTATTTATGTTGCAGTGGATAGCGAGGGAAAACCTCGTCAACTTCCGCAGGCCTGATTGACAGGCAAAAAAAAGCCTCCATCAGGAGGCTTTTTTTATTCCATCTGCGCCCCGCCGTTCAGGCGGAAAACAATATTCACAATCAGTCCGCTGCCCGGTTTTCCGGCTTCATAGCGCCATCTGCGCATCGCCGATTTCACTTCGCGCTCAAACATATTGGAAGGCTGAGCGGACAAGATTTCCACGTTATCCACGCGGCCATCGGCAGTGACGTCAAATTTAACCCGTACGCGGCCTTCAATACGTAAGGCCTGCGCCCGCGCCGGATACTGAGGCTGGTTGCGACTCAGCGCGCGCGGGCCCGCAGGGGCACTGACTGTCGGCTTAGGCGCAGTTGCGGTGTTATTCATCACCGGACGCGAAGGCGCCGCATTCTCGACCGTCTGGGTCGCACGTGGTTCAACCGGACGTTCCTCGCGTTTCGGACGCTCCTCGACCTTCTTCACCGGTTTTGGCTTCGGCTTAGGTTTTGGCTTCGGTTCAGGCTTGTGGATCTCCACCGGCGCTTCCTTCGGTGGCGGCGGAACAGGCTCGGGCTCTGGCTCAGGTTCAGCCACCGGCTGCGGTGGCGGAGGTGCAGCCTGCGGCGGTTCGAGATCCGCTGGCGATACCATCGTCACCGAAATCGGCTGCGCGGGCGCGGGCATTTCAATAACCTGATGAACCGAGGTATACAGCAAACCCGCCACAACAGCACCGTGAATCACGACAGAAAGCAGCGTCGGCCAGGGGAAGCGGCGAGGTAAATCAAGGGTCATCGAAGTCATAATCATCAACGTTAAAAAACCGAACACTGATTTTAAATGCAAATAGCAATCATATTCAATAAGACACTTTGTTCTGGCGCAACTTTAGCGCATAAGAGGCCAAAAAAGGCGCATTCAGATCAGGGTATTAACATTGTTTTTATTTTACATTGCAGTCGTTTGCCCTTTCACATAACGTAACTGACACTTTTACCGGTTAAGGAGCTTCGCCGTGTTTTACGTGATTTACTCTGAAGATGTTGCTGATTCGCTCGAAAAACGCCAGTCTGTGCGCCCTGCGCATCTGGCACGTTTGCAGCTGCTCCAGGATGAAGGCCGTTTACTGACCGCCGGCCCAATGCCTGCAGTAGACAGCAACGATCCTGGCGCCGCCGGTTTTGCCGGTTCCACAGTGATTGCTGAGTTTGAATCTCAGGAAAGCGCTCAGGCATGGGCTGACGCAGATCCGTATGTTGCCGCAGGTGTATATGCGAAAGTGACGGTCAGACCGTACAAGAAAGTGTTCTGATACCAAAGCGGCTCCGAAAGGAGCCTTTTTTATAGTAGAGGTTACGCGTCTCTGCGCCGGGTAAACTGCTGCTCCGTTATAAGGGTTCCCCACTGATCGCCCTCCCACTCCTTGACGAGCGTAAATCCAAACGATTCGTATAAACGCCGTGCGGCGGTCAGCTTATTGAATGTCCATAGATGCACAGCAGAGAAACCAGCGCTGTCGCAAAAGCGCATCGCATCGGTCAGCAGTTTTTTCCCCACCCCGTGTCCCCGGCAGCCATCGTCGAGAATAAACCAGCGAAGATGCGCTTCACCCGGCACTAAATCCTCACCATCTATCGCCACTGACCCCACTATCCTGCCGTTCATCACCGCCAGCCAGATCTGGTTGCATGGCTTATCCAGGCGGTCACTAAATTCTGCAACTCCTGCGGCCACTTTAGCCTCAAAAAAACGGCCAAAATGATGCTCGCGCGCGTAATAGACCCCGTGCATCTCCGCGACACGGCCAATCATGCCGGGAATATATCCCTGCACTATCGTGAGCTCGTCGGGCAGCGTGTCGCTGCCTGTCTCACGGCACGCCAGCAGCGCGTTGGCATAAAGGGAAAGTCCCTGAGAAATGGTCTGCTGCTGCGCAGGAGCCAGACTCTTTATTGCTGAGACCACGCGCTCGTTGCTAAAGGTATTAATTTTACTGACCGTCTCATGACCTTTCGCGGTCAGCCTGAGACTCTTCGCTCTCGCATCTTCAGGTGAAGTCACTTCCTCGAGTTCGCCCGCGGCAATCAGGCGAGCCAGCATCCGGCTGACGCTGGATTTATCCAGGCCCAGCAGCTGCACCAGCTGACTCGCCGTCATCTCTTTGCGTAGGGCTATTTCGACCAGGGTATGGACGGCCGACGGTGAGTAATTCGTTGAGGCCAGGGTCGAGGCCATAAAACCTAACTCTCGCACCATCAGGCGCGAGGAACGTCGAATAACACTGACTACCGGGGTTTCGCTGTGCATGTTGTGCCCTCATCATTTAGTTGCACTATACAACTAAATAGTGAAGGGTTGTCAAACATAATAAAAAAGGCTCCCTCAGGAGCCTTTCAAACCATCAATGCAGCGACGCTAGCCTCGCCGCAAACCCGACAAACAGCAGCCCTATCAGCCCGTTCCCCAGCTTTGCCAGTTTCTTTTTCGTTTTCAGATAACGCGTGACAAACGCGCCGGAGAAGATCAGGAAGCTCATGTACATAAAGCTTATCAACTCCAGCGTCGTCGCGAGGATCAGGAAAGAAGTTCCGGTACTCTGCGCATTCACGTCAATGAACTGAACGAAGAACGATACGTAGAACAGAATCGCTTTGGGATTGGTCAGGCTTAACACCAGCGAACGTTTCATGATCATACTGGCCGGTTCGGGGCCGCTCTCATGGGCATTTTTCTGGCGGTTCACCACTGACCAGAGCATTTTGCCACCCAGCCAGAGCAGATAGAAAGCCCCGAGATAGCGCACGATATTAAACAGTACCGGCGTGGTCTGGATTAATGCCGCGACGCCCGCCCAGGCCAGAAACATCAGCACCGCATCGCCGATAAACACGCCCGTGGCGGCAAGATACCCTTTTTTAACGCCGTGACCGATCCCGGTTTTTAGCACAAACAGGGTATTCGGCCCTGGCACCAGCACGATAAAAAACGCGCCGACAACATACGTCCAGAAATTCAGTACGCCAAACTCCGCAAACACTTCTCCCTCCTTTTGCTAAACACAACAGGAATATCGCTGCAAATACGCTATTCCTAAAAAATCAGACGCTATAAAATCAGCGGGCACCCGTTACGGTGCCCTCATGGTTTCAGATATCCTGGACTGCGAACAGCAACGCATTGCGGTGCCTGGTCAATCCACATTTTCTGATGGCGTGAATACGCATATTGCGGCGGGATTGTGCTTCCAGCCAACGAGCCTTGCGACGACTCACCTGTCGCAACATGCGCCAGCGCCCTACTTCTGTTCTACTGCGCTTCATGTCTACAACTCTTTAACTTACAGAGTCGCCATTATAAACCCAACCCGGCAGCAAACCAGCGCTTTTACCTGGCGTTTTTATTTGCCAGATGAATCCTGATGCGTACACTCATAACAATACGCTTTCAAAAGGATTTTTTTACCTATGACAACCTTCTACACCGTGGTGAGTTGGCTGGTCATTTTGGGATACTGGCTGTTAATCGCGGGTGTGACATTACGCATCCTGATGAAGCGCAGAGCCGTACCCTCTGCCATGGCCTGGCTTCTGATCATTTATATCCTCCCGCTGGTGGGAATTATTGCCTATCTCTCTTTCGGCGAGCTTCATCTGGGTAAACGCCGCGCCGAGCGCGCCCGTGCCATGTGGCCCTCCACCGCGAAGTGGCTGAACGATCTTAAGGCCTGCAAACATATTTTTGCCGAGGAGAACAGCAGCGTCGCCTCCTCACTGTTTAAGCTGTGCGAGCGCCGTCAGGGGATTGGCGGCGTTAAGGGCAATCAACTGCAGCTGCTGACCTCGTCCGATGACGTCATGCAGGCGTTAATCCGCGATATTCAGCTGGCTCGTCATAATATCGAGATGGTTTTTTATATCTGGCAGCCCGGCGGGATGGCTGACCAGGTCGCTGAATCGCTGATGGCCGCCGCGCGGCGCGGCATTCATTGCCGCCTGATGCTTGACTCCGCGGGTAGCGTGGCATTTTTCCGTAGCCCCTGGGCGGGCATGATGCGTAATGCCGGGATCGAAGTGGTTGAAGCGCTGAAGGTGAATCTCCTGCGCGTGTTTCTGCGCAGGATGGATCTCCGTCAGCATCGCAAAATGATCATGATCGATAACTATATTGCCTACACCGGCAGCATGAATATGGTTGACCCGCGCTTCTTCAAACAGGACTCGGGCGTAGGTCAATGGGTTGATTTGATGGCGCGAATGGAGGGGCCGATTGCCACCTCGATGGGCATCGTTTATTCCTGCGACTGGGAAATAGAAACCGGCAAGCGTATCCTGCCGCCACCGCCGGACGGCAATATCATGCCGTTTGAAGAGGCGAGCGGTCACACCATTCATACCATTGCTTCCGGGCCGGGCTTCCCGGAGGACTTAATCCATCAGGCGCTGCTGACGGCAACCTACTCGGCGCGTGAATATCTGATCATGACGACGCCCTACTTTGTCCCCAGCGACGACCTCCTGCACGCGATCTGTACCGCCGCGCAGCGCGGTGTCGATGTCAGCATCATTTTGCCACGCAAAAATGACTCCCTACTGGTGGGCTGGGCCAGCCGGGCATTCTTCAGCGAACTGCTGGCCGCAGGGGTAAAAATTTATCAGTTTGAAGGCGGATTGCTCCACACCAAGAGCGTTCTTGTCGACGGTGAGCTGAGCCTGGTGGGAACGGTCAACCTGGATATGCGCAGCCTGTGGCTAAACTTTGAAATCACGCTGGTCATTGATGATGCCGGCTTTGGCGGCGACCTTGCGGCGGTGCAGGATGATTATATCTCCCGCTCGCGGCTGCTGGATGCCAGACTGTGGGTAAAACGTCCGATGTGGCAGAGAATTGCCGAACGACTGTTTTACTTCTTTAGTCCGTTGCTGTAAAACGTGCCCAACGATGTTAAACAGGTAGTCATCATGGAAATGGATCTGAACAATCGCCTGACCGAAGACGAAACGCTCGAGCAGGCCTATGACATTTTTCTCGAACTGGCGGTTGATAATCTCGATCCCGCAGACGTGATCCTCTTCAATCTGCAGTTCGAAGAGCGCGGCGGCGCTGAATTGTTCGACCCTTCAGAAGACTGGGCTGAGCATGTGGATTTCGACCTGAATCCTGACTTCTTTGCCGAAGTGGTGATTGGGCTGGCCGATGAAGACGGCGGCGAAATTAACGATATTTTCGCCCGCGTCCTGCTCTGTCGCGAGAAAGACCACAAGCTGTGCCATATTCTCTGGCGCGAATAATAAAAAAGGCTGCGATTGCAGCCTTTTTTATTTACTCCGGCAATTCACTGCCGCAGCGGTAACAAAACCGCGCGCTGTGTTCATGTTCGCCCTGCTGGCAATGAGGACACTTACGCTGCTGCTTGCGGCTCTGAAACGCGCTGCTCATGTGTGTGGTAATAAGTCCCGTCGGGATCGCAATCACCGAATAGCCAATCAAAATCAGCACGGACGCCACGATGCGCCCCAGTGGCGTATGGGGCGTAATATCTCCGTAGCCCACGGTCGTGACGGTCACAATGGCCCAGTAGACGGACGCATTGAGCGTCGTAAAGCCATATTTAGGCCCTTCTATTAAATACATCAGCGCGCCAAAAACAATCATGACGATGGCAATAAACGAGTAGAACAAAATAAGCTGATGCCGGGCGCTGACGATCGCACTCCAGAACACGCGTAATGACGGCATAAAACGCAGCAATTTCAGAATACGTAATACCCGAATCACGCGCATCGCTCGCCAGGCAAAGACATAACTCAGGCTAATCTCCGGCCACAGCCACATGACATAGAGCGGCAGGATGGTGGCTAAATCGATAAATCCCCAGAAGCTGAAAACATATCTGGCCGGATTGGGCCAGGCTATTACCCGGAGGAGATATTCAGCGGTAAAAACCAGGGTAATCGCCAGCTCAAGCCAGACAAAGATATGCCATTCGTCAAACGTCAGGTGGTATTGCGTCCCGGCACCCGATTCAATAAAGATGACTACCACGCTGAGGAGCGCAAATAAACCGCACAGACCTTCAAAGCGTCGCCCTGAAACCGTTTCAGGGTCGAATAAAAAATGATATAGCCGCCGACGGGCTGACGTGAATATACGCGACACAGTTACCTCGCAAAAAATAAGGGCTGACATCATGTCAGCCCTTGCGATTATAACGGGTCTACTTTCAGGCAGGAAACCGCATGTCGGAAACTGCCTTCCAGAACCGGTCGCGTTTTAGCACATTCCGGCCCGGCCATCGGGCAGCGCGTGCGGAAGACGCAGCCTGACGGTGGGTTAATCGGCGAGGGTAATTCCCCTTCCAGAAGCTGGATGGTTTTATTTTTCTCCAGATCGGGATCGGGGATCGGCACCGCGGACATCAGCGCTCTGGTGTATGGATGCAATGGATTATGGTACACCTCGTCATAGGTGCCCAGCTCCACGGCATGCCCCAGATACATCACCAGCACGCGGTCAGAAATGTGTTTCACCACGGCCAGGTCATGCGCGATGAAGATCAGCGACAGCCCCATTTCGCGCTGCAGCTTCTGCAGCAGGTTAACCACCTGCGCCTGAATGGAGACGTCCAGCGCGGAAACCGGCTCATCGCAGATAATCAGCTTCGGTTCGAGGATCAGCGCACGGGCAATACCAATACGCTGGCACTGACCGCCGGAGAACTCATGCGGATAGCGGTTGATGAGGTTTGGCAACAGGCCGACTTTCATCATCATCGCCTTCACGCGATCGCGCACTTCCTGACGAGACATTTTCGGATGATAGGTGCGCAGCGGCTCGGCAATAATCTCGCCGATGGTCATACGCGGGTTTAATGATGCCAGCGGATCCTGGAAAATCATCTGGATATCGCTGCGCACCTCGCGCCACTCGTCGGGCTTCATGCCCAGCAGATCTTTACCCAGCCAGGCCACTTTACCGTCGGTGGCTTTGACCAGACCGATAATGGCTCGCGCAAAGGTCGATTTACCGCAGCCGGACTCTCCCACCACGCCCAGGGTTTCCCCTTCGTACAGGCGCAGCGTGACGCCGTCCACCGCTTTCAGGGTCTTCGGCGGCTGCCAGAACCACTGTTTGCCGTCTTTGATGTCGAAATGCACTTTAAGATCGGCGATTTCGAGCAGCACGTTGCGTTTTTCATCTAATGCGTTCATACCAGCTCCTCCTGCGGCTTAAAGCAGGCGCGCAGACGGCCTGGTGCAAACTCTTCCAGCGGCGGAGCGCTGTTGCAGATTTCCATCGCGTGCGGGCAGCGCGGCTGGAACGGACAGCCTTTCGGCAGACGCAGCAGGTTTGGCGGGTTGCCCGGAATGGTGAGCAGGGATTCCCCTTCCGCATCAAGACGCGGCACCGCGTTCAGCAGACCAATCGAGTACGGATGGGCTGGCTGATAGAAGACATCGCGCGCTTTGCCGTATTCCATGGTACGACCGGCGTACATCACCAGCACTTTGTCACAGATGCCCGCCACTACGCCCAGGTCGTGGGTGATCATGATAATCGCCGTGTTGAACTCGCGCTTCAGCTCGTTCAACAGGGTCATGATCTGCGCCTGAACGGTAACGTCCAGCGCGGTGGTAGGTTCATCGGCAATCAGCAGCTTTGGCCGGCACAGCAGCGCCATCGCAATCATCACGCGCTGACGCATACCGCCAGAAAACTCGTGCGGGAACATGCGCATACGCTTGCGCGCTTCCGGCATTTTCACCGCATCCAGCATTTTGACCGACTCTTCAAAGGCTTCCGCTTTGCCCAGGCCTTTGTGCAGCATCAGGACTTCCATCAGCTGCTCGCCTACGCGCATATACGGGTTCAGCGAGGTCATAGGATCCTGGAAAATCATCGAGATCTGCTCAGCGCGCAGCTTGTTCAGCTCGTGTTCCGGCAGGTTGAGGATTTCGCGACCGTTGAATTTAGCGGAGCCCCCAATCACGCCGTTAGCAGCCAGCAGGCCCATCAGCGCAAAGGCAGTCTGGGATTTTCCGGAACCGGATTCCCCTACGATCCCCAGCGTTTCACCCGCGCGCAGGTTGAAGTTGAGATCGTTGACGGCGGTAACATCCCCGTCCGGCGTTTTAAAGGTCACGCGGAGATCTTTCACATCCAGCAGAAGGTTATTCTGCTGTTGCGCCTGTGGCGCAGTGGCCGTTTCAATAATTGTCATGACGGCGCTCCTTAACGGTCTTTCGGGTCGAGGGCATCACGCAGGCCATCGCCGATAAAGTTAAAACAGAACAGGGTAACGACCAGGAAACCCGCCGGATAAAGCAGTAGCCACGGTGAAACTTCCATCGAGTTTGCGCCATCGCTTAGCAGCGCGCCCCAGCTGCTCAGTGGCTCTTGTGTACCCAGACCCAGGAAGCTCAGGAAAGATTCAAACAAGATCATGCTTGGTACCAGCAGTGAGGCATAAACCACCACCACGCCCAGCACGTTAGGAACGATATGGCGAACCACGATATTCCCGGTGGACACACCGCCTACCTGCGCGGCTTCGATAAACTCTTTGCGTTTGAGGCTCAGCGTCTGGCCGCGAACAATACGCGCCATATCCAGCCAGGAAACCATCCCGATAGCCACAAAGATCAGCAGGATATTCTGTCCGAAGAAGGTCACCAGCAGGATGACGAAGAACATGAACGGGAAGGAGTTCAGGATTTCCAGCAGACGCATCATTACCGAGTCTATTTTGCCGCCGAGGTAGCCGGAAAGTGAACCGTAGAGCGTACCCACGATCACCGCCACCAGCGCGGCAGCAATACCGACCATCAGCGAGATACGGCCACCGATAGCGACACGCACCAGCAGATCGCGTCCCGAGGAGTCCGTGCCAAAATAGTGGCCTGATTCCATATCCGGCGCGCTGGACATCATGCCCCAGTCGGTGTCGAAATAGGTAAATTGCGACAGCATCGGCGCCAGGGTCACAAACAGCGCGATGATCACCAGAACAACCAGACTGGCAACCGCTGCACGGTTGTGCATAAAGCGACGGCGCGCGTCCTGCCAGAGGCTACGACCTTCTACTTCCAGTTTTTCACTGAAGTTTTCCAGCGCCTCGCTGTTTTTCTTACTCAACATCATGGCGTGCTCCAGCGTTAGTAACGAATTTTCGGATCGATGACGGCATACAGCACATCGACGATAGCGTTAAAGAGAATGGTCAGCGCACCGACGAGAATGGTCAGGCTCAGCACCAGCGAATAGTCGCGGTTGAGCGCGCCGTTAACGAACAGCTGACCAATGCCGGGCAGGCCGTAGATTGTTTCGATAACCATAGAGCCGGTGATGATCCCGACGAATGCCGGTCCCATGTAGGAAAGCACGGGCAACAGCGCCGGTTTGAGCGCGTGGCGGAAGATAATCCGACGCATCGGCAGCCCTTTAGCGCGCGCGGTACGAATGAAGTTCGAGTGCAGCACTTCGATCATTGAACCACGGGTGATACGCGCGATACTGGCGATGTACGCCAGCGATAATGCCACCATTGGCAAAATCATGAACTTCAATGCCCCGCCGTTCCAGCCGCCGCCAGGCAGCCACTTCAGCGTGATGGCAAATATCATCACCAGTAATGGCGCGACAACGAAGCTGGGTATTACTACCCCGGTCATTGCCACCCCCATTACGGCATAATCCCATTTGGTATTTTGTCTGAGCGCGGCGATGACGCCTGCGGTGACCCCGAAAACGATGGCCAGAATAAATGCCGCAGCACCCAACTTAGCCGAAACCGGGAAGCTGGACGCGACCAGGTCGTTAACGGAATAGTCTTTATATTTAAATGACGGTCCAAAATCGCCGTGGGCCAGCTGCTTCAGGTAATTGAAGTACTGGGTGGAGATAGGATCGTTCAAGTGGTATTTCGCTTCGATATTCGCCATAACTTCAGGCGGTAGCGTACGCTCACCGGTAAATGGACTGCCCGGCGCAAGACGCATCATGAAGAAGGAAATCGTGATGAGAATAAATAGCGTTGGAATCGCTTCAAGACAGCGACGTAGGATAAATTTCAACATTGCCCGTACCTTCTGGCGTGTGCCTATATTATGTGACGTTGGTTAGACACCGTGGGGCGAGCACGCCCGCCCCACTCATTGCCATTAATGCTTGATAATATACAAGTTTTTAACGTAGATATTATCCATCGGGTCTTTACCGGTATACCCACCTACCCACGGTTTCACCAGACGGGCGTTAACGTAGTAGTAAACCGGAACGATCGCGGAATCTTTATCCAGCTGCTGCTCGGCCTGAGAGTACAGCTCTTTACGCTGTGCTTCGTCAGTGGTTTTCAGCGTGTCGCCAATCAGCTTGTCGAACGCCGGGCTCTTATAGTGAGCGGTGTTGTTCGAGCTGTCGCTCAGCATGGTGTTCAGGAAGGAGGTCGGTTCGTTATAGTCCGCACACCAGCCAGCACGAGCCACATCAAAGGTGCCCTGATGACGGCTGTCGAGGAAGGTTTTCCACTCCTGGTTCTCCAGCTTCACGTTCGCGCCCAGATTCTTTTTCCAGATTGAGGCAACGGCGATAGCCAGTTTTTTGTGCAGATCGGAAGTGTTGTACAGCAGGCTGAAGGTCAGCGGCTTATCTGCGGTGTAGCCCGCTTCGGCCAGCAGTTTCTTCGCTTCTGCGTTACGCTGTTCCTGAGTCTGTTTGAACCACTCTGGCTCGGTCAGTTTTGCACCATCGGTGTATGGAGGGGTGTAGCTGTACGCAGGCAGATCGCCCTGGTTTTTCACTTTGTTGACGATGATATCGCGATCCAGTGCCAGCTTCAGCGCAGTACGGACACGTACGTCGGTGAACGGTGCTTTCTGGTTATTGATTTCGTAGTAGTAGGTGCACAGGTACGGATCGACGTGAACTTCTTTAGGGATCTCTTTTTTCAGTTTCTGGAACAGTTCAATCGGCATGTTGTTATAGGTCATGTCGATTTCACCGCTGCGATAGCGGTTAACGTCAGTCACTTCGGACGAAATTGGCAGGTAGGTCACCTGGTCAATAACGGTTTTCGCGTTATCCCAATACTGCGGGTTACGGTCAAGCACCATACGTTCGTTGACCACCCAGTCTTTCAGCTTATAGGCACCGTTGGTCACGATATTGGCAGGCTGCGTCCATTTCTCACCAAATTTTTCCACGGCGGATTTTGGTACCGGGGAGACGGACGGGTGAACCAGCAGCTTATAGAAGTACGGAACAGGTTCGCTCAACGTCACTTCAAAGGTATTGGCATCGATCGCTTTTACGCCCAGGTCGGTAACAGGTTTTTTGCCCGCGATGATGTCATCAATATTGGCGATGTGGCCATATTGCAGGTAGCTCGCATACGGAGAGGCGGTGGTTGGATTCGCCAGACGCTGCCAGCTATAAACGAAATCTTCGGCCGTGACCGGTGTACCGTCGGACCATTTCGCATCTTTACGCAGATGGAAGGTCCAGACTTTGAAATCTTTGTTTTCCCATTTTTCTGCAACACCCGGCGCCGGGTGGCCGTCTACGTCTGTCACCAGCAGGCCTTCGAACAGGTCGCGGTTAACGTTAGACTCAGGAACACCTTCAATTTTGTGCGGGTCAAGAGACTGAACTTCCGCACCGTTGTTACGCACCAGCGTCTGTTTCTCCGCCAGTTGAACACCTGCAGGAACGTCCGCAGCCATTGCAGCGTTGCCCGCGATTAGCGCAGTTAAAATCCCCGCCGCTACCAGATTTTTTTTTGTGATGATGGACATTGTGTTGGTACTCCACTCATTATAATGACTGGCCTTCGCCAGCTGTGTAATCCCCTGTTGGGGCCTGTACAGCGCAGGAGTTTTTTTTGCTGCTGTCAGGTTCTTCTTTTACTGCTTGCTATCACCGACTTTTTTATTACTGACCGCTCGTATGGCCGTCTTGCGTCGATTCTTTACAGGCCTCCCCTGTTTGAGGCCTGCGCTGGATATCTGAGAAGAGAACCATATGAAAATAATTCTCATCTGCTTGTTTTATGCTGCAAAATATTAGGCCGGAAAGTATCAAATGGCGTAAACGCGCGCCAATACATTTTGCAAATTTGTTAAGCAATTCTCTTTTACGGTGAGTACCGCATCGTTGAGGGCAGCCCTGCCGGACATCGAACACCACTTAAAAATCATGACATTCAATAAGATAGAGAAAACTTTCTCTACAAGCGCGTCGCTGCGCTATCATCGAGTGATTTTGTACAAAAATTTAACAACTGGTTATTATTTAGCACATTCATCTAGGGGAATGTTGAATTTACTAATATCATTTCGGTTATCTCTCAGCAAGCCCCAGAGTATCATGTGAGTAAAATAACAGATCGATCGAAGGTTTTCTGCGCAGGCGGGTTTGGCGGGAATTAATAACTCATTGAAATACAAGCAATGAACATTATTAGTAGAATTTATTATGATATGTGAGCATTTCAACTTTAGTTATAGGATTTACTGATAATGACGTAAAAAAAACGGAGCCGTGGCTCCGTTCTTTCATACGAAATATCAGTGCAGCAAACCGGGGAAAATGCTTTTAATTCCCGTAACGATGAATTCAATCCCTAACGCCATCAACAGCAGGCCCATAATACGCGTTATGACGTTAATGCCCGTCTGCCCCAGCAGGCGCACCAGCCAGGGCGCCATGCGGAATACTCCCCAACAGCAGAGTGCGAAAAGCGCAATGGCAACGGAAAAGCCAATCAGGTGCATCAGGCTATGGTAACGCGTGCCCCAGACAATGGTTGAACTGATGGCGCCAGGGCCAGCCATGAGCGGTAAGGCCAGCGGCACCACGCCAATACTCTCGCGGATGGCGGTTTCTGACTTCTCCTGCTTGTTCTGTTTATCCTCGCCCAGCTTACCGCTGATCATGGACATGGCGATGGTCACGACCAGGATCCCACCCGCTATGCGGAAAGAGTCAATCGAAATGCCGAAGAGCTGGAGAATGGCGTCCCCAAGAAAAAGGGAGGTGAGCAATATGATAGCCACTGACAGGTTAGCGGTGAGGTTGGTCTTATTCCTCGCCGCCGCCGTCTGGTAACTCGTCATACTAATAAAGACAGGAATGATCCCCACCGGGTTGACCAGGGCAAACAAACCAATAAAAAATTTAAAATACGTTGGAAAATCAAAGAGCGTTTGGATCACGTTTTGCTCCGCTTATACACATGCCCGGGACTGACACTTTGTCATGAGAAATCGCGCTGAAGATACCCTTTTTATTAGCATACTTCACTCGAAATCTGTGGCAAAACGTTATCATTTCAGGATGTTAAACATATGTATAATCAATGATAGCGTCGCTTCCATTACTTACGTAATTATTTAACACTTGAAAAATCTCAACGAAATAACCCTGCTGAAAGGTATCAGCTTGGGGGAAAATTGACGCAGATCATGATTTCCGTACTCAGAAGTGAGTAATCTTGGTTACGCCCCCAGGGAGATCACCTGATAAAAAGGGATGATGCTAAGGTAAGGCTCTTTTAGTAAATTAGTGTGCTGACGCAGAAAGTAACTCTTTGTTTTACTTTGTGTTACGCAAGTCGTATCGGCTCTGTCTATACTGTGTGACGTATCGAGCGCTGGTTTACTAAAAGAGTTTAAACATTATCAGGAGAGCATTATGGCTGTTACTAATATCGCTGAACTGAACGCCCTCGTCGAGCGCGTTAAAAAAGCCCAGCGTGAATATGCCAATTTCACCCAAGAACAGGTTGATAAAATCTTCCGCGCGGCCGCACTGGCTGCTGCAGATGCTCGAATCCCTCTCGCTAAAATGGCCGTTGCCGAATCCGGCATGGGTATCGTGGAAGATAAAGTGATCAAAAACCACTTTGCTTCCGAGTATATCTACAACGCCTATAAAGATGAGAAAACCTGTGGCGTGCTGTCCGAAGACGACACCTTCGGTACCATCACCATCGCTGAACCTATCGGCATCATCTGCGGTATTGTTCCGACAACTAACCCGACGTCTACAGCTATCTTCAAATCACTGATTAGCCTGAAGACCCGTAACGCAATCATCTTCTCTCCACACCCACGTGCAAAAGACGCGACTAACAAAGCGGCAGATATTGTCCTGCAGGCGGCGATCGCTGCTGGCGCACCAAAAGATCTGATTGGCTGGATCGACCAACCTTCCGTTGAGCTCTCCAATGCGTTGATGCATCACCCGGACATTAACCTGATCCTGGCGACCGGTGGTCCTGGCATGGTTAAAGCCGCATACAGCTCCGGTAAACCAGCGATCGGTGTGGGCGCCGGTAACACCCCTGTTGTTATCGACGAAACTGCTGACATCAAACGTGCCGTTGCGTCTGTACTGATGTCTAAAACCTTCGATAACGGCGTGATCTGTGCATCTGAACAGTCTGTTGTTGTTGTTGATTCCGTGTACGACGCTGTTCGTGAACGTTTCGCCAGCCACGGCGGCTACCTGCTGCAGGGCAAAGAGCTGAAAGCCGTTCAGGACATTATCCTGAAAAATGGCGCACTGAACGCCGCTATCGTGGGTCAGCCAGCGTACAAAATTGCTGAACTCGCAGGCTTTACCGTTCCGGCAACAACCAAAATCCTGATCGGTGAAGTGAAAGTTGTCGACGAAAGCGAGCCGTTTGCACATGAAAAACTGTCTCCAACGCTTGCCATGTACCGTGCGAAAGATTTCGAAGACGCGGTAGAGAAAGCCGAGAAACTGGTTGCCATGGGCGGTATCGGTCACACGTCTTGTCTGTACACCGACCAGGATAACCAGCCAGAACGCGTTGCCCACTTCGGTCAGATGATGAAAACTGCACGTATCCTGATTAACACCCCTGCTTCTCAGGGTGGTATCGGTGACCTGTACAACTTCAAACTCGCACCTTCCCTGACTCTGGGTTGTGGTTCCTGGGGTGGTAACTCCATCTCTGAAAACGTTGGTCCAAAACACCTGATCAACAAGAAAACCGTTGCTAAGCGAGCTGAAAACATGTTGTGGCACAAACTTCCGAAATCTATCTACTTCCGCCGTGGCTCTCTGCCAATCGCGCTGGATGAAGTGATTACTGATGGCCACAAACGTGCGCTCATCGTGACTGACCGTTTCCTGTTCAATAACGGCTACGCTGACCAGATCACCTCTGTACTGAAAGCGGCTGGCGTTGAAACTGAAGTGTTCTTTGAAGTTGAAGCTGACCCTACCCTGAGCGTGGTGCGTAAAGGTGCTGAGCTGGCTAACTCCTTCAAACCAGATGTGATTATCGCTCTGGGCGGCGGTTCCCCAATGGACGCCGCGAAAATCATGTGGGTCATGTATGAGCATCCTGAAACCCACTTCGAAGAACTGGCGTTGCGCTTTATGGACATCCGTAAACGTATCTACAAGTTCCCGAAAATGGGCGTAAAAGCGAAAATGATCGCGGTAACCACCACTTCCGGTACCGGTTCAGAAGTTACGCCATTCGCAGTAGTAACGGACGATGCAACAGGTCAGAAATACCCACTGGCTGACTATGCACTGACCCCAGACATGGCTATCGTTGATGCGAACCTGGTCATGGAGATGCCGAAGTCACTGTGTGCGTTCGGTGGTCTGGATGCGGTAACTCACGCCCTGGAAGCTTACGTTTCTGTGCTGGCATCTGAGTTCTCTGACGGTCAGGCTCTGCAGGCGCTGAAACTGCTGAAGGAAAACCTGCCAGCGTCCTACAACGAAGGGTCTAAAAACCCGGTAGCACGTGAACGCGTTCACAGTGCAGCAACCATCGCCGGTATCGCGTTTGCGAACGCCTTCCTGGGTGTTTGTCACTCTATGGCGCACAAGCTGGGCTCTCAGTTCCACATTCCTCACGGTCTGGCGAACGCCCTGTTGATCAGCAACGTTATCCGTTATAACGCTAACGACAACCCAACCAAGCAGACTGCTTTCAGCCAGTACGACCGTCCGCAAGCGCGCCGTCGTTACGCTGAAATCGCAGACCACCTTGGTCTGAGCGCACCGGGTGACCGCACTGCTGCGAAGATTGAGAAACTGCTGGCATGGCTGGAAAGCCTGAAAGCTGAGCTGGGTATTCCCAAATCTATCCGTGAAGCAGGCGTTCAGGAAGCTGACTTCCTCGCTCACGTAGATAAGCTGTCTGAAGATGCATTCGATGACCAGTGTACTGGTGCCAACCCGCGCTACCCACTGATCTCCGAGCTGAAACAGATTCTGCTGGATACCTTCTACGGTCGTGAGTTCAAAGAAGGTGACGTTGCCGCTGTGAAAACAGAAGTTCCTGTCATCAAAGCTGACAAGAAAGCGAAGAAAAGCGCTTAATTGAAAGCAGAAGAAAAAACCCGCCTTTATGGCGGGTTTTTTTATGTCTGTATAACAAGGCTGGCGTTATTTCCTGTTGTCGTGTTGAATCGCCGTCAGCGAGCCTACAGACAACGCTTCTTTATAATGCTTACGACAGACTGAAACATAGCGTTCATTACCGCCTATAACCACCTGCTCGCCATCTGCATAAGGTTTCCCGGCCTGGTCAAGACGAAGCACCATGCTGGCTTTTCGACCGCAGAAGCAGATTGTTTTCAATTCGACAAGCTTATCCGACCAGGCAAGCAAATACTGGCTACCAGCAAAGAGCTCACCGCGGAAATCCGTACGCAGGCCGTAACACAGCACGGGAATATCGAGCTCATCGACCACCTCTGAAAGGGCAAGAACCTGTTCACGCGTCAGAAACTGGCTCTCATCTACCAGAACACAGTGAATGGGCTGCAAAGCATGTTCTGTACGAATGTCCTCAAACAGATCGGTTTTCGGGTTAAACAGTCTGGCAGGCGACGAGAGCCCTATTCTGGAACTCACCTTCCCTGCGCCAAAGCGATCGTCAATTTCAGCCGTATAAACAACGGTACGCATCCCGCGCTCCTGGTAATTGTACGAGGATTGCAGCAACGCGGTGGATTTCCCGGCATTCATTGCCGAATAGTAGAAATAAAGTTGTGCCATTGGCCGTAAAACCCTAATCAATGTGTAATATTCCCGATGATTCATTGTACCATAATTTGTCTGGTCATCAGCGATGTAGCATACAGAGGAAGCGTTTCAGCGCGGAGTTCACAACCTTCTTTTCATGAAAATAACCCGCTAAAACATGAAGTAAACGCCTTCAGCCTGGCCAATATGTTATATGTTTAGCCAAACATAACACTGCATTTTATAGTGGAATCGCCATTCATTAAAATTCACTATTTATTAACTATTTCAGTCTTAACATCACGGTGGGGAACTAATACAAAAGGCTGATATTTCTCCGCCGCAACTATAATTCCTGCGGTAAATGTCACAAAAAAAAGAGGCAATCGACCGGGTCCAGCCGGGTTAGCTGATAACAAACGAGACTGTTGGGTGATGAAATTTAAGTTAGCGTAATTAATAATAGCGGCATTATTTAGTATTTTTTGAATTCCTTACATTCCTGGCTATTGCACAACTGAATTTATGGCTCTATTATTAGGTCAACAAACCACCCCCCATTATAAGTTTGAGATTACTACAATGAGCGAAGCACTTAAAATTCTGAACAACATCCGTACTCTTCGTGCGCAGGCAAGAGAATGCACCCTCGAAACGCTTGAAGAAATGCTGGAAAAATTAGAAGTTGTAGTTAATGAACGTCGTGAAGAAGAAAGCGCAGCTGCTGCTGAAATCGAAGAACGTACTCGTAAACTGCAGCAATATCGTGAAATGCTGATTGCTGATGGTATCGATCCAAATGAATTGCTGAACAGCATGGCTGCAGCTAAAACCGGTACTAAAGCCAAGCGTGCTGCTCGTCCTGCTAAATATAGCTACGTTGACGAGAACGGCGAAACAAAAACCTGGACTGGCCAGGGCCGCACTCCTGCTGTTATCAAGAAAGCCATGGACGAACAAGGTAAACAGTTGGACGACTTCCTGATCAAGGATTAATCCAGACGTATTCAGAAAAATCCCGCGTAATGCGGGATTTTTTTTAACCTAAATTTGTCGCAAACATCCCCTTACACTCTGTCATAAAGCATTATTTGGCAATTTTAATAACTGTACTTTGAGACAGGTTTTGGAAGTGTTTAGGGCATAAAAAAACCGGTGGGCAGCGCCTCACCGGTTTCGGACATATCTAACCGTGGCTTATTTCTTAATACCTACGCTCTCTTTGAGCCAGGTTTTAAATTCTTCACCAAGAGTATTGTGGCGAATACCATATTCAACGAACGCCTGCATATAACCAAGCTTATTACCGCAGTCATGGCTCTTACCTTTCATATGGTAAGCCTCAACGGTCTCTTTCTCGATCAGCATATCAATGGCATCCGTCAGCTGAATCTCATCACCCGCTCCTGGAGGCGTTTTCGCCAGCAGAGGCCAGATTTCAGCGCTCAGGACATAGCGACCTACAACAGCCAGGTTTGAAGGCGCTACGTCGGCTTTAGGCTTCTCTACCACGCCAACCATTGGCACGCTTTCGCCCGGCTCAAGGTTAACGCCTTTGCAGTCAACCACACCGTATGCCGTCACGTCTTCAACAGGCTCAACCATAATCTGGCTGCTACCGGTTTCGTCGAAACGTTTGATCATCTCTGCCAGGTTATCCTGAGAAAGATCGGATTCGTATTCGTCCAGAATTACGTCAGGCAGAATTACCGCTACAGGCTCATTACCTACAACAGGATGTGCACACATCACAGCGTGGCCCAAACCTTTAGCCAGGCCCTGACGAACCTGCATAATGGTAACGTGTGGCGGGCAAATAGACTGAACTTCTTCTAACAGCTGACGCTTAACACGTTTTTCCAGCATGGCTTCAAGTTCAAAGCTTGTATCGAAATGGTTTTCGATAGAGTTTTTTGATGAATGCGTAACCAGCACAATTTCAGTGATGCCGGCTGCGATACATTCATTAACGACATACTGGATTAATGGCTTATCAACCAGAGGCAGCATCTCTTTAGGAATTGCCTTAGTTGCTGGTAACATCCTGGTCCCCAATCCCGCTACCGGGATGACGGCCTTTCTGACTTTCGAATTTAGGGCAGCCATTCAAATTCTCCTGAGCTGTTCAAGTTTTGAACTTTTATGCAATAAATAACGCGTTGAGTATATCAGCCTCACCCCGCAGTCCGGGTCTGAAAAGAACGCGTTGCCGATCAATTAGGACAAATACGCATGAATCTGGGCAGCGATAGTAGCACTCCCCGTAAAACACAGGTAAAGCAATCTTAAAATTAAGATCCAATTGCTTATTCCGTGGACAACATTAAGCGTAGCCGTCCCCCGGCGCCCCAAATTTGGCACTGCCAGGAGGAACAGCGGTGGCTAATTTGATTAAGATACGCCGTACCCAATGTCCCAAGCGGAACACCGTTACTCACCTGAATATGATGTTCACCGGTATTCAGTGAAGCGTTGAGACCTGCTGAAACGAGGATCAGATTCTTTAAACCGCTGTGGTAATAGCCGACCAGCAGCGGGAACTGTCCAGGCAAATTAGCCTGGCGAAAAAGCTGGTTTACCTGTTTGAGCAAACTACCTAACTCCGGCAGCCGTTGTCCCTGATGGGATAACTGTTCCTGCAGCAGACCATTAAAAAGCGCGCGAAGAAGTAACGCGGCTAATACACCATTATCCCCTGCCCGGGTGACATCCAGAGAATAAAACGCAAGGTCGGAATCAGATAAAGGTGCGATATCCAGTACCAGTCCCGGCTGATCAGCCGCCACCAGCTGACGATAATTTACGCGGCAGTGTGAAATAGTTTGCTGTACGGGTGGCTGAAGTTCTTGCAACAGTTTCGCCGCAGCAGGAGGGTCACTCACCAGGGCATCCCAGTCCTGGAAAAGACGCTCCTCTTCCTCTACCCGGGAATTAAACATATTCGGATAAAGGCACGCTAAGACCGTTTCTCGCAGCCGGTTCAGATCCTTGACCGGTTTAAGCAGAATATCCTGGACACCGAGTCGCAATGCTTTGGCGATATCCGCCATATTCTCTGTGGCAGAGATCACCAGAATCGGCGTCTGGTTGCCTTCGTTACGCAGATGTTCAACCAGCTTCAGCCCGTTCATGCGCGGCATCTCAATGTCGCAAATCATTAAATCGGGCGTAATGCTGATCATTTTTTCCAGGGCGTCGATACCATCTTCAGCCAGTGAAGTGATTGCTCCCAGCGAGGATAACCACGAATCCAGTAGCGATCGGAAAACGGGCTCGTCTTCAACAATCAAAATGTGTTTTCCGGCCAATGGCTGCGTCATGGTTCCTCCCCTGGCTGACAGTAACTAAATAGTGGCATGCGATCGGCACTATCGCCTGTCAGATTTTGCTGAAGTAGTCAAAAAAAGGTGCTTAACGTGCTGTTTGCACAAAAGGCAACAATTCGTCCATTTTCTTTTCGACGGCTAACGAGCCCGCTGCGATGGCGGCCTCAGCCCGATGGAAATCAAGAGTAGAGATTTGCGGACAGTAAGGCTGAATAAGAATATCTGGCGGGTCGCCTGCCATACGATTGCGCTTAAGGCGATTCTCCAGTACCTGGATTGACGTGGTCATGATTTCTATCGCCGTCGGCGCGGTAACCGAGCGTCGCGCGGCCATGCGCCCGATTCTACCGCGCAGGCGCTCATGCCAGGCCAGTTTCTCGCCCTCGGCATCTTCGCTCTGGAGATTGACCGGCATGAGGTCCTGTTGCATCAGGTGGGCGTCGTGCTGCAGGTCGACGGCAATTACGATATCCGCCCCCATTGCACGGGTCAGAGAGATGGGAACCGGGTTTACAACGCCACCGTCGACAAGCCAGTAACCGTTGTGTGGGACAGGTGCCATGAGCCCCGGCATGCTGCAGGAGGCGCGCACGGCAAGATGGATGTCCCCTTCGGTTAACCACAGTTCGCGCCCCGTGCTGAGGTTCGTCGCGACGGCGCCAAAGGGCATCTGACAATCAGTGAAGTCTTCGAGAGGCATAACCTGACGGAACTGGTTAAAGACGCGTTCGCCGCGCAACAGCCCACCACGCTGCCACGAGAGGTCCATCAGACGCAGGACGTCCCAGTAACTGAAGGAACGCACCCAGGTCTCGAGTTCCGGAAGCTTCCCGCACGCGTAGGCGGAGCCGACAAGCGATCCTATTGAACAACCTGCGACAATATCTACGTTAATGCCCATCTTGTTTAAGGCATTAATCACGCCGATGTGTGACCATCCCCGGGCTGCACCTGAGCCCAGCGCCAGTCCAATTTTAACCTTTCTCATTAGCCCTGTTTTACTTCCCCTGGATTCCTGACATAGCGTCAACGCAACAGCTCAGTTAACATAGTGCTACCCGAAGCGTTTTACGCCTTTATTATTTGTTCCAGGAAGAGAATCGTGTCTCAACTCTGCCCTTGTGGTAGCGCTCTGGAGTATAGCCTATGTTGCCAGCGATATCTGTCTGGCGATCAGGTTGCACCAGACCCGTCACACCTCATGCGTTCACGTTACACCGCTTTTGTGATCAAAGACGCAGACTACCTGATTAAAACCTGGCATCCCTCCTGCCATGCTGCCGAATTCAGACAGGACATCGAAGCCGGCTTCGCGAACACGCAGTGGCTCGGCCTCACCGTCTATGAATCCTCAACGGGCAGTCATGTGGATGAAGGTTACGTCAGCTTTGTTGCTCGTTTTACCGAGAATAATAAACCAGGTGCCATTATCGAGCGTTCCCGGTTCTTAAAGGAAAGCGGGCAGTGGTATTATATTGACGGAACGCGCCCACAGTTTGGTCGTAACGATCCCTGCCCGTGTGGTTCAGGTAAAAAATTTAAAAAGTGTTGCGGGCAGTAATGCCTGACAACCCAGACTTCGCAAATACAAACAGGATTTCCCGGCGATGCAATCATTACAACGTAAAGTTCTGCGCACCATCTGTCCCGATCAAAAAGGACTGATCGCACGAATTACCAACATTTGCTACAAACATGAACTGAATATCGTGCAGAACAACGAGTTCGTTGACCACCGTACCGGCCGCTTCTTTATGCGTACCGAACTCGAAGGTATTTTCAACGACACCACCCTGCTTGCCGATCTCGACAGCGCGCTTCCGGAAGGTTCCGTGCGCGAGCTGACCCCAGCCGGTCGACGCCGCATCGTGATCCTGGTGACCAAAGAAGCACACTGTCTGGGCGACCTGCTGATGAAAGCAAACTACGGCGGTCTGGACGTGGAAATAGCTGCCGTTATTGGCAACCATGAGACGCTGCGCACGCTGGTCGAGCGTTTTGATATTCCGTTCGAGCTGGTGAGCCACGAAGGCCATACCCGTGAAGAACACGACGATCTGATGGCGCAGGCCATTGAAGCGCATAACCCGGACTACGTGGTGCTGGCGAAATACATGCGCGTGTTAACGCCATCCTTCGTGGCGCGTTTCCCGAACAAGATCATCAACATTCACCACTCGTTCCTGCCGGCCTTTATTGGCGCGCGTCCCTACCACCAGGCCTACGAGCGCGGCGTGAAGATCATCGGTGCGACCGCGCACTATGTGAATGACAACCTGGACGAAGGTCCAATCATCATGCAGGACGTGATTCACGTGGACCACACCTACACGGCCGAGGACATGATGCGTGCAGGGCGTGACGTTGAGAAGAACGTGCTCAGTCGTGCGCTGTATCAGGTGCTGGCGCAGCGTGTCTTTGTCTACGGCAACAGAACCATCATTCTTTAATCTTTCGGAAAATGAATTGATTAGCTTTGCGCCTTTACGGATAAAAAGCAGGCAAACAGCTTCATTTACCTAAAGGAATGCTTTACAGGGGCGCCTCATTTGATATGATGCGCCCCGCTTCCAGCAGAAGCAGGTAAGTCAAAAAGCATTACCCCGTGGTGGGGTTCCCGAGCGGCCAAAGGGAGCAGACTGTAAATCTGCCGTCATCGACTTCGAAGGTTCGAATCCTTCCCCCACCACCATCTCTCAGCACGACATCAAAATTTGAATTACCCCTGGTGGGGTTCCCGAGCGGCCAAAGGGAGCAGACTGTAAATCTGCCGTCATCGACTTCGAAGGTTCGAATCCTTCCCCCACCACCATCACTTTCAAATAACTCCAAACCTCCTTTTTGCACCAGGCATCATGTATTTCCGTAACGGGGAAGGATGAGAAGCTTCGACTAAGGTTCGATTCGAGCGTAGCGAGAAAGCGTTGCCGCAGGCAACGACCCGAAGGGCGAGGCGCAACGCGCCGAGTAATCCTTCCCCCACCACCATCACTTTCAAATAAATCCAAACCTCCTTTTTGCACCAGGCATCATGCATTTCCGTAACGGGGAAGGATGAGAAACTTCGACTAAGGTTCGATTCGAGCGTAGCGAGAAAGCGTTGCCGCAGGCAACGACCCGAAGGGCGAGGCGCAACGCGCCGAGTAATCCTTCCCCCACCACCATCACCATCACTTTCAAATAATCCAAAAAATCATTATAAAACTGAACCGAATCCGCCTTTGTAGGCCGGGTAAGGCGCAGCCGCCACCCGGCGACAGAAGACAGAAGCCAGAAGCCAGAAGCCAGAAGCCTACATCGGCGGCAAACGACGCTTCACCGGCGAACTCTTCACAATCGACGTATTGCACTGGGCATGCTCCGCCAGGCCGTCCAGCAGCACATCCAGCTGCTCTATCGATCGCACCACCAGCCTAATCACAAAGCAATCTTCCCCGGTGACTTTGTCGCTCTCTATACACTCCGGCATCGCCTGAATGTATTTATCCACCTTATGCAACAACCCCGGCAAAGGCCGCACGCGCACCAGCGCCTGCAGCGTATACCCCAGCGCCGCCAGATTCACCCGTGCGCCATACCCCTGAATCACACCGCGCTCTTCCAGCCTCTTCAGGCGTTCTGCCGTGCTGGGGGAAGTCAGACCGATGCGTCCGCTGAGCACCTTCAAAGACATGCGCGCATCCTCGACCAGACAGGCTAAAATTTGACGGTCGATATCATCGAGAAGGTATTCCATCGTTTTCACCTAATTTTAAAAAGTCATCACTGCATTTCACCTTATCTCATCCCTGTAAAACCCGACAGCGATTTTCGACAATAGCGACATACAATCAGGAGGTGGATGATGCGTGATTTCCATAAAGGCGTCTGGCAAATGAGCCTGGCGATGTTAATTTCCGGCTCTATCGGTGCGTTTGTTTTACTCAGCGGTCTGCCGGTGACGGAAGTGGTGTTCTGGCGCTGTCTTATCGGGGCAATGGCGCTTTTTATTTTTATCCGGGTAAGTCAAAAGCCCTTCAGTCCCCTCACCCGCACCACGCTGCTGCTGGCCATTCTCGGTGGCGTAGCGCTCGTGGTGAACTGGCTGCTGCTCTTCGCGGCCTATGAACGGATCTCGATTGGTCTTTCGACCGTGGTTTATAACACCCAGCCGTTTATGCTGGTCTTAATGGGGATGTTTTTAGGTGAGCGCGTTAGCCTGGTGAAATGGGGCTGGCTGTTCCTCGCCTTTGGCGGCGTGATGATCTTGCTCTCCAGCGAGCTGACCGGCGCGCACGGCAGTGAATGGCTCGCCGGAATCGGCCTGGCGATGGCCGCAGCTTTTTTCTATGCGGTCACGGCCATTATCGCTCGCAAGCTCAGATCCGTTGCGCCGCAGCATATTGCCTTTATCCAGGTGCTGACGGGCGTCGTGATGCTTTTGCCCTTTGCCAGCATGCCGTCATTTTCCGGTGATTTTCCCTGGCCGATCCTGCTGACGCTGGGCATCGTCCATACAGGCATTATGTACCAGCTGCTCTACAGCGCGATCCAGAAGCTGCCTACGCCCATTACCGGCTCCCTGTCGTTTATCTATCCGGTGGTGGCGATCGTTGTCGATAATCTGGTGTTCGGACACTCGCTGAACCTGACCCAGCTGGCGGGCGGCGCGCTTATCCTGTTTGCTGCCGCGGGCAATAACCTGGGCTGGGGCGAAAAAAAACCCCGCGAGTGCGGGGTGAGTGTCAAAACGGCGAATTAGCGACGGGCACGCACAATCTGGTATTTGCGCGTCAGGTACTCCACCGGCGCGCTCCAGATATGCACCAGACGTGAGAACGGGAACAGCACAAACAGCGTCATCCCCAGCACCAGGTGAATGCGGAAGATAAACGCTACGCCGTCCAGGTGCGCGGAGGCTCCGCCGTGGAAGGTCACCACGGACTGCGCCCAGCCGACCAGCTTCATCATTTCGCTGCCGTCCATATGCTGCGCCGAGAACGGAATGGTCAGCAGGCCCAGCGCGCACTGCACCATCAGCAGGGAGAGGATCAGGATGTCCGCTGCGGTCGTGGTCGCACGCACGCGCGGGCTGAACAGACGACGTTTCAGCAGCAGAAGGCCACCCACCAGAGTCATCACGCCGCAGGCACCGCCGGCGATCATCGCCATCTTCTGCTTCACCTCGATCGGCAGCCACGCTTCATACATCCAGTGCGGCGTCAGCATCCCGAGGAAGTGACCGGCAAAAATCCCCAGAATACCGATGTGGAACAGGTTAGAGCCCACATGCATCCCTTTACGATCCAGCATCTGGCTGGAGGCCGCACGCCAGGTGTACTGGCCGTAGTCGTAACGCAGCCAGCTTCCCACCAGGAACACGGTGCCCGCGATATACGGGTAAATGTCAAAGAAGAACATATTCAGGAAGTGCATTAGTGCCGTCCTCCGTTAGAGATATTCAAATATTGCGGGGCAACCGCGCCGGCAAAGCGACGCTGGTGAGCGGAGATTTCAGACTCGCCGCAGTTCTGGTCAGCAAAGAATTTCACCTGCTCTTCTTCCCAGACCGCATCCAGCGCCTGTGGGGTATCGTCGCGGGCTTCATCCGCGATTTTCTCCGCCACTTTTTCACTGTCGACCGCGGCGTTGGCCAGCTTCACCAGCAGATCGAACAGCACAGTATAGCGGCTCTCGCGCTGCTGAAGACGCGCGCCGAGCAGCGCCAGGATCGGCGCGATGTCCTGCAGACCGCCCAGCGCCTCTTCTTTCGGCAGCTGCGCCAGGTACTCCAGATACAGCGGCAGATGATCCGGCAGTTCGCGGCTGTCGAGCTGCAGGCCGTGCTGTTCATACTGGGCCATCAGGTCGACCATCGCCTGCCCGCGGTCACGGGACTCACCGTGAACGTGTTCAAACAGCAGCAGCGAGGTCGCACGCCCCCGGTCAAACAGCTGGCTGTAGTCCGACTGGGCATCCAGAAGGTCGCGCGCCAGCAGATCGCGGAGGAAAACACCCAGCGTCTGGGCATCGTCTTTATCCAGGTTTTCAGATGACGCGAGTGCATCAAAGAGTTCCTGCTGATGCTGCGCAAGCGCAGCATCCGGGTACTCGAGCAGACGCGAAACAATGACGAGTTCAATCATTGGTGCGGCTCCGTTTTGCTGGTCACATCCATGGCATCGATGCGGCGGCTGTTGAACAGGTTGAATTTGCTGTCTGACCCGTGGCAACCGTCGCCAAAGGTAAAGCCACAGCCATTTTTTTCCGGGAAGGCTTCACGGGCCAGCTCGCGGTGGCTGCTCGGCACCACGAAACGGTCTTCGTAGTTGGCAATCGCCAGATAGCGGTACATCTCCTGCGCCTGCGCTTCGGTCAGACCAACCTCTTCCAGCGCGCGGGTATCGATCACGCCGTCTACGGTTTCCGCGCGTTTGAAGTGACGCATCGCCAGCATACGCTTCAGCGCGAGCAGTACCGGCTGGGTATCCCCTGCGGTCAACAGGTTCGCCAGGTACTGAACCGGAATACGCAGGCTTTCCACGTCCGGCAGGATGCCGTTGCTGCCCAGTTCGCCCGCGTCAGCCGCGGACTGAATCGGCGACAGCGGCGGCACGTACCAGACCATCGGCAGGGTGCGGTATTCCGGGTGCAGCGGCAGCGCAAGCTTCCAGTCCATCGCCATTTTGTACACCGGTGACTGCTGCGCCGCGTCAATCACGCTCTGCGGCACGCCGTCTTTCAGCGCCTGCTCAATCACCTTCGGATCGTTCGGATCGAGGAACACGTCCAGCTGACGCTGATACAGATCTTTCTCGTGCTCGGTGCTGGCGGCATTTTCAATCGCGTCCGCGTCATACAGCAGCACGCCGAGGTAGCGAATACGGCCTACGCAGCTTTCTGAGCAGACGGTCGGCATTCCGGCTTCGATACGCGGATAGCAGAAGATGCACTTCTCAGATTTACCGCTCTTCCAGTTGAAGTAGATTTTTTTGTACGGGCAGCCGGTGATGCACATACGCCAGCCGCGGCACTTGTCCTGGTCGATCAGCACGATGCCATCTTCTTCACGCTTGTAGATGGCGCCGCTTGGGCAGGTCGCCACGCACGCCGGGTTGAGGCAGTGCTCGCACAGGCGCGGCAGATACATCATGAAGGTATTTTCGAACTGGCCGTACATCGCCTTCTGCATGTTCTCGAAGTTCTGGTCTTTGGCGCGCTTCTCGAACTCGCCGCCCAGAATCTCCTCCCAGTTTGGACCGCTGGTAATCTTGTCCATGCGCTGACCGGTGATCAGCGAGCGCGGACGGGCAATCGGCTGGTGCTTGCTTTCCGGCGCGTTGTGCAGGTTCTGATAGTCGTAGTCAAACGGCTCGTAGTAATCGTCGATGCCCGGCAGGTGCGGGTTAGCGAAGATTTTACCCAGCAGCATCGCGCGGTTACCCATGCGCGGCTGCAGCTTGCCGTTGATTTTACGGATCCAGCCGCCCTTCCACTTCTCCTGGTTTTCCCAGTCGGTCGGGAAGCCGGTGCCCGGCTTGCTTTCCACGTTGTTGAACCAGGCGTACTCCATACCTTCACGGCTGGTCCAGACGTTTTTACAGGTGACCGAGCAGGTATGACAGCCGATGCATTTATCCAGATTCAGCACCATGCCGACTTGTGAACGAATTTTCATTTTACGCTCTCCTGTACCTGGTCATTACCTTCGCCGTCTAACCAGTTAATATTCTTCATCTTACGTACCACCACGAACTCATCGCGGTTCGATCCTACGGTGCCGTAGTAGTTAAAGCCGTAGGCCAACTGCGCATAGCCACCGATCATGTGGGTCGGCTTCGGCGTAATACGGGTCACGGAGTTGTGGATCCCGCCGCGCTGCTCGGTAATTTCTGACCCCGGCAGGTTAACGATACGTTCCTGCGCGTGGTACATCATGGTCATCCCGGCCGGTACGCGCTGGCTCACCACCGCACGCGCCGTCAGGGCACCGTTGCTGTTGAACACTTCGATCCAGTCGTTATCTTCGATACCCAGATCTTTGGCGTCCGTTTCGCTCATCCAGACAATCGGACCGCCGCGAGACAGGGTCAGCATCAGCAGGTTGTCGCTGTAGGTGGAGTGAATGCCCCACTTCTGGTGCGGCGTCAGGAAGTTCAGCGCCTTCTCAGGGTTACCGTTCGATTTCGCGCCCATCACCGCTTTCACGGAGCGGGTGTCGATTGGCGGACGGTAGACCAGCAGGCTTTCACCGAAGTCGCGCATCCACTGGTGATCCTGATACAGCGACTGACGACCGGACAGGGTGCGCCATGGGATCAGCTCGTGAACGTTGGTGTAGCCCGCGTTATAGGACACGTGCTCATCCTCCAGGCCAGACCAGGTCGGGCTGGAGATAATCTTGCGCGGCTGCGCCTGAATATCGCGGAAGCGGATTTTCTCTTCCTCTTTATTCGTCGCCAGATGCGTGTGGTCACGGCCGGTAAACTCGCTCAGCGCCGCCCAGGCTTTGACGGCAACGTGGCCGTTGGTTTCCGGGGCCAGGGTCAGGATCATCTCTGCCGCATCAATCGCCGTGTTCAGCATTGGCTGGCCTTTCGCCGGACCGTCCGCTTTGGTGTAGTTGAGCTTGCGCAGCAGATCCATTTCGCTCTGGGTATTCCAGGCGATCCCCTTCCCGCCGTTACCGATTTTCTCCATCAGCGGGCCGATAGAGGTAAAGCGCTCGTAGGTTGCCGGATAGTCGCGCTCAACCGGAATAATGTGCGGCGCGGTTACGCCCGGGATCAGGTCGCATTCACCTTTTTTCCAGTCCTTCACGTCCAGCGGCTGCGCCAGTTCGGCGGCGGAGTCGTGCTGGATTGGCAGCGTCACCACGTCGGTCTCTTTGCCGAGGTGCCCAACGCAGACTTCGGAGAATTTCTTCGCGATGTCCTTGTAGATATCCCAGTCGCTTTTCGATTCCCACGCCGGGTCAACGGCAGCAGACAGCGGATGAATAAACGGATGCATATCCGAGGTATTCATGTCGTCTTTTTCGTACCAGGTCGCGGTTGGCAGCACGATATCGGAGTACAGGCAGGTGCTGGACAGACGGAAGTCGAGCGTCACCACCAGATCCAGCTTGCCGTCGAGGCCGTTATCTTTCCACTCCACCTCTTCCGGCTTCACGCCGCCCTGCTTGCCGAGATCTTTCCCCTGGATACCGTTTTCGGTACCGAGCAGGTATTTCAGCATGTACTCGTGGCCTTTACCGGACGAGCCCAGCAGGTTGGAGCGCCAGATGAACAGGTTACGCGGATGGTTTTTACCGTTCTCCGGCTGTTCTGCCGCGAAGCGGATTGAGCCATCCTTCAGGGATTTCACGGTGTAATCCACTGGTGACATGCCCGCCTGCTTCGCCGCTTCCGCAATGCGCAGCGGGTTAGTGCCCAGCTGCGGGGCAGACGGCAGCCAGCCCATGCGCTCTGCGCGCACGTTGAAGTCAATCAGGTGGCCGCTGTAGCGGGATTTATCCGCCATCGGCGACAGCAGCTCCTGCGCGGTGACCGTTTCGTAGCGCCACTGGCTGGAGTGGTTATAGAAGTAGGAGGTGCTATTCATATGGCGTGCCGGACGCTGCCAGTCGAGGGCAAACGCCAGCGGCTGCCAGCCGGTCTGCGGACGCAGTTTTTCCTGGCCCACGTAGTGCGCCCAGCCGCCGCCGCTCTGACCGACGCAGCCGCAGAAGATCAGCATGTTGATCAGACCGCGATAGTTCATATCGAGGTGATACCAGTGGTTCAGACCCGCGCCGACGATGATCATCGAACGGCCGTGCGTTTTGTCCGCGTTTTCTGCAAACTCACGTGCGATACGGGTAATGTGCGCGCGAGGCACGCCGGTAATCTGTTCCGCCCAGGCCGGGGTGTAGGCCTTCACGTCGTCATAGCCGGTTGCGCAGTTTTCATCGCCCAGACCGCGCTCCAGACCGTAGTTCGCCATGGTCAGGTCATAAACGGTGGTGACCAGCGCGGTAGAGCCGTCGGCCAGCTGCAGGCGCTTAACCGGCAGTTTGTGCATCAGAACGTTTTTCAGTTCAACCTTGTTGAAGTGCTCTGAACCTTCACCGCCGAAGTACGGGAACCCGACCTCGGCGATCTCGTCCTGGCTACCCAGCATGCTCAGGCGCAGCTCCGTCTCTTCGCCGGTGGTGCCGTTGCGTTGCTCAAGGTTCCACTTGCCCTTCTCGCCCCAGCGGAAGCCGATAGAGCCGTTTGGCGCCACCAGCTCGCCGTTGCTGTTATACGCAACGGTTTTCCACTCAGGGTTGTTTTCCTGGCCCAGCGAATCCACCAGATCGGCTGCGCGCAGCGTGCGGCCCGCGGCATAGTAGCCCTCACGCTCTTCCAGCATGACCAGCATCGGCATGTCGGTGTAGCGGCGAACGTAGTCGGTGAAGTACTGGCTTGGCTTATCAAGATGGAATTCACGCAGCATGACGTGGCCCATCGCCATCGCCATCGCCGCGTCGGTACCCTGTTTCGGCGCCAGCCACAGATCGCAAAGCTTGGCGATTTCCGCGTAGTCAGGGGTGACCGCCACGGTTTTGGTGCCTTTGTAACGGACTTCGGTAAAGAAGTGCGCGTCCGGCGTACGGGTCTGAGGAACGTTAGAGCCCCAGGCGATGATGTAGCTGGAGTTGTACCAGTCCGCGGACTCCGGCACGTCGGTCTGCTCGCCCCAGGTCTGCGGAGACGCAGGCGGCAGGTCGCAGTACCAGTCGTAGAAGCTCAGGCAGGTACCGCCGATCAGCGACAGATAGCGCGCGCCGGAGGCGTAAGAGACCATCGACATCGCCGGAATTGGCGAGAAGCCCGCCACGCGGTCAGGACCGTAGGTTTTGACGGTGTAGACGTTGGAGGCGGCAATCAGCTCGTTTACCTCTTTCCATGAGGAGCGAACGAAACCACCGCGACCGCGAGCCTGCTTGAAGCTTTTTGCTTTGTCAGCGTCTTCGATGATGGACGCCCAGGCATCCACCGGATCGCTGTGCTGTACTTTCGCCTCACGCCACATTTTCATCAGGCGCTTGCGCATCAGCGGGTATTTCAGACGGTTGGCGCTGTAGAGATACCAGGAGTAGCTGGCACCGCGCGGGCAGCCGCGCGGTTCGTGGTTTGGCATATCCGGGCGGGTGCGCGGATAGTCGGTCTGCTGCATTTCCCAGGTCACCAGACCGTTTTTAACGAAAATCTTCCAGCTGCATGAACCGGTACAGTTCACGCCGTGGGTCGAACGGACGACTTTGTCATGCTGCCAGCGCTGGCGGTAACCGTCTTCCCAGTCCCGGTTGGTATCCAGAACCTGGCCGTGCCCATCGGCAAAAGTTTCACCCTTCTGTTTGAAGTAGCGAAACCGGTCCAAAAATTTGCTCATCGGGTATCTCCTGTGTGGAGCCTGTGGCTCTCTAAATCGACATTGCTGATTTGCAGCGAAGGTAACGCCCTGAAAGAGGGGGAGAATTGATAACGATCAAGACGAGGAGGGACTTTCAGGCGAGGGATTACACCAAATACCACCAAAGCGGTATCTTCAAAAAATTCATATCATCATGAAATATAGAGTTATTTTTATTTTATCGTACAAAAAGCCAGTCAAAATTTAACATCTCAGGTATTAAGGGGTAGAGCCACCTGCAAAGCGATGGCGATCGCAGTGTCACCGCAGGCGTCTGCCGTAAAAGCCGTAAGTATGTTGTAACTATTATTCAGGCTAAAAAAAACGCGGCCCGAAGGCCGCGTAAACGGATAATCACACTTACTTATTTTTCTTGGTATTTCGGCCATATACCAGCCACGTAATCACAACGCAGGCGATATAGAAGACGAGAAAGACTTTCATGGCACCGGCCGGAGAGCCGGTCAGGTCCAGAGAGATACCGAACGCTTTCGGGATAAAGAAGCCGCCAATCGCGCCGATGGCAGAGATAAAGCCCAGCGCCGCAGCCGTATCCGTCGCCGCTTCGCGCATGGCCTGCTCTTCGCTCCCGCCCTGCGCCTTCACCCGATCCATCGTCAGCTTACGGAAGATCACGGAGATCATCTGGAAGGTAGACGCGCTCCCCAGCCCGGCCGTCAGGAACAGCACCATAAACACGCCGAAGAAGGCGATGAAGTTACCGCCCTGCCCGTCGACGGGTAGAGTGAGGAACAGCAGCGCGCAGAAGACTGCCATCACGACGAAGTTCACCAGCGTCACGCGGGTACCGCCGAGACGGTCAGAGACCATGCCGCCCAGCGAACGCGCCAGGGCACCGATAAACGGTCCGAAGAAGGCAAAGTGCAGGATCTGAATCTCCGGGAACTGCGTTTTCGACAGCATCGCGAAGCCCGCAGAGAAGCCGATAAACGAACCGAAGGTGGCCAGATACAGCAGCGCCATCACCCAGAGGTGTCCACGCTTCAGCACCGGCAGCTGTTCGCTCAGCGACGCCTTCGACGCGGACAGGTCATTCATAAAGAACCAGGCTGCGAGGGTGAAGACCACCAGGAAAGGCACCCAGATCCACGCGGCGTTCTGCAGATAGAGGGAAGAACCATCCGCCTGCTCAACGCCACCGCCGCCAAAGGCCGCGAAAATAGAAACAGAGATCGCCAGCGGGGCAATCAGCTGCATCACGCTGACGCCCATATTCCCCAGGCCGCCGTTAATGCCCAGCGCACCGCCCTGCTTCGCTTTCGGGAAGAAGAAGCTGATGTTCGCCATGCTGGAGGCGAAGTTCGCACCCGCAAAACCGCACAGCAGGGAAATAATCACGAACACGCTGAACGGCGTAGAGGTATCCTGCACCGCGAAGCCGAGCCAGACGCAGGGGACGATCATGATGCCCGTACTGAACGCCGTCCAGCGACGACCGCCAAACACCGGCACCATAAACGCGTAAGGCACACGCAGCAGCGCGCCTGACAGCGACGGCAGCGCGGTCAGCATAAACAGCTGATCGGTCGTAAACGTAAACCCGACTTTGGGCAGGTTGACCGCCACCGCGCTAAACAACATCCATACGCAAAACGCTAATAACAAACACGGCACGGAAATCCACAGATTCCGGCTGGCTACACGATGGCCGCGCTGTTGCCAGAACGCCGGATCCTCTGGACGCCAGTCTGTAATAACGGCACCATTTTCCCTTTCGGGAGCGGATGAGTGACTCATAGACACCTCTGATTCTCGAATGATGCTGCAAACATTAGGGTTTTAGGGCGGCGGTAAGTTGATATAAATCAAAGGAAAAGTGGGAGGATTTGCGGCGTAAAATAAGGCCTCACCCTTAGTGAGTAGGCTAATTCGGTAAAAAAGACGTGGTTTTTCACGGCACTGACGGTTCCAGACTACCCCCACCTCCTTCCCCCTACTCCGTTGGCAATTTAGGGGTAATCCTTTATTGGTATGGGTATACTCCAGGGTATGCACCAGAATAGCGCCATTCCTGCAAGCAGGCCACGTCAGGAGCACGCCACCTCTATGTTAAAAAGATGTTTATCTCCGCTGACGCTCGTGAATCAGCTCGCTCTGATTGTTTTGCTGTCCACCGCCATCGGCGTGACCGGCATGGCGATCTCCGGCTGGCTGGTACAGGGAGTACAGGGTAATGCGCATGCCATCAACGAGGCAGGCTCGCTACGCATGCAGAGTTATCGCCTGCTGGCGTCGGTTCCCCTGACGCTGGACGATCGGCCTCTGATTGATGAAATGGAGCGCACGGTCTTCAGCCCCGAACTGGAAAACGCCGCCATCCGCGCCGGTCAGCAATATCAGCTTAAAGCCCTTCAGGGCTACTGGCACACCCAGCTGGAGCCCGGGCTGAAACAGGCGCGCAGCACCGAAACCGTTGCGCAGGACGTGGCGGGGTTCGTCTCACGCATTGATGCGCTGGTCTCCTCTTTCGACCAAACCACCGAATTACGCATCGACCGGGTGGTGATGGTGCACCGCGCCATGGCGCTGTTTATGGGGCTGCTGCTGATCTTCACCATCGTCTGGCTCCGCGCGCGGCTGCTAAACCCGTGGAAACAGCTGCTGGCAATGGCCCGCGCGGTGACCGCACGCGATTTTACCCAGCGCACGCACATCAGCGGGCGCAACGAGATGGCCATGCTCGGCCAGGCGCTCAACACCATGTCGGCAGAGCTCTCCGAGAGCTACGCGGTGCTGGAACAGCGCGTTCAGGAAAAAACGGCCGGACTGGAGCAGAAAAACGAGATCCTCTCCTTCCTGTGGCAGGCCAACCGCCGTCTGCACATGCAGGTGCCGCTATGCGAACGCCTCTCTCCGGTGCTGAACGGCCTGCAAAATCTGACCCTGCTTCACGACCTTGAGCTGCGCGTCTACGATGTGGAAGACGAAGATAACCATCAGGAATTTACCTGTCAGTCGGATATGTCCTGCGATGATAAAGGCTGCCATCTTTGCCCTCGCGGCCTGCCGCCGCTGACGTCCGTCGGCACCACCCTGAAGTGGCGCCTGACCGACAGCCACACCCAGTACGGTATTCTGCTGGCAACGCTGCCAGCCGGGCGTCACCTGAGCCACGACCAGCAGCAGCTGGTTGATACGCTGGTCGAACAGCTCACGGCCACGCTGGCGCTCGACAGGCATCAGGAAAAGCAGCAGCAGCTGATCGTCATGGAAGAGCGCGCGACCATCGCCCGCGAGCTTCACGACTCGATCGCCCAGTCGCTCTCCTGTATGAAAATGCAGGTGAGCTGCCTGCAGATGCAGGATGCGGAGATGCCCGAAAGCAACAAGCAGCTGCTCAGCCAGATCCGCAACGAGCTGAACACCTCCTGGATACAGCTTCGCGAGCTGCTGACTACCTTCCGTCTGCAGCTGACCGAGCCGGGCCTGCGTCCGGCGCTGGAGGCCAGCTGTCACGAATTTAGCGCCCGGCTGGGGTTCCCGGTGAAGCTGGACTACCAGCTGCCGCCGCGGTTTGTCCCCTCCCACCAGGCCATACATGTACTGCAAATCGCCCGTGAAGCACTGAGCAACGTGCTCAAGCATTCCGGCGCGACGGCGGTAACGGTCACCGTCAGCCAGCACAGCAATCAGGTGAAGCTCACGGTTCACGACAACGGCCGCGGCGTGCCGGAAAATGCCGAACGCACTAACCACTATGGTTTAATTATTATGCGAGACCGCGCCCAAAGCCTGCGCGGTGATTGCCAGGTTCGCCGGAGAGAGACGGGTGGCACGGAAGTCGTGGTCACCTTTATTCCCGAGAAACCGCTTACAACTGCTCAAGGAGAAACCCATGACTAATCAGGAACCGGCATCCATCCTGTTGATCGACGACCATCCGATGCTGCGTACTGGCGTGAAACAGCTGGTCAGCATGGCGCCCGATATCACCGTGGTTGGCGAAGCCAGCAACGGTGAACAGGGCATTGAGCTTGCCGAATCCCTCGATCCCGATCTGATCCTGCTGGATCTGAATATGCCCGGCATGAACGGTCTGGAAACCCTCGACAAGCTGCGGGAAAAATCGCTTTCCGGGCGCATCGTCGTCTTTAGCGTGTCGAACCATGAAGAGGATGTGGTCACGGCGCTGAAGCGCGGGGCGGATGGTTATCTGCTCAAGGATATGGAGCCGGAAGACTTGCTTAAGGCGCTGCAGCAGGCCGCGGCGGGCGAGATGGTTCTCAGCGAAGCCTTAACGCCGGTGCTGGCTGCCAGCCTGCGCGCCAATCGCGCCACCTCTGACCGCGACGTCAGCCAGTTAACCCCGCGCGAGCGCGATATTCTCAAACTCATTGCCCAGGGGCTGCCGAACAAAATGATCGCCCGCCGCCTGGACATCACCGAAAGCACGGTCAAAGTGCACGTGAAGCATATGCTGAAGAAAATGAAGCTAAAATCCCGCGTTGAAGCCGCGGTGTGGGTGCATCAGGAACGCATTTTTTAAGGATTACTCCTCCGGCAGAAGCTTCCAGCGCGGGTCGTTGTCGGGCAATGCGACCAGCGGCTGCACGACGGTCAGCACGATCTCATTGGACGAGACGCGCTGGCCTTTCTCATCTTCCACCACCGCCGACAGGTGCCAGCGGTTTGTCGCCCCTTCACTGTCATCCCAGGCAGGCATAATTACACTCCAGCCGTCGCTGCTGTTGCTTTTGGCCGGCGACGTCAGGCTCAGCGCCTGCGTATCCCCCTGCCAGTGGATCTCACGAATGCCGTGCGCGCTGCGAACCTGAAGCTTCAGCATAACGGTCTCGCCCCCTTTCAGATCCCACGGCGGCGTCGCCAGCCAGACGGACAGCGTTTTACGTTGGCGGAACTCCATCACCGGCAGGCTATTGCGCTCCGGCGAGTCGTAGCGGCTTCCGCGCAGGGAACGCGTGGCGGCGACTTCACCGGCGGAAAGCTGCTTCACCAGCGGCACGCCAAAGCGATAGTTGAGCTTCAGCCCGAGGTTATTCTGGCTCGCGCCACTTTCGCCCTGCTTGTGCGCGGCGGTCAGGGTGACCAGCGGAACGGGGGTATAGTTAAGCCCCAGATTCACCGCTACGGGATTGTGATAGCCCGTTCCGCTATTGAAGAGATCGACGTTATCGCCGAAGTATTGCTCGAAGCTCACGCTGGTATTCAGATGATGGAACCACGGCAGCCAGGCTTTAGCGGTGACGTCATAGCCGCGCGCCATGCGCTGCTCCTGGACGTCAGAGCGATCGCGCCAGCCAGCAAAGGGCTGATAATAGTTGGCTGACAGGCGCAGATTTTCCCCCCACGCTTCCGCGCCCAGCCCGGCACGCTGCAGGTTTTCATCCAGCAGGTTATCGTAAAACGTGTTGTAACCCAGCAGCCATTTCCCGGCGACCCAGCGCTGGCCTATTCCGGCGTTACTGACCAGACCATCCGCCTGCTGGGTCAGGCCAAGCTGGCTCCAGCTCAGGTAACGGTTGTTATCGTTCCAGGGGATAAACCAGCTCCCGCTGCTGCCGTTAAATTTGCCATCGTTATCCACCAGCAAGTTCACGCTGGCGTTCCCCCAGGGCGAAAGCCAGGACTCAATCTGCTGGTTCACTTCGCCGCTCACCGCGTCGCGCACCTGGCCAAACGCAAACTGACGCGCCTGCTCGCCCGTTGTCAGGCCGTTGTCGGTCATGCTGGCTTCACCGAAGGCTTTCGCCATTTCGGCCAGGTGTTTTTCCCCCTCGCCCGTTGGCGCCGCCATGCCGAGGTCGGGCAAACTATCCCCGTTATTATCAAAGGGATTTTGCGCCTGCTGGATAAAGGAATTCGGCGCACCGTGAACGGCTCCGACCGTAACAAGGGAGAGTAATAACAGCAAACGAATGCGGGACGATACAGCCATCAACGTCGTAAATAAGAACCTGTGTTTATGAATAAACTCCTATTATGTTAACGCGATAAGCCTTGAAATGCAGTTCTGGCGGACATTTCAGGATTATCCTGAAACAGCCCTTTCAGCTCCGGCACGCAGGAGCCACAGTTCGTACCGCAGCGCAGCGTCGCCCCCAGCGCGGTGACGGAATCACACCCGCCGACGATCGCCTCCCGTATCGCATTCTCCCCGACGCTGAAACAGCTGCAGATGATGCGTCCCGGATCCGCCGCCTCCCCGACGCTCTGTCCGTTCAACAAGGCGTGGCGTTCTGCGAGAAGCACGGGTGGGGATTGAAAAGCGGCTTCAATCACCGCATGCGCCAGCGCCGGTAACGCGGTGCCCTCCCAGAAGCCCAGCATCAGCTGGCCTTCATGCCAGGCCAGCACGCTGCTGCGTTCACCGGTTTGCGCAACCTGCAGCTGCCAGCCACGAGCGCTGGCGTATTCCATTACCCACGGCAGCAGCAGTTGATCGCCCGCCACCGTCAGGCGTGAGGCTTTGCGCCACCAGTAAGCCGAAGAGGGCATTTCCGGCCATTCCCGGGCATAGAGTTCCCCCTGCCAGGCGGGCTGCCAGGGCAGGATCCTGACGGCGGTTTGTTTACTCTCTGGCTGGCCCGAAACCGGATCGCAGCGCCCTTCCACCAGCGCATTCACCTTTCCCTGGCGGGCAAACCCGGCGTTCCAGTGCATCGGGGCAAACGCCTCGCCTTCCCGTATCCCGTCGCTGATTCGCACTCTTGCCACCATCACGCCGCGCGGCGAGCTGATGCGCGCCAGCTGGCCGTCGCACAGGGAAAAACGAACGGCGTCTGCCGGGCCAACCTCAACAAACGGTTCGGCGATATGCTGCATCAGCCTCGCCACGTATCCCGTTCGAGTCATGGTATGCCACTGATCGCGGATGCGCCCCGAGTTGAGAATCAGCGGGTATAAGGCGCTGACCGTCGCGCCGTGCGACAGAGGGATAACGGGAACGATGTTTCGGCGCGGAAAACTCCCCGTCGGCCACTGATAAGGCTCAAGCTGATCCCACTCCTCACGGGTTAGCGCAGCCAGTTCATGAAGATTCAATGCCCGCGCGCCGTCATTTTCAAAGGCCGTCAGCGCCGCATGTTCGCAAAAAATCTCGTGCGGATGTTGCCAGGCAAAGGCCTCGCCGTAGCCCAGCCGTTTCGCCATCTGCGCGACGATCCACCAGTCCGGCTTCGCTTCGCCCGGCGCGGGCAGAAACGCGCGCTGGCGCGAAATGCGGCGTTCCGAGTTTGTCACCGTCCCGTCCTTCTCCCCCCAGCCCAGCGCCGGAAAACGGATATGGGCGAACCGGCTGGTATCGGTATCCTTCATCACCTCAGAGATCATCACCAGCGGGCAGTTCGCCAGCGCCTGACACACCGCGTGGCTGTCCGGAAGCGACACGGCGGGGTTAGTGCCCATGATCCACACCGCCTTCACCTCGCCGCGGGCAATGGCGTCAAACAGCTCCACCGCCATCAGGCCCGGGGTTTGCGCCAGCCGTTCCGTTCCCCAGAAACGCGCCACCCGCGAGAGATCGTCCGGCTCAAAGTTCATGTGCGCCGCCAGCTGGTTAGCCAGCCCGCCCACTTCCCTTCCCCCCATCGCGTTTGGCTGTCCGGTCAGCGAAAACGGGCCGCAGCCCGGACGGTTGAACTTCCCGCTGGCAAGATGAACGTTAATGATGGCGTTACACTTGTCGCTGCCGCTGGTGGACTGGTTGATCCCCATGGTGTAGAGCGTGATGGCCCGGGGCGCCGTCATAAACCAGTCATAAAAGGTGCCTATATCCTGCGGCGAGAGGCCGCAAAACGCCGCCACGCGCTCAACGGGCCACTCATCCGTTCCGTGAATCACATTAAGCAGACCGACAAACAGCCCGGCGTCGCTGCCGGGGGCGAGCGCCAGATGCAGATCGGCAATATCACAGGTGGCGGTTCTGCGGGGATCGATAACCACCACCTTGATCCGCGGGTTGTCGTGCTTCGCCTGCACCAGCCGCTGATAGAGCACCGGATGCGTCCAGGCCGCGTTCGAGCCAGCCAGCACCACCAGATCGCTGTTTTCCATATCCTCGTAGCCGCACGGCACCACGTCTTCGCCAAAGGCGCGCTTGTAGCCCACCACCGCCGAGGACATACAGAGCCGGGAGTTGGTATCGATGTTTGCCGCGCCGATAAACCCTTTCATCAGCTTGTTGGCGGCATAGTAATCCTCGGTCAACAGCTGGCCGGAGGCGTAAAACGCCACCGCCTGCGGCCCCCATTTATCGATAATCTCCCGCAGGCGCTCTCCTGCCGCGCTCAGCGCCTGCGCCCAGTCCACCTCAAGGCCATCAACGACCGGGCGCAAAAGCCGCCCCTGTAAGCCCGTCGTTTCCCCCAGGGCCGTTCCTTTCACACACAGGCGGCCCAGGTTCGCAGGATGGGTTTCATCTCCCCGAACGCTGACCGCTTCACCTCGCACGCGGACGATCACGCCGCAGCCCACCCCGCAGTAGGGGCACGTTGTCCGGGTTTCCGTCATGAGGCCTCCGCACGCATTACCAGGGCGTCGCTGCCAACCCACACCTTGCCGTTTTCAATCTTCACTGGCCACGCGCGCACCGCGGGTTCGCCGTTCTCTACCTGACAGCCGTCGCGCAGGCGAATGCGCTGCTTGTAGAGCGGTGAAATCACCACCGGCTCGCCCGCCGCATCGCCAAGAATGCCGCGTGAAAGCACGTTCGCATCGCCGCCCGGCTCCCGATCGTCGAGGGCGTAAACGGTTTTACCAAAGCGGAAGAGCGCAATCGGCTTACGTCCAAGCCGCGCGCCGATGCCCGCCTGCTCGGGGATATCGTCGATGCCGCAAATTTCCTGCCAGCGCTTGCTTTCATCCGGCGCGGTCTCGTTCACCGTCGTGCGGAACAGCGCCAGGCGGCTGGGATCGCTGAGCGTGGTTTGCCATTCGCACTGGTAGGTTTCCACCACCCGGGCCATCTCCTGCTCCAGCTCGTGGGCGATGCCGAGGCTGTCGTTGAGGATCACCTCCCGCAGATAGTCGAGGCCGCCTTCCAGGTTGTCCATCCAGGTGCTGGTACGCTGCAGGCGATCCGCCGTGCGGATGTAAAACATCAGGAAACGGTCGATGGTGCGAATTAACGTTTCGTCGTCCAGATCGCTGGCGAAGAGATCCGCGTGGCGTGGCTTCATCCCGCCGTTGCCGCACAGATAGAGGTTCCAGCCCTTATCGGTGGCAATCACCCCTACGTCTTTGCTCTGCGCCTCCGCGCACTCGCGGGTGCAGCCTGAGACCGCCATTTTGATTTTGTGCGGCGCGCGCAGGCCCTTGTAGCGGTGCTCCAGCCGGACCGCGAGGCCGGTGGAGTCCTGCACGCCGTAGCGGCACCAGGTCGAGCCGACGCAGGATTTCACCGTGCGCAGGGATTTACCGTAGGCGTGTCCGGTTTCAAACCCGGCCTCCACCAGCGCCTGCCAGATCGCCGGCAGCTGTTCCAGAGTGGCGCCGAAAAGATCGATACGCTGTCCGCCGGTAATTTTGCTGTACAGGCTGTAGCGTTTCGCAATCTGCCCGATGGCAATCAGCCCGTCGGCAGTCACTTCCCCTGCGGGCATGCGCGGCACGATGGAGTATGTGCCGTCCTTCTGGATGTTGGCGAAGTAGCGGTCGTTGGTATCCTGCAGCGGCAGGTGCGCCGGTTTCAGCAGATACTCGTTCCAGCAGGAGGCGAGCACCGATCCCACCAGCGGCTTGCAGATCTCGCATCCGTGCCCCTGTCCGTAGCGGCTGATAAGCTGGTCAAAGGTGCGGATATGGTTGACGCGCACGAGGTGGTAAATCTCCTGGCGCGAGTACGGGAAGTGCTCGCAGATGTCCTTTTTCACCTCCACGCCCTGCTCCGCCAGCTGGAACTCCATCACCTGCTTCACCAGTGCACTACATCCGCCGCAGCCGGTCGCCGCTTTGGTGCACTGCTTAACGGCGCCGATATCCGCCGCGCCCGCGCTCACCGCCCGGCAAATATCGCCTTTACTGACGTTATGACACGAACAGATCTGCGCGCTTTCCGGCAGCGCCGCCACGCCGAGCGCTTTTGGCGCGCTGCCTGACGACGCGGGTAAAATGAGCGTTTCCGGCTCTTTCGGCAGGCTGATGCCGTTAAGCATCATCTGCACCAGCGTGGCGTATTCGCTGGCATCGCCCACCAGCACGCCGCCGAGCAGCGTTTTGCCGTCGTGGCTGACCACGATTTTCTTGTAGATTTGCTGTGGGCCGTGCGTCCACTGGTAGCTCAGCGCCCCCGGGGTGCGCCCGTGGGCGTCGCCGAACGAGGCCACGTCCACGCCGAGCAGCTTGAGCTTAGTGCTCATATCCGCGCCGGTGAAGGTTTTATCCTCCCCCGCCAGCGCGGCGGCGGCCACCCGCGCCATCTGATAGCCGGGCGCGACCAGACCGAAGATTTTCCCCTCCCACAGGGCGCATTCGCCGATGGCCAGCACGTCCGGATCGGAGGTCTGGCAGCCGTCGTCAATGCAGATCCCGCCGCGTTCGCCGATAGCCAGCCCGCTGCTGCGCGCCAGCGCGTCCTGCGGACGGATGCCCGCCGAAAAGACCACCATGTCCGTTTCCAGCTGTTCGCCATCGGCAAAGCGCAGCACCAGCCCGCCGTCCGCGGTGGCGATCTCCGTCGTGGCTTTACTGGTGTGAACGCCGACGCCCAGCGCCTCGATTTTCTTGCGCAGCATCGCCGCGCCGTCGTTGTCGAGCTGGACCGCCATCAGGTTGGGCGCAAACTCCACCACGTGGGTTTCCAGCCCGAGCTGCTTCAGGGCATTCGCCGCCTCCAGTCCGAGCAGGCCGCCGCCAATCACCACGCCGCGGCGCGAGCCAGCCGCATGTGCAGCAATGTTGTCCAGGTCGTCAAGGGTGCGGTAGACAAAACAGCCCGGCAAATCGTTGCCCGGCACGGGCGGAACGAACGGGTATGAGCCGGTCGCCAGCACCAGCTTGTCCCAGTGGGTCTCATGCCCGCTGGCGGTACGCACCACGCGCGCGTCGCGGTCGATGCCGACGATCTGCTGCGACAGGCGCAGCTCAATGCCGCTGTCGGCAAAGAAATCCCCCTCCACCAGCGAGAGCGACGCCGCGCTGCGGCCGCCAAAATATTCCGACAAATGCACGCGGTCGTAGGCGGCATAGCGCTCCTCGCCAAAGACGACGATCTGATACTGCTGATGCAGATTGCGCTTAACGCAGTCTTCGAGGAAATGATGGCCGACCATACCGTGCCCAACCACCACCAGAGTAGGTTTTGTCATAGCATTCTGTCCTGCAACCTGCGGTTGCGTAGTGAAACGATCGAACAGCCAGTCCGCGTGGGCGGGCGCAGCCGTTGCCAGTAAATCGGTAAACGTTGCCGCGCTGCGGCAGTCGCCCATCAGCAGCGCGCCAGCCAGCGCCCCCTGATGGATCAATAAACGACGATAGTGACGGGTCAGCGGATCCCATGCGCTCCAGACCACGTCGCCCTCCTGCTCCGCCGCACGGCCGAGGCTGAACAGCTCCACGCCCGTCACCTTGAGGCGCATCCCGCTGTCGGTCAGGGTAAACGGCGCGGTAGCGTCCCCGGCCAGCCGCGCGGCCAGGATTTCCGCCTGCGCCAGGCAGGGGGCGACCAGGCCAAACGTCTGCCCGTCAATTTCACAGCACTCGCCGATGGCGTAGACGTTCGGTTCGGAGGTTTGCATCTGGTGATCCACCACGATGCCGCGCGCGCAGCGAATGCCGCTGGCCTGCGCCAGCGCGACGCTGGGCTGCACGCCGGTCGCCAGCACCACGCGAGCGACGACGACGCGGCGCCCGTTGAGCAGCGTCACGCTATTCCCGCTCACCGCTGCGATGCCCGAGGCGAGCTCACAGCGCACGCCCCGCGCCGCCAGCGCCTCTTCCAGCAGCATTCCCGCCTGCCGATCCAGCTGCTGCTCCATCAGCCACGGGCCGCGATGAACCAGCGTGACGTTGTCACCTGAGCGCGCCAGCGCTGCCGCCGTCTCAACCCCGAGCACGCCGCCGCCCAGCACCACCGCCGGACCGGCGATCGTCCGAATGGCCCGGGTATCCTCCAGGGTGCGGAACGTGAACACATGCGGCGCATCGCAGCCGGGGATTGGCGGAATAAAGGGCGTTGATCCGGTGGCAAACACCAGCGCATCCCAGCCCAGCGTGCGGGCGGTGGTTTGCACTTCCCGCGCGTCCACATTCACGGCGATCGCCTTTTCGCCCCGCAGCACCGTCACGCCGCGCGACTGGTACCAGTCGTCATCCTGCAAACAGATGTCTGCAGCCTGCTTTTCACCGCCCAGGACCGGCGAAAGCTGGATGCGGTTATAGGCATGCTCCGGCTCGTCACCGATGACGGTGATAGCGAAACGACCGTCAGCACGCCCGGTGAGCGAGGCAATCAGCCGCGTGGCCGCCATGCCATTTCCGATAATGACCAGTCGCATCAAAGCCCCCTCGTTACGCCGCTTTCGGCTGCTTTTCATAGAGGAAATGGAGGATCTGCTGGCGCATGTGGTGATAGCGGCTGTCGTCGGCCAGCTGCACCCGGTTGCGCGGGCGCGGCAGGTCCACGTGCAGGATCTCCCCGACGGTGGCCGCCGGGCCGTTGGTCATCATCAGCACGCGATCGGAGAGCAGCACCGCCTCGTCCACGTCGTGGGTAATGAGCACGATGGTGGTGTTCAGCGCCTGCTGGATCTGCATCACCGAGTCCTGCAGATGCGCGCGCGTCAGCGCATCGAGCGCGCCGAAGGGTTCATCCATCAGCAGGACTTTCGGCTTCATCGCCAGCGCGCGGGCAATACCGACGCGCTGCTTCATGCCGCCGGATATCTCCCCCGGTCGCTTGTGCAGGGCGTGCCCCATCTGCACGCGGTCGAGGTTGTGCTCGATCCACTCCCTGCGCTCCGCCTTGCTCATGCTGTGGCGAAACACGTGATCGACCGCCAGGGCCACGTTGTCGAAGCAGGTGAGCCACGGCAGCAGCGAATGGTTCTGGAAGACCACCGCACGTTCCGGACCCGGCCCGGCGATTTCACGGTTGTCGCAGATCAGCCCGCCTTCCGTCGGCAGGGTAATACCGGCGATGAGGTTCAGCAGCGTCGATTTGCCGCAGCCGGAGTGCCCGATCAGGCTGACGGTTTCGCCCTCGTGGATATCAAAAGAGACGTTTTGCAGCGCCACAAACTCGCCGCTGGCGGTGGAAAAACGCTGGCTCACGGCCTGGACCTGAATTAATGGTTTCATGTTCGCTCCTTATTTTTCCTGCCAGCTAAAGCGACGGGCGATCAGCATCAGCCCCTGCTCCAGCAGCAGCCCGACCACGCCAATGATGACGATGGCGATGAGAATGTTTTCGACGTTGAGGTTGTTCCACTCGTTCCAGATCCAGAAGCCGATCCCTAAACCTCCGGTGAGCATCTCGGCGGCGACGATCACCAGCCAGGCGATGCCGATGGAGAGACGCACCCCGGTCAGCACCGCGGGCAGCACCGCCGGGAAGAGAATGCGGCGCATGATGGTCCACTCGGAAAGCTGCAGCACCCGGGCCACGTTGAGGTAGTCCTGCGGAATGCGGCGTACGCCTTCGGCGGTGTTGATCACCATCGGCCAGATGGAGCAGATGAAAATGGTCCAGCTCGACGCGGGCTCCGCTTTCTGGAACAGCAGCAGGCCGATGGGCAGCCAGGCCAGCGGGCTAACCGGGCGTAACAGCGCGATCAGCGGGCCGAACATGCGAGAGAAAAAGGTGAAGCGACCAATCAGGAAGCCGAGCGGGATCCCGGCGAGCGCGGCCAGGCCAAAGCCCACCGCCACGCGCTGTAATGAGGCGAGCACGTTCCAGCCGATGCCCATATCGTTAGGCCCGTCACGATAAAACGGATCGGCAAACAGGGTGATGGCGGAATCGAGCGTGCTGAGCGGCGTCGGGAAACCTTTGCTGTTAATCGCCGCCAGCTGCCAGAGCACCACCAGCAGTCCCAGACCGAGAAACGCCGGGATGATGCGCTGAAGGATCGCGTTAATCCGACGCGCAAACGTCGGCGTACGGCGGCGAACCTGCACCGGAGGCAGGACAATCACCTCCCCACTCTCCGGCGTCTCGTGTGAATTCGTCTTTTGCAGATGCTGCATAATCAGGCCCCTTTACGGTGAATGGCGAAACGGCTGGCGTATCCTTCCGGATCGGTACCGTTCCAGACGGTGCCGTCCATCAATGTGCTGCTGCGTAATGGTGAAGTCGGTGTGCTGATGCCCCCCACCGCCGTGGCGGCATCCTGCCAGACCGCGTTCTGGTTAATGCGCTGCGCGATGCCCGCGTAGTCCGGCGCGGATTTGAGCAAGCCCCAGCGGCGGAACTGGGTTAAGAACCACATGCCGTCGGAGAGATACGGGTAGCTGACGGCCCCCTCGTTGAAGAAGCGGATCGGGTGCGCGTCCTGCCAGCGCTGGCCCAGGCCGTTGTCGTACTCGCCGAGCATGCGTCCGGTGAGATACTGTTCTTTGCAGTTGAGCCACGCCCGGCGGGAGAGGATCTGCGCGGTCTCGCGTTTGTTTTCCGGGGAGGCTTCGATCCAGCGCGCCGCCTCCAGTACCGCGCTCACCAGCGCCCGCGCGGTGTGCGGGTTTTTCTCCACCCAGTCGCGGCGCGTACCGAGGATTTTTTCCGGATGATCGGCCCAGATAGACTGCGACGTGGCGGCGGTAAAACCGATGCGGTCGTTGATGGCCCGGGCGTTCCACGGCTCGCCGACGCAAAAGCCAACCATGTTGCCAATGCGCATGTTCATCACCATCTGCGGCGGCGGCACCACCACCGTGCGCACGTCGTCAAAGGGGTTAATGCCCGCGCTGGCCAGCCAGTAATAGAGCCACATGGCGTGCGTCCCGGTCGGGAAGGTGTGCGCGAAGGTGTAGGTGCCGGGCGCCTGCTGCCCAATGAGCTTTTTCAGCCCGTCAAGGTCTCGTACGCCCTTCTCCGCCAGATCGCTGGAAAGCGTAATCGCCTGGCCGTTCTGATTGAGCGTCATCAGGTTCGCCATCTGCTGCGGCTTACCGGCGATGCCCAGCTCCAGGCCGTACAGCAGGCCGTAGAGAATGTGCGCGGCATCGAGTTCGCCCGCCACCAGCTTGTCGCGCACCGCCGCCCAGCTCGCCTCTTTGGTGGGCACGATGGTAATACCGTATTTTTTATCAAAGCCTTTCAGCGCCGCGATAACCACCGGGGCGCAGTCGGTCAGCGGGATAAACCCGATGCGCACCGTTTCCTGCTCCGGTTTATCCGAGCCTGCCGCCCATGCGGCCTGCATGATACCCGGTAACAGCATTGCGCCACTCGCCAGCACGCTGGCCTGCAAAAAACGCCGTCTCGACAAATCCGCCATGACCACTCCTGAAAAAAAACCAAAAAAAAGCGCCCACGATGCCGAAGCACCAGTGGACGCCTTTATCCCGAAGACGCATGCGCCGCCGTTGGCGCATCGTCAAAAATGGTTAATCCGATAATGCAAAGTGAATGCCAGGTTTTAACCCGCAATTTCCGGGGCGCTAACCGAACTCCCCTCGCCTGCACGCACCTTAATCAGGCACAAAATGCCCGCTGACCGTGCAGCTACTCCTTTGGTGTTACCTGCCATAAATTCTTCACCATCAGCAGCGCGCGGGCGATATCCACCATCCTTTGGTTCTTGTCCATCGCCATTTTGCGCAGCGCCGTCCAGGCCTGTTCCTCACTCATATTCTGGTGGGTCATCAGCACGCTTTTCGCTTTATCAATGACTTTGCGCTCTTCAAGCGTATCGCGCAGCGATGCAAGCTGGCGCGAGAGCTGTTCTATCTCGCGTGCCTGCTGGCGCACCAGGGTGAGCAACGGTTTTTCCGGATACTGTATCAGCGGGTCGTCCTGCTCATCGGCGGGAGGCACGTACTCATCGTTACGGTAAATACGCTCGTCCACCGCCGTCATCAGATCGGCGATGAGCGTCTCCTCCAGCGTGCGCAGATGCTCAAGGCGCGCGGTTTGCAGAGCAAACCAGGCCAGAGCGGTAAGGCCATCATCCGCGGCAGGCTGGCGAGTACAGGCTACGCGCCGGAGTTGCTCCGTTTCACGATCGGGCTGGCAGTGGAGAGAAAAGGTGGTCTGGACGTCAGCGGAGCTGTGTGAGAGAAAAATTTCAAAGCAGGCCTGCTGCCCGTCGATGCGGTCAACCAGCCTCTGGCGAGTCACATCATCGAAAAAGCCCTGCGTGAAGCCAATCGCCCCCAGGGCCCGCTCCTGTCCCGCCAGCTCTTTCCCCTGCATCAGGCTATAAAGGGCAACAAAACGCCCGGCGATTTGCGGATCGTCAATGCTGTCATTGAGCTGCGGCACGATACTGAGCAGATGGCGAAGCATGCGGGAGTAGTCTTCCATCGCCTGCGGCGCCGTTACCGTTTGCTGAATAACACCGTCGCGCAGCGCGGGAAGCATGTCCAGGCTCTGAAGCGCGCCGCCGATACGTTCACAAACGGTACTTCCCGGGATCGGCGACTGTTTTTCAAGAATGTCATAAAGTGCAGCGAGGTTTTCATCCACCAGCGCCCGGCTGGCTTTGCATTCAGGGGCGTAGAGCTTACCCTGTGAGCAGAGCCAGACGTTGGACGCCCCACGCTCGCACTGTAACATATGCACCAGTTGGCTAATGCCGTGCACAAGCACGCCAAGCTGTGCCAGCTTGCTGAGCTGCTCCCGGCGCATCATTCTTGCGCGCTCGAGCCATTCGCCAGCGCCTGGCGAAATGCCAGCCATTAATGTCATGCTTACTCTCCAGAACAGCGAAACTCGGGAAAGCTAAGCAATATTCGTGCCTTTATAAGAACAGGAGTCAACATGCAAAAGATTGTGATCGTCGCCAACGGTGCGGCTTACGGCAGCGAATCCCTTTTCAACAGCCTGCGCCTGGCGATTGCGCTGCGTGAAAAAGAGAGCGACCTGGCGTTACGACTCTTTTTAATGTCGGACGCGGTCACCGCGGGGCTGAAGGGTCAAAAACCGGCAGAAGGCTATAACATTCAGCAGATGCTGGAGATCCTCACCGCGCAAAACGTGCCGGTGAAGCTGTGCAAGACCTGCACCGACGGCCGCGGCATTACCGGTCTGCCGCTGATTGATGGCGTAGAGATTGGTACGCTGGTGGAGCTGGCCGAGTGGACGCTGTCCGCCGATAAAGTATTAACTTTTTAATAATAAACCCGTAAAAATATTATTTTCTTATGGACGCGGTTTCAGCATCAAGTTTACCTGCGGGGTTGCCGATAGGCATGGAAACAACACAGCAGGTATTTCACTTATGTTCAGATCGATTCGTGCACGCATCATCGTGGCGACGGCAGGCTGTCTGGTCGTCGCCCTTCTCCTTAATACCGTTATCAACTTCCAGGTCACGCGCCAGGATAACCAGCAGTCCCAGCGCGATATCCTGACCAGCACCAGCGCCAGCCATAACATGGCGATTGCCGACTGGGTAAAAAGCAAGATGACGGTGATCGCCTCCGCGCAGACCGTTGCGCTGAATGACGACCCGGTTCCGGTGTTTAAACAGCTTGCGCAGGCGGGTGGATTCACCAACGTCTATGTTGGCTACGCCAGCAAAACGGCGAAATTCTCTGAACCGGCGGGCGTTCCGGCGGACTATGACCCGACTATTCGCCCGTGGTATCAGCAGGTGGTCAGCACGGACGGTCCGGTTGTCACCGCGCCCTACGTTGACGCGGGGACCGGTAAACTGGTGGTAACCTTTGCGGTGCCGGTGAAAGAAAATGGCACGCTCAAAGCGGTCGTGGCGGGCGATGTGGCGATGGACAGCGTGGTGGCTAACGTGCGCGGGATCCATCCAACTCCGGCCAGCAGCGGGCTGCTTCTGAACAGCGACGGCAGCGTGATTGCCGCTAACGATCCGGCTCTGACGCTGAAACCGTTTGGTGAGACGATCAAGGGCATTGATTTTGCTGCGCTGAAAAGCGGTAACCCCGTCGACGGAACGCTGAACGACGCGGAAAAAACCTTCGTGGCGACAGCCGTGCCGGGCACAAACTGGCTGTTAGTCATCGCGCTCGACAGCGGTGACGCCACCTCCGGCATGCGTTCCCTGCTTAAAGCCTCGGGGATTTCGCTGGTGATCCTCGCACTCCTGAGCGCGGCGATTGTGCATTTCCTGATTGCCCGCCTGCTCAAGCGTTTGTCCGACATTCGCGACGCGATGCACAACATTGCTAACGGCACTAACGATCTGTCCCAGCGCCTGCCGGATAACGGCGAGGACGAGGTCGCGCAGATTGCCCAGGCCTTTAACGCCTTCAGCGATAAGCTGTCGGTGGTGATGGTGCAGCTCCGTGACGCCAGCGAATCGGTAAAAAACGCCGCGCAGGAGATTGCCGCAGGTAACCAGGATCTTTCCGGACGTACCGAGCAGGCGGCATCCAGCCTGCGCGAGACGGCCAGCGCCGTGGAGCAGATCACCGCCTCCGTGACGCAGTCGAATGAATCGGCGGCAGAAGCGAACGACCAGGCGAGCAAGGCCTCAGCGGCCGCGGCGCGCGGCGGCGAGGTGGTATCGCAGGCGATCAGCACCATGCAGTCCATTGAAGTCGCGTCGGCAAAAATTGGCGATATCACCAGCGTGATTGACGGCATTGCTTTCCAGACCAACATTCTGGCGCTGAACGCCTCCGTCGAGGCGGCGCGTGCGGGTGAGCAGGGACGCGGGTTTGCCGTCGTAGCAGGTGAAGTGCGTAACCTGGCAAGTCGTAGCGCTCAGGCGGCGAAAGAGATCAAATCGCTGATTGACTCCACCACCGACAGCGTGGCAACCGGCTCCCGCTACGTGCATCTGGCGGGGGAAAGCATGGATGAGATCCGCTCCAGCATCGGCAGCGTCTCTGGCATCATGCGCGAAATCTCCATCGCCACCAGCGAGCAGATGAAAGGGATTCATGAGATCAACCACGCGGTGACCCATCTCGACAGAATGGTTCAGCAGAACGCCGAGCTGGTGGTGGAATCCGCCGCTGCCGCGGGTGCCCTGCAGAGCCAGGCGGGCGACCTTGCTGAAACAGCCGGGCATTTCCGCATTTAATCTTCTTCCGGCGCGCGTTTAGCGGGTAAAACGCGCGCCAGCGTAAATTTTGAGGAATTTTGTCATTTTTGTTTAATCGTTATGCCATTTTTTGATCAAAATCAGCATCCCGCCCCCTCCCCTTTGGTGTTATGCCATGAGTGAATTGTGAACAACATCACGCTCGGATATGGCAGCAGGGAGAGCGTTGTTTAAGACTACGGGGTAAAAAATGGCACTGGTAAAAACAAGTTTGAAACTGTTTGGCGGGGATACGGTAGTGGTGCGTTGCTCAGAACGCTGTCGTATTCATCTGATGAGTTCGAAAGCACAAAAACAGTCCCAGGCGGATATTCTCACCGTACAGGACGATAAGGCCTGGCTTACCGTGCCGTATACCGGCACGTGGGATGTGCTGATCGATAGCCACAGCCAGTCGCTGGAGCATTCCGTCAGCTACGTGGCAGCATAAGTTTAAACGCCCGGCAAGCCGGGCGTATTGTCAGGCAAAACCCGGTCGCAGCGCGCTGTTGAGCGGGTTCCCTTCCAGCAGCGCCTTCACCTTCACCACCAGTTCATTCAGACAATCGTCCTTCATGCCGAGGCGGGTCAGCTCCTGATCGAGGGAGAAGAGATACTGCGCGTTGGTGCCCAGAGGCCCGCTGGCAGCGGCAATCAACGGGGCAATCACCTGCGTGCGGGTATCCGCTTCATACAGCGGATGGCGCGGATCCATAATAAACACCAGCGCATTGACGGTGCGTCCGTCGTCCAGTTCCAGCTTGCACCAGCTCGGCATATAGCAGCCGGTGATCATCTCGCGCTTCCAGAGCAGCGTGAGCTCCTCTTCCAGCGTGGCATCCGGCAGGCGATACGCCACGCCCGTGGTGCGCCCGCCCTCTTTCAGTGCAAGCATGCGCCCGGGCTGGCACGCGCTGCCGCGTCCGGCCGTCAGGCGCAGGCAAAATGCGCGATGCCAGCCAGGCAGCGTTCCCGTTGCCGATTCGACAAATTCCAGAGCCGGGTTCCACATCAGGGAGCCGTAGCCAAAAATCCATACCGGGCCATCATCCGGGCGGCAGGCAAGCGTAGCAGCGAGTGACGCCGCACGTTGTTCAGCTGACCAGAGAAGCGATTCCTCAATAGCACCAAATGCCGTCTTACAATCTGCTTTCATTAAGAAATCACGCGTTAACACTTTCCACCTCCGCCACTGCATGCTTCCTTGCGACATCTGTAATTCGCCTTCCCGGCATTTTATGCTGGTCATTTTGCCAGCAGTCGAATAACGATAAGCAATTAGCGGACCAGTTGCAATACAACGGAAGTTCAACCGCCTGAAAAGTCAAAATGAAGGCAGCGAATCATTTCACGGCTATTTCTTTTTATGCCATTTATCGTCGTCTCCTTTCTCATATTCATGTTTTACTGCGGCCCAGGCGACTTTGTGGGCCGTCTCTTCACGGCTGGCATCATCCCGGCGATCGTCCTTGTCTTTGTACTGATCCCAGGCGCTGTTAAACGCCTCTTTGTAGATATCCTGCGCATGAGCGGGCAGCACGTTTTGTACGTTATCCGGTAATTCGCGTTTCGCTTTATAGGGCATCACTAACCTCTCTTTTGGTTAAAGAGATAAGTGTGGACGACGATACGCCATGGTGCCACCCGGCAATAATTTATGAATAAATTACATTTTTAAATACTTGTTATTTAATGAGTAATCAATAAAGAGCTCGAATTATACCCATCATCAATGAAAATAATGACAAAGGGTAAAATTAAGTAAAAAATAAAGGGTATTTAACAGAGATCTGTTAATTTAATGACCTCAAAAATCTATCTATAATTACAAGCACCTGCATTGATGGAGAAGCACATGACAGCAACACACGAGGCGGTAAAGACCCGCCACAAGGAGACGTCACTCATTTTCCCGGTTCTGGCACTGGCTGTGCTGCTCTTCTGGGGAAGCAGTCAGTCACTGCCAGTGGTGGTTGGTATCAATATTCTTGCCCTGGTCGGCATCTTAACCAGCGCATTTAGCGTTGTTCGCCATGCGGACGTCCTGGCCCACCGTCTGGGCGAGCCGTACGGATCGTTAATTCTCAGCCTTTCCGTTGTTATTCTCGAAGTCAGCCTGATTTCCGCGCTTATGGCGACCGGCGATGCCGCGCCGACGCTGATGCGCGACACGCTCTATTCGATCATTATGATTGTGACGGGCGGCCTGGTAGGCTTCTCTCTGCTGCTGGGCGGGCGCAAATTTGCGACCCAGTATATGAACCTGTTCGGCATTAAACAGTATCTTATCGCCCTCTTCCCGCTGGCGATTATCGTGCTGGTCTTCCCGATGGCGCTGCCGGGTGCAAACTTTTCCACCGGGCAGGCGCTGCTGGTCGCACTGATTTCCGCCGCCATGTACGGCGTGTTTCTGTTGATTCAGACCAAAACGCACCAGAGTCTTTTTGTGTACGAGCATGAAGACGACGGCGACGATGATGACCCGCACCACGGCAAGCCGTCGGCCCACAGCAGCGCGTGGCATACGGTTTGGCTGATCGTGCATCTGATTGCGGTGATTGCCGTCACCAAGATGAACGCTAACCCGCTGGAGACGCTGTTAACCGAGCTGAACGCGCCGGTGGCGTTTACCGGCTTCCTGGTGGCGCTGCTGATCCTGTCGCCGGAAGGGCTGGGCGCGCTGAAAGCGGTGTTGAATAATCAGGTGCAGCGCGCAATGAACCTGTTCTTCGGCTCCGTACTGGCGACGATTTCACTTACCGTACCGGTGGTGACGCTGATTGCCTTTATGACGGGCAACGAGCTGCAGTTTGCGCTGGGCGCGCCTGAGATGATTGTGATGGTCGCCTCGTTACTGCTGTGCCAGATTTCGTTCTCAACCGGGCGTACCAACGTGCTGAACGGCGCGGCGCATATGGCCTTGTTTATTGCGTATCTGATGACGATATTTGCGTAATTTTATGCGGCGCGGGCTGATGCCCTCATCCCAACCCTCTCCCACAACAAAAAACCCGCCGAAGCGGGTTTTTTTATTAGTTGCTGGTATCCAGCTCGTCGAAGCTCTTCACCAGATCGTCAATCGCTTTGATCTGTTTCAGGAACGGCTCCAGCTTGTCCAGCGGCAGCGCTGATGGGCCGTCGCATTTCGCGTTAGCCGGATCCGGGTGCGCTTCAATGAACAGGCCGGCCAGGCCGGTCGCCATACCGGCGCGCGCCAGCTCGGTCACCTGGGCACGACGGCCGCCGGACGCGGCGCCAAACGGGTCGCGGCACTGCAGAGCGTGCGTCACGTCGAAAATCACCGGAGACTGACCGGAGACGTTCTTCATTACGCTGAAGCCCAGCATATCCACAACCAGGTTGTCGTAGCCGAAGTTTGCGCCGCGGTCGCACAGGATCACCTGATCGTTGCCGCCTTCGATGAACTTATCGACGATATTACCCATCTGACCAGGGCTGACGAACTGTGGTTTCTTCACGTTGATAACGGCGCCGGTTTTCGCCATCGCCGCAACCAGGTCAGTCTGGCGAGCGAGGAACGCCGGGAGCTGAATCACGTCCACCACGTCTGCCACCGGCTGCGCCTGTGAGGCTTCATGCACGTCGGTGATCACTTTCACGCCAAAGGTCTGCTTCAGCTCCTGGAAAATTTTCATTCCCTCTTCCAGGCCCGGGCCACGGTAAGAGTTGATGGAGGAGCGGTTGGCTTTGTCAAAAGAGGCCTTAAACACGTACGGGATGCCCAGCTTCTGGGTCACGGTCACGTAGTGTTCGCAGATACGCATGGCGAGATCGCGGGATTCCAGCACGTTCATGCCGCCAAACAGTACGAACGGCAGGTCGTTTGCTACCTTGATATCACCAATGCTAACCACTTTTTGTTTCATAGGATCGCCTTATTCAGGTGTGAATCGGAATTAAGATTAATGCAGTGTAATTTGTTTGTGCGAGATCGCGTTGATCTGCGCACGAATCATTTCGCTAATGGGGTCTTCCGGACACTGCTCGACGAAATAATTCAAATCATTCAGCGCCACGTGCTCACAGTCGAGCTGCGCGTAGATCAGCCCACGATCGCGAATTTCGTAGGGATCTTCCGGGTTGAACTGCAGCAGCACTTCGCTGGCGCGCAACGCCAGCTCCATCTGACGCTCTTCCATTAACGCAGACTTCAGCGTATCCAGCAGCTTGCGGATCACTTCTGCGTTATCCGCCTCGTCGAGATCTTCGTTGAAGAGTTCAGCCACCGGGCTGATATTGCCTTTCAGCCACACGTCCAGCGTATGTTCATCCAGCGTGTCGCCGTTGAAAGGATTAATGAGCCACATTTCGCCGTCCAGCCACTCAGCGCGCAGGATCATCTGCGTCGGGAAAATGACCGGGACCAGCGGAATATCCAGACGGTGCGCGACCCACAGCAAAATAGAGCCCAGCGCCACGGCGCTGCCCTGACGATTTTTTAAGACCTGGTCCAGCCATAACGCGTCAGACAGGCGATACACGCCCCGCGTGTCGCAGAAACCCCATTCGCCGTAGAAAAGCTCCAGCAGCTTCTCTAATTGCCAGTCTTGCGGGCGAGCCTGATTAATCTCTTCACGCGCCAGGCTGACCAGATTCTCCAGCTCATCGTAGACAAACTGCGACGTAAAATCGTCGCGAATCATCTCAGAAATCAGGATCATGCCATCGCAAAGCGGCACTTTATTAAATTCGAAATCGGCTAAGGACCTCATGACTTACCCCAGTAACGGTATTCTTGTGGTGGCGAGTTTAATGATGATGTACAGCACCACCAGACCCAGCAGAAAGGCGATAAACCCGACCTGCTGGCTGCGCGGACGACGACGCCCAAGCGCGATAAAACCCAAAACGATGTAGATGATAACGCCAAACAGCTTTTCAGTCAGCCATGCACCTTTATCAGTAAATGGCAGATAGCCGGTCTTCCACATGAGCCCGGCACCGGAAAGGAGCAATAGCGTGTCGATGCAGTGCGGTGCGATACGCACCCAGCGGGCATCCATCAGAGGATTGTTGCTGTAGCGCCACCAGTAACGGACGATGAAAAAGCTGACGGTCAGCGCAACGGAAATGAGGTGGGCGGTAATGAGCACGGTAAACAGGCTCATAGCCACTGCCCCAGCGTCAGGCGTTCGTTGCCGCCGTAGTCGCGGCAGGTTTCGACAGCGGCGTAACCTGCTTGCGTAAACAGTGCCCGCACGGCTTCTCCCTGCGTCCAGCCATGCTCCACGAGCAGCCAGCCGCCGGGAAGTAAATGTTCCCGTGACGTTGTCACAATGTGTTCGAGATCGGCTAATCCCGCGTTGGCGGCCACGAGCGCCGTCAGCGGTTCGAAGCGCACGTCTCCCTGCGCAAGGTGCGGGTCATGTTCGTCGATATAGGGAGGATTGCTGACAATCATCGCAAATGAGCGATTCTCCAGCGCGGCAAACCAGCTGCTTTGCAGCACCGTCACGTTGCGAAGCCCGAGACGTTCCACGTTACGCTGCGCCAGCGCCACCGCATCGGACATCACATCCACCGCCGTCACCGTGCAGTCGGGCCGCTCGGTAGCGAGCGCCAGCGCGATAGCCCCGGTCCCGGTACCGAGATCGAGAATGCTGCAGGCCGCCGCCGGTAAACGCGCCAGCGCCTGCTCCACCAGACACTCGGTGTCCGGACGCGGGATCAGCGTCGCCGCCGAAACGTACAGCGGTAACGACCAGAACTCACGCTCACCGACAAGGTGCGCCACCGGCTCGCCGGTTTTACGGCGGGCAAGCAGCGCGCCGAGCTGCGCTTCCTGTTCCGCGGTCAGTTCGGTTTCGCCAAAAGCCAGCAGATACGTGCGGGCTTTACCCGTCACATGCTCAAGCAAAATTTCGGCGTCGCGTTTCGGGCTTTCGCTTTCTGAAAGCTCACCGGCCGCCTCACGTAACCAGCGCTGAAAATCCATTAGTCCTGCTCTGACAGCGCCGCCAGCTGGTCGGCCTGGTATTCCTGCACGATAGGCTCGATCAGCATATCCAGCTTCCCTTCCATTACCTCGTCCAGACGGTACAGCGTCAGGTTGATGCGGTGATCGGTTACGCGCCCCTGCGGGAAGTTATAGGTGCGGTTACGGTCGCTGCGATCGCCGCTGCCCAGCAGGTTACGGCGTGTAGACGCTTCCGCCTGCTGGCGTTTCGCCATTTCAGCTGCGTGAATACGCGCGCCCAGCACGGACAACGCTTTGGCTTTGTTTTTGTGCTGCGAACGCTCGTCCTGACATTCAACGACGATGCCGGTCGGCAGGTGTGTAATACGGATAGCGGAATCGGTGGTGTTAACGTGCTGACCGCCCGCGCCAGAGGAGCGGAACGTATCAATACGCAGGTCCGCAGGATTGATGTCCGGTAGTTCAGCTTCCGGCAGCTCCGGCATCACCGCAACCGTACAGGCGGAGGTGTGAATGCGGCCCTGAGATTCGGTGGCCGGCACGCGCTGCACGCGGTGACCGCCGGATTCAAACTTGAGACGACCGTACACGCCGTCGCCGCTGATCTTGGCGATAACCTCTTTGTAGCCACCATGTTCGCCTTCGTTGGCGCTCATGATCTCCACGCGCCAGCGACGCGATTCGGCGTAGCGGCTGTACATGCGGAACAGATCCCCGGCAAACAGAGCCGCTTCGTCACCGCCGGTACCGGCGCGCACTTCCACAAACGCGTTACGCTCATCGTCCGGATCTTTCGGCAGCAGAAGCACCTGAAGCTGCTGCTCCATCTCTTCAGAACGCGCTTTCGCATCCTGCAACTCTTCCTGCGCCATCTCGCGCATTTCAGGATCGTCGAGCATCATCTGCGCGGTTTCGATATCTTCCTGAACCTGTCGCCAGTCGGTAAAGCATTTAGAAACATCACTTAACTGCGCGTATTCACGCGAGAGCGCGCGAAAACGTTCCTGGTCCGCAATGGTCCCGGCATCCCCGAGCAGCGCCTGTACTTCTTCATGGCGCTCGTGCAGAGCTTCCAGTTTAGCGACGATAGAAGGCTTCATAGGCGTAAGTGCACCTTGTCTTAGAAAATGGGTATAGGGCGCTATTCCAGCCCGAGGCTGTTGCGCAGAATAGTCAGGCGTTCATCATCCCCGTCACGGGCAGCCTGCTGAAGAGATTTGGTTGGTGCATGGATCAGGCGGTTGGTCAGTTTCCACGCCAGATCCTGCATAATCGCATTTGCGTCGCCGCCCTGTTCAAGGGCCGCTAACGCTTTGGCAGTCAGGTCATCACGCACCTGCTCCGCCTGCCCGCGGTACTCGCGGATGGTCTCGCTGACGCTTTGCGCGCGCAGCCAGGCCATAAACTCACTGGTTTCCTGCTCAACGATGGTTTCCGCCTGAACTGCCGCCGCTTTACGCTGGGCAAGGTTGTGCGAAATGATGCTTTGCAGGTCATCCACGCTGTAGAGATAGGCGTTAGGCAGCTTGCCCACTTCCGGCTCAACATCCCGCGGGACGGCGATATCCACCAGCAGCATCGGCTGATTACGGCGGGACTTCAGCGCACGCTCCACCATCCCTTTTCCGATAATCGGCAGCGGGCTGGCGGTTGAGCTGATAATAATGTCAGCCTCTTTCAGGCGTTCATCGATGTCGCTCAGGGCAACCACCTCTGCACCCACTTCATCCGCCAGCACCTGCGCGCGTTCGCGGGTGCGGTTTGCGATAATCATCTTTTTCACTTTATGCTCGCGCAGATGGCGCGCCACAAGTTCGATGGTTTCGCCCGCCCCCACCAGCATCACGGTGACGGTAGAAAGGGATTCAAAGATTTGGCGTGCAAGGGTGCAGGCCGCGAAAGCAACAGAAACCGCACTGGCACCAATGTCGGTTTCTGTTCGCACACGCTTCGCCACGGAGAACGACTTCTGGAACATGCGCTCCAGCTCGCTGGCCTTCAGATGCCCTTTTTGCGAATCCGCAAACGCTTTTTTCACCTGACCCAGAATTTGCGGCTCGCCCAGCACCAGCGAATCCAGCCCGCTGGCGACGCGCATCAGATGGCTGACGGCATCGTTGTCCTGATGCCAGTACAGGCTGTTGCGCAGCTCGTCTTCATTGAGGTTGTGGTAGTCACATAGCCAGCGGATCAGCGCTTCGTGCAGGTTGTCCTGCTCTTCCACGCTTAAATACAGCTCGGTACGGTTGCACGTCGAGAGCACCACGCCACCCTGCACCATAGGCTGTGCAAGCAGGCTGTCCAGCGCCAGGTCAAGCGTATCCGGCGAAAACGTCACGCGTTCTCGCAGCGAAACCGGAGCCGTTTTGTGGTTGATGCCGAGTGCTAATAGGGTCATGTTGAGCGGGAGTAGTACCAGCGTTAATAAGGTTAGCAGAACGCATCATACAGGATGCGCGAGATCAATAAAAGGGACTGCCTCCTTTCGGAGTAATAGGTTACACAACCCTTTGAGATAATTTGAACGTAGACGGTAGCCCCCTTCGACGCTAGCATTAACAGTTATAACTGCAACGTATCTCAAGGATTTGTCCTCATTATGACCCGACTGATTCGCCTGCTGCCGCTGGCAGCACTGGTTCTGACCGCGTGTACCGTCACCCAACCAAAAGGCCCGGGCAAAAGCCCTGATTCACCGCAGTGGCGTCAGCACCAGCAGGACGTCCGTAATTTGAACCAGTACCAGACCCGCGGCGCTTTCGCTTATCTCTCTGACGAACAAAAGGTTTATGCCCGCTTCTTCTGGCAGCAGACGGGGCAGGACAACTACCGCCTTCTGCTGCTGAACCCGCTGGGCAGCACCGAACTGGAGCTTATCGCCAAACCGGGCGAAGCGCAGATCACCGATAACAAAGGCCAGCACTATACCGCGACCGATGCCGAAGAGATGATTGGCAAGCTGACCGGGATGCCTATCCCGCTCAACAGCCTGCGCCAGTGGATCCTTGGCCTGCCGGGTGAGGCAACTGACTACACCCTTGATGACCAGTACCGTCTGAGCCAGGTGAACTACACCCAGAACGGCAAAACCTGGAAGGTGGTGTACAGCGCCTATGACAGCAAGAGTAAACCGTCGCTGCCATCAAACATGGAGCTGACGCAGGGCAGCCAGCGTATCAAGCTGAAAATGGACAACTGGATCGTTAAATGATGACCCACTGGCCCTCTCCGGCAAAGCTGAACCTGTTTTTATACATTACCGGCCAGCGTGCTGACGGTTATCACACCCTGCAGACGCTGTTTCAGTTTATTGACTATGGCGACACGATCTCTATTGAACTGCGCCAGGACGGGCAGATTTGCCTGCTAACGCCGGTCGAAGGCGTGGCGCATGAGCACAACCTGATCGTGCGCGCCGCGCGTCTGCTGATGAAAGCCGCGGCGGAATCGGGCCGTCTGACCGCGGGAAGCGGTGCGGATATCCGTATCGAGAAACGCCTGCCGATGGGCGGCGGTCTGGGCGGTGGATCATCCAACGCCGCCACCGTGCTGGTTGCGCTGAACCACCTCTGGGGCTGCGGGCTGTCGAAGGACGAACTGGCAGCCCTGGGCCTGACGCTGGGGGCGGATGTCCCGGTGTTTGTGCGCGGTCATGCGGCCTTTGCTGAAGGCGTGGGTGAGATCCTCTCCCCGGCTGAACCGCCGGAGAAGTGGTATCTGGTTGCCCATCCTGGCGTGAGCATTCCGACGCCGGTCATCTTTAAAGATCCTGACCTGAAAAGGAATACCCCGGTTCGGTCAATAGAAACGTTATTAAATTGTGAATTCAGCAACGATTGCGAGGATATCGCAAGAAAACGTTTTCGCGAGGTTGATGCGGTGCTTTCCTGGCTGTTAGAATACGCGCCGTCGCGCCTGACTGGTACAGGGGCCTGTGTCTTTGCTGAATTTGACACCGAATCCGCCGCTCGTCAGGTGCTTGAGCAAGCGCCGGTTTGGCTGCATGGTTTTGTAGCACGCGGGATGAACACCTCCCCCCTACAGCAGACCATTCTGGCGCAGACTGAGTTTCGGTGACAACGTCACCCTGTTCCAGACGTTGCATCGCGCTCTTTAATACACCGCCTGGATAGCCTTCGCCTGGCCCGCACAGTTTGCGGCGAACGCTATCCACCACTGGACGCATGCCTGAGGTTCTTCTCGTGCCTGATATGAAGCTTTTTGCTGGTAACGCCACCCCGGAACTAGCACAACGTATTGCCAACCGCCTGTACACTTCCCTCGGCGACGCCGCCGTAGGTCGCTTTAGCGACGGCGAAGTCAGCGTACAAATTAACGAAAATGTACGCGGTGGTGATATTTTCATCATCCAGTCCACCTGTGCTCCAACAAACGACAACCTGATGGAATTGGTTGTTATGGTCGACGCCCTGCGTCGCGCTTCAGCAGGCCGTATCACTGCTGTAATCCCTTACTTCGGCTATGCCCGTCAGGACCGTCGCGTCCGTTCCGCACGTGTGCCAATCACCGCTAAAGTTGTCGCTGACTTCCTGTCCAGCGTCGGCGTTGACCGCGTACTGACCGTTGACCTGCACGCAGAGCAGATCCAGGGCTTCTTCGACGTCCCGGTTGATAACGTATTCGGCAGCCCAATCCTGCTGGAAGACATGCTGCAGCTGAACCTGGATAACCCAATCGTGGTTTCTCCGGACATCGGCGGCGTGGTACGTGCCCGCGCTATCGCTAAGCTGCTGAACGATACCGACATGGCGATCATCGACAAACGCCGTCCGCGCGCTAACGTTTCTCAGGTGATGCACATCATCGGTGACGTTGCTGGCCGTGACTGCGTGCTGGTTGACGACATGATCGATACCGGCGGTACGCTGTGCAAAGCAGCTGAAGCGCTGAAAGAGCGTGGTGCCAAGCGCGTATTCGCTTACGCGACTCACCCGATCTTCTCCGGTAATGCGGTAAACAACCTGCGCAACTCTGTCATTGACGAAGTGGTGGTATGCGATACCATCCCACTGAGCGACGAGATCAAAGCACTGCCAAACGTGCGTACGTTGACCCTGTCCGGGATGCTGGCCGAAGCGATTCGTCGTATCAGCAACGAAGAATCCATCTCAGCAATGTTCGAACACTAATCGAACACGGCCGAAAAACCCGCTGCGGCGGGTTTTTTTGTCTCCGGGTTTTATTTGTATGATTAATGCCTCCTTCACCTGCCATTCATATGACAGATGATGCGCATACGGATGATAGATAATTGTGAAAAACGTAGCCTCCTCACATGTTCTGCCCTTTCGCGCCCTCATCGACGCCTGCTGGAAAGAGAAGTACACCTCGTCACGCTTTGTTCGTGACCTGATTGCCGGGATCACCGTCGGCATTATCGCCATCCCGCTGGCGATGGCGCTGGCGATTGGCAGCGGCGTTGCGCCGCAGTACGGTCTGTACACCTCGGCCGTTGCCGGGATAGTCATTGCCCTGACGGGCGGCTCGCGCTTCAGCGTCTCCGGCCCGACCGCCGCCTTCGTGGTGATCCTCTACCCGGTTTCACAGCAGTTTGGTCTGGCAGGCCTGCTGGTCGCCACCCTGATGTCCGGCGTCTTTTTGATTCTGTTTGGTCTGGCCCGCTTTGGGCGGCTGATCGAGTACATCCCCCTTTCCGTGACGCTGGGGTTCACATCGGGGATTGGTATTACCATCGGAACCATGCAGATCAAAGATTTCCTCGGCCTGCAGATGCCCCACGTACCGGAGCACTATCTGCAAAAAGTGGGGGCGCTGTTTATGGCGCTGCCGACGGCCAATATGGGCGACGCCGCCATCGGGATTGTGACGCTGGGCACGCTGATCGTCTGGCCTCGCCTCGGTATTCGTCTGCCGGGCCATCTGCCCGCGCTGCTGCTGGGCTGCGCGGTGATGGCGATCGTCAATATGTTCGGTGGTCACGTCGCGACTATCGGCTCGCAGTTTCACTATGTTCTGGCGGACGGTTCACAGGGTAGCGGTATTCCGCAACTGCTACCGCAGCTGGTGCTGCCGTGGGACATGCCCGGCTCCAGCTTTACCCTAAGCTGGGATTCCCTACGCGCCCTGCTTCCCGCCGCGTTCTCTATGGCAATGCTGGGGGCAATTGAATCCCTGCTCTGCGCCGTCGTTCTGGACGGCATGACCGGCACTAAGCACAAAGCCAACAGCGAACTGGTCGGTCAGGGATTAGGCAACCTCGTCGCGCCGTTCTTCGGCGGTATTACCGCAACGGCAGCCATCGCCCGTTCTGCGGCCAACGTGCGCGCGGGTGCAACCTCACCGGTTTCGGCGGTTATCCACTCCGTGCTGGTGATCCTCGCCCTGCTGATCCTCGCCCCGCTGCTCTCCTGGCTACCGCTTTCCGCCATGGCCGCCCTGCTGCTGATGGTGGCCTGGAACATGAGCGAGGCGCACAAGGTGGTGAACCTGCTTCGTCGCGCGCCGAAAGACGACATCATCGTGATGCTGATCTGCATGTCGCTGACCGTGCTGTTCGATATGGTTATCGCCATCAGCGTCGGGATCGTGCTGGCTTCCCTGCTGTTTATGCGCCGTATCGCGCAGATGACGCGCCTTTCCCCGGTTAACGTCGAGGTGCCTGACGATGTGCTGGTGCTGCGCGTGATTGGCCCGCTGTTCTTCGCGGCGGCGGAAGGTCTGTTCAGCGATCTGGAGTCCCGCATCGCGGGCAAACGGGTTGTGGTGCTGAAATGGGATGCCGTACCGGTGCTGGATGCAGGCGGCCTGGATGCCTTCCAGCGCTTTGTGAAACGTCTGCCGGAAGGCTGCGAGCTGCGGGTGAGTAACCTGGAGTTTCAGCCGCTGCGCACCATGGCGCGCGCGGGCGTACAGCCTATCCCTGGCCGACTCTCCTTCTACCCTAACCGTGAAGCCGCGTTAGCGGATCTGTGAGTCTCATGATGCAGAGAAACGTCTCTGCATCATCACCCCGATCGCCTGCTGGAGCCATGCAAGCACGGCAGGCGTCATCCAGGTTCCTTTCATCAGGTGCGGCTCCTGCTGCATGGCAGTACGAAACTTTTGCTGAGTTTCCGGGTTCTTGCCCGCGTAAGACTGGAACAATGCCAGCCAGTTTTCAGCCAGCTTTTGCGCCTCCTCACAGGCAGGATCGATATTTTCCCGCTGCGCCTGATGCAGTTTCGCCACCAGCGGCGGCCACTCCATCATGCGGTCAAAGTAGTGTGCCCGGGTAAAGGCCATCTCTTCGGCAGTGAGATACTTCTCCCATATGAAGAGCTTAGACTCAGCAAACGCGCGCGTGATGTAATCCGTCATCTCCGGCGTGATGCCGGTCTGCGCCTGCATCTGCGGTTCAACGCTGTGCATCTCGTTCAGCCGGGTGAGAAACTCCGGCTTGCCCGCCGTGTCCTGCTCAAGGCGCTCCATCCAGCGCGTCGCCAGATCCATCGCCCGGGCGTCAGTAGCGGGTATATGGTGCTCCAGCAGCGTGTTGGCCTCTGCAACCAGCCCTGACCAGATAGCCGCCAGCGCATCCTTCTGCACCGCAAACGGCAGCTGCTGTAACTCTTCTTTGCTAAACCAGCGATCGTACATATTCATTAACTCCAGAGTCTGTAGCCAGGATTCCAGATCCGGCGTCGCATCGTCGAGAAGCCCGGTTCGCAGCTCCACCAGCCGATCGCGCAGCGTATGTATGCTGCGCAGCTGTTTATCCAGCAGCGTGATTTGCGCATCGAGTAACTCGGTTAACGACAGCGACTCCTGTTCCAGGAAATCCCTGATTTCAGCAAGTTCCAGCCCCGCTTTTGCCAGCGCCTGGATCATATGCAGACGCTGGACATCCGCCAGGTTGTAAAGCCGGTAACCTGCCGCGCTTCTGGCAGAAGGCAGCAACAACCCTGTTTGCTCATAGTGGTGCAATGTCCGCACGGTGATCCCGGCGCGTTTCGCCAGTTCACCCACCTGAATCAACATAACTGCTCCTTTTTCTTTGCCAGTGGCGCCACTCTGGAGCCTTACGTTACGTGAGGGTCAACCCTTGATGCAAAAAAAAACGACTCCCTCGGGAGCCGTTTCGGCGTTCTTTATCGTAGCACTAGCTGTGCTTATGCTGATCGCGACGACAGCGTTTGTCGTAGTGGCGCACCCACCAGTATTTATCGCAGACTTCCTCATGGCCGCTCACGCGCGCCCCTGCAAGCCACAATACCGCACCAACGAAGATGCTCAATATCGCGCCGTGCGCGAAGTATTGCGGGAGGTCAATCTGAGGTAACTGGTTTAAAATGGAATAACCCACGCCGGCTACCATCACGAACAGCCCCAATCCCATCAGTACGTTACCGAGTAACGAAGCGTTTTTGCGTTTCATGTGTCACCTCCGGAACTTTGGGTTGTCAGGGGAAAAGCCCCTAATCCTTGTGTGTAAAGTATAGACAACGCCCCTTTTATGAGTTGCGTGAATGATCACAATTACAGATAAGTCCCAAACAAAAGTTTACAAATAAGGCTTTGAACAGCTTGAAATTCTAATGGTTCAAATCAGAAATTATTCGTATTTCGCTGGGAAGATCGCAGAATTTTGTCAAGCGGCGCGCCAGACAGTAAACTACGCGCCAGATCTGGAACCCATTAGGAATTGAATCGTGACGATTAAACTGATTGTCGGCCTCGCCAACCCCGGCGCAGAGTATGCGGCCACCCGCCACAACGCCGGGGCATGGTACGTCGATCTGCTGGCCGAGCGGTTACGTGCTCCCCTGCGTGAAGAACCTAAATTCTTCGGGTATACCTCACGTATCAACCTTGCTGGCGCGGATGTTCGTTTACTGGTGCCCACCACCTTTATGAACCTGAGTGGTAAAGCGGTGGCGGCAATGGCAACGTTTTATCGCATCAATCCGGATGAAATTCTGGTCGCACACGATGAGCTGGATCTCCCGCCCGGCGTGGCAAAATTCAAGCTGGGCGGCGGGCACGGCGGCCACAACGGCCTCAAAGACATCATCAGCAAGCTGGGCAATAACCCGAATTTCCACCGTTTGCGCGTTGGAATCGGCCATCCGGGCGATAAAAACAAAGTTGTCGGTTTCGTACTCGGTAAGCCCCCGGTTTCTGAGCAGAAACTGATTGACGAGGCGGTAGACGAAGCGGCGCGCTGCACTGAAATCTGGCTGAAAGATGGGTTAACCAAAGCGACAAACCGCTTACACGCTTTCAAAGCGCAATAATCCGCCCGATTCGGCTTTTTTACCGCGCGTCATGCGGGTTACGTGTATAATAGGCGTAGTTATTTACTTTTCATCAATCGGTTATCGTTAACGGATTGATTATCAAGATATTAAGGTGATTTAGAAATGGGATTCAAATGCGGTATCGTCGGTCTGCCAAACGTGGGCAAATCCACCCTGTTTAACGCGCTTACCAAAGCGGGTATCGAAGCGGCGAACTTCCCGTTCTGTACCATCGAACCTAACACCGGCGTTGTGCCAATGCCGGACCCGCGTCTGGACCAGCTCGCGGAAATCGTTAAGCCGCAGCGCATTCTGCCAACCACCATGGAATTCGTGGACATCGCGGGCCTGGTAAAAGGCGCGTCCAAAGGTGAAGGTCTGGGTAACCAGTTCCTGACCAACATTCGTGAAACCGAAGCGATCGGCCACGTTGTGCGCTGCTTCGAGAACGACAACATCATCCACGTTAACAACAAAGTGGATCCGGCTGACGACATCGACGTCATCAACACCGAGCTGGCGCTCTCTGACCTCGACACCTGCGAACGCGCTATTCACCGCGTGCAGAAGAAAGCCAAAGGCGGCGACAAGGACGCGAAAGCGGAACTGGCTGCGCTGGAAAAATGTCTGCCACAGCTGGAAAACGCGGGCATGCTGCGCGCGCTGAAAAACCTGACTGAAGAAGACAAGGCGGCGATCAAATACCTGAGCTTCCTGACCCTGAAGCCAACCATGTACATCGCCAACGTTAACGAAGACGGTTTTGAGAACAACCCGTACCTCGACAAAGTGCGTGAAATCGCGGCGGCTGAAGGTTCTGTGGTTGTGGCGGTTTGCGCTGCCGTTGAATCCGATATTGCCGAGCTGGACGACGCTGACCGTGAAGAGTTCATGGCCGAGCTGGGTCTGGAAGAGCCGGGCCTGAACCGCGTGATCCGCGCGGGCTATGAGCTGCTGAACCTTCAGACCTACTTCACCGCTGGCGTGAAAGAAGTGCGTGCGTGGACGATCCCTGTGGGTGCGACAGCTCCTCAGGCGGCCGGTAAGATCCACACCGACTTCGAGAAAGGCTTTATTCGTGCGCAGACTATCGCGTTTGAAGACTTTATCACCTACAAGGGTGAGCAAGGCGCGAAAGAAGCAGGCAAGATGCGTGCGGAAGGTAAAGACTACATCGTTAAAGATGGCGATGTGATGAACTTCTTGTTTAACGTTTGAGTTGTTTTGAATGAAAAAAATCCACGCTTTGGCGTGGATTTTTTTTCATAAATTACCGATTTCCGCCCTCTTTCGCAGATAGAACTCAAGGTATTTTTTAGGTCTATCCTGAAACGCACGCTCTTTGCCGTAGTTATAAGCATCGTTGAAATATTTATACGCTTCATCGAATTGATTCAACTCGTAACAGACCATGCCGAGGTCGATTGATGGTGCAGTGTCTATATTCGATCCACGTGTGCGCAACGTCGTCTCTCCCCATTTCTTCGCCTCATCGTAATCCTCAAGATCAAAGTAAGCGCTGTACATGCACGCAGCGATCCAGTTAGCAAATTCCGATTCAAACTTTGGCTCAGCAAGAGCTTGCCAGGCTTTTTGGTATTGTTCTAAAGCTTCGGCGTATTTTTGGTTGTCGTGAAACTCGTTTCCTTTTTCTACAAGAGATGTAACTCTTTTTTCATCGAATTTATAGCATACGTTTTTCATATATTTATTCATTATCATTCGAAAAGAGATCTCCTTGCCTATATAAAAGGGATATAAGCGATAAATGCCTTCAGAAGCAGGGAGGTCTCTAAAAGAAACTAACCAAAAAAGAAATATTTAAAAGCTTCTGCCTCAACATCCTTAAGCTTGCTTTTTAGCATTAAATCGATATCTTCCAGAAAGTCCTCTCTGAAATTAAAATCATCATCTGTAGCATCACCATCATATTTACTTTGTTCTATCTCAATGGCAGAACAAAAAGCATCCAAAAAGTCGGCTAACGAATTGGAGATAATGAAATTTCTTTTTTGAATACTACCATAAACAGGAGATGTAATATTTTGGGTATCACAAAAAAGAACATCTCCATTTCTTTCAGCAAAGATTATATATTCATCGCGCCAGGTCGTGTCATTTTGAACTCGCCAGCCTGATAACATTTCATTAAGCTCTTGGGACTCAACAATCTGTATAAAGAAAGTACCATCAAATGTTGGGTGGTCATTTAAAATCAAATGGCTATAAAAAAAACGAATTTCGCCATTTAAATTCACTGGAAAAGAAGTTTCATTTTCATCGTCTGTATAGTCTATCTCTCCCATATTTAAATCATTCATTTTGAATTTGCTAACAAAGTCTTGGACTGCATTTTGTATGTTCATCTTTCCCCCTATAATTGCTTACATCGTTGTCTGGATTTTAGTGTTCTTTCTCTATCGATTAAGCGCCCGCGCGTCGAGTTTTTAGTATTCCCTCTATGTCCTTGATCACCATGGACATGCTCATTGAACTTGTCGGGATGGTTATGATTTTTCAAGAAAACAATATTCCTCGGATCACCTTGCCATTTAGAACCAAGTGTACCATTACCTTCTACCGAGTTGATATGATGCCCAGTATAGCCTGCCCGTGACATCACGGAGGTAAGACTTTTGTTCGGAGTCTTCAATATTAAATCTCTCTCTTGCGCAGTCCAATTCCTGGTGCCAGCCCCGCCATCCTGCAATAAGGCTTTTTCTTGCACCCATGCCCTAGAGATAGCAGAGCTTCTAGCTCCGTTTTGAGCAGAAAGAGAATCGTGTGGGCGGTAGCGAATCAGATCTTCAGGAGTCAACCCCCACGGATCCACCCACCCCAGCGCATTCGGCGCATACTGGTAAAGGTTTATCCCCCCCGCCAGTCCTATCGGGTCCTGCTGCGTAAACCGCCCGCAGTCAGGGTCGTAATACCGGAAGAGATTGTAGTGCAGCCCTGTCTCACGGTCCAGGTATTGCCCCTGCATGCGCAGGTTCTGAGAATATCCTGATACCTGCGTCTCGCTTTCCCGCAGCAGCTTGCCCCAGGCGCTGTTCACTCCTTCCCAGCGCACCTGCCCTTCGATATCCGTCATCCGCTCCGGCGTGCCGTTGGGCTGGCAGTGGAACCAGAAGATCTCCGGAGCATTAACGCCATCAATACGCGCCAGCGGATCGTAGCTGTCCTGATCGCTGTAGACGTAGGTGAGCGGCACATCCCCGTGCACCTCCTGCAGCAGGCGGAACCCTTCCCAGACAAACCGGGTTGTGACCGGCTTGCCGGTTGGCTTTCCGCCCAGTATCTGGCGTCGCGTTTTGCTGATGCGTCGCCCGAGCGGATCGTAGCGGAAGCTGACCTGCGTCTGCGGCTTGTTGCGGTCCCGCGGCTGGCTGATGACTTCCGTCAGACGATGCTCACCGTCGTAGCGGTAGTGCCAGCGGGTCTGGCCGTTATCTTTTTCCACGGTGCGGCCGTGGATGTCATAACGCCAGCGAATGCCGCTCAGCTGCGTCAGGCGGTTGTACGTGACGTTCTCAGCAGCCCCTTCCAGCGGGTTACCGGCAGCGTCCCAGCGCCACTGCTCCTGTCCGGGCAGCGTGCCGTCCTGAACGAGCAGGCGCCCGGCGCTGTCGTACTGCCAGCGGTACCAGCTGAACGGGTTATCGTCCCGCTCTTCCCGCACCAGGTTATTGCGGTAGTCGTAATCCCAGCGGCGGGACCAGCGGCGCGGCGACGGGCGCTGCGCATTGCCGGTAAAGACGTCCCGGCGATGCAGTCGCCCAAGACGATCGTATTCGCTGCGGGTGGTCAGCAGCCCCTGAGTGCGGCTGGTCTCCCGGTGGAGTTCGTCGCGGGTAAAGTCGGAGACCGACAGCTTATCGAGAGCAATGCTGAGCAGATGCCCGCTGCCGTAGTAAAACTGCTTGAGCTCGCGGCCATCGGGAAGCGTGATAGAGGTGCGGTTGCCCAGCGCGTCATACTCCCACGCCAGCTCGCCGTGCTCGCCCGCCTCGCGCGTCACGCGACCAAGCGCGTCATACTCAAAGGCCAGCTCCTGCTCTGCCGCGGTGGTCCACGCGTCGGCTGAAAGCGCAGGATGAAGCCCTATCCGGCTTAACAGCCCGGAGGGAGTGTAGTGGTAGCGTGTCTGCCCCTCCGGCGTGGTACGGGCGACCAGCTGGCCGCTCGCGCTCCAGGCGAAGGCATGGGTGATGGCCTCAGGATGACCGGCGGCAAACGTGCGTGCTATCGTGCGTCCGCAGGCGTCATAGCGATACTGCGAGGCTACGCCATCGAGCCCCACCTCTTCCAGCAGCAGCGAGTCCGCGCCCCAGCGGAACTGATACGCTTCGCCGTTTTCGTTTTCCAGGGCAATCAGACGCCCGCGGCTGTCCCAGCGGCGACGGACCTCTTCCCCCTGGGTATTACGCGTCGCGGTTAATCGCCCTGCCTCATCGTATCTGAACTCACTCTCTTTACCGTCGGCGCCCGCATGCTTCACCGGCAGGCCGCGTTCGTTCCATTTGAGCGATTCCGTCCAGCCTTCCGGGCGATCGAGCTGCACCGGACGCCCTGCGGCGTCGTAGCGATATCGCGTCTCTTCCCCGTCGGCGCCAGTCTCGGCCACCAGCCAGCCCAGCGGATGGTAGCGGTAGAGGGTAATACGCCCGGAACAGTCCGTCGAACGAACGATCTGCCCGGCCTCGTTGTACTCCTGGTAGCGGCTGTTTCCTGCGGCATCGACCTCTTCAACGACCTGGCCGAACTTGTCCCGGCGCAGCTGCGTGGTCTGCCCCATCGGGTCCACCACGCGCTTAAGCCCGTGATGTTCGTCGTACCAGAACCGGGTGGCGCTGCCGTCGGCTTCAATAATGGCCGCAGGAAGCGCGCGGTGTTCCAGCCAGGCGGTGGTGCGGGTATTGCCGTCGGCGTCGATCTCCTGAACCCGGTTGCCCATTTCGTCGTAGACGAAGGTAACGGCATTGCCGAGCGGATCGATGCGTCGCGTCAGAAGCTCGTTCTCGTTCCACTCGTAGCGCCAGTTTTCACCGCGCTCGTCAACGTAGCGGACAATCAGATTCTGCGCGTTCCAGTAGTGGCGGCGCGTCTGGCCGTCGTAGTGCTCAACGGTCGTCAACCCGGCGGCTAAATCGTAGCTAAAGCGGCAGCCGTCGCCGGTGCTGGTGCGGTTTTCCACCACGCGCCAGTGATCGAATTTTTTCCAGCGGTATTCGCTCTCCAGACCGCCCGGCATCCGGTGCCAGACCATCAGCCCGTGCTCGTTATAGCGGTATTCACGCGTCACCACGCCGGAGGCATCCGTCGCGCTCGCCAGCTGGCCGCGCGCGTCGTAGCCCCACTGCATCAGCGGCCAGGCCTGGCTGCCGTCAAAATGGCTGGCAGCGGTAACGCGCTGCGGGAAACGTTCATCGTCATAGCGCAGGGTGACGTCTATCGCCCGCGGCTCGTCGTGAAGGCCGACCAGCCTGCCGTGCTCGTCCCACTCCGTCAGCAGCACGTTGCCGTATTCGTCGCTGAGGGAGGCCAGACGCAGGATAGATGGATTCGCCCGGGTCGGTTTATACAGACGCCACACCGCGCCGTCATCGTCGGCAATCGCCACGTCGCCGCTCTCATTGCGGCGGATAATGATGCCTTCGCTGATGCTGTAAAACGCGCGGTCGACAGGCGGCAGCTCGAAGCTCAGCTCGCGCCCGGTTTCGTCGAACCAGGTGGCGTTGTTGTCTTCCAGCGCCAGATAACTGTCAAAGGTGGTTGCCCAGCCCAGACCGAACAGCCCTTCCCGGGTGGTCAGGCTGTTATAGCTGCGCTGCCAGCGAAGCGGAAAGCGCCCTGGCAGCGAGAAATCGAGCTCGTCGTCGTCATTCAGCACCTTCACGCCAGTGGCGGCGTGAACCGGGTGCGAGGAGCCAAACACGGCATTCACCGCCATATCGGCCAGCATCCCGCCGCCGGCCGCCGCCAGCGCGCAGGGCATGTTTTTCAGGATCTTGCCCGGACGCCCGCGCAGCAGGGAGAGCGCAATCATCCCCAGCGCCAGACCCGGCGTTTTACCGCTTTTGATATCGCGGACCATGAGCGTGTCGCCGCCGATGATCACGTTCGGGGAGACGTCGTCGGAAACGGTGCCTTCGCAGGTGGTGCGATCTTTGGCACGCACCGCGGGCTGCCCGTTGATGAAGACGCTTTTAGAGCCTTCCGCCAGATACTGCGGCCCGGAGTGCTTTTCGCACGCCACCTTGTCCTCTTCCAGCGGCGAGGTTCCCGCGGCGGCAGAGGCCACGCTCGGCTGCCACATTTCGCTGCCAAACTGACCGGCGGCGGATAGCAGCATGCCCGCGTAATCGGCAAAGCTGCCCGGCGACTGCGGCTCGGGGGACGGTGTATCGGCGGGCGTCAGCGTGCCTGCCGCGCGCGCGGCGGGGATTGCGTTGGTGAGAACGTTACTGGAACCGGTAGTGATTTTACCCGCAGGCGACGGCGGGAAAAGCGCATTACCTAACCCCTCAGCGGCGTTGCTGATATCGTCGGTGATCCCCGCGACGTTCGCCAGCACGCCACCGATAATTCCGCTTAACAGACAGCTGGATCCAATTGCCGCCACGCCCGCTGCGGCCGCCCCTGCGCCCAGCAATGGCGCCGCTACGGTTGCAGCTGCGCCTACCGCCGCGCCGATCACCGCATAGGCGGCACCCTCCGCCACAATGCTGGTGATGTCAGCAAAAATGCTGGAGTGAATAATCTCGTCGCCCTTACGGGCCGCGTTGTTATCGCTCATGCCTTACACATTCCGGTTGTCGTTTAGCGTCAGACTCTGCTTAAGCGCGCTCCAGCGCACCTCGTCCTCTTCGGTGAATGCCCTGAGTGCCGAGAGGGTAAAAATCATCAATACCGGTTTGCCCGGCGTCTGCACGGCCAGCTGTTTTTGCCACAGGCGCTGCCCGTTACGGTCAAAGGTGGTTTCAACTTCCAGCCCGTTAATTTTTCCGTCAGGCCCGGCTTTTACCTTCCGGAATTCGCTCTGGGCAATTTCGCCCATCTGCGGACGCAGCACATCCCACTGGCGATGGAACTCTTGTTCATAGTCGCTGCCATCGGGGATAACGCCGCGGCTGACCACCACGGACAGCCCGCTTTCGTCATCGCGAATAATGTTCATGCTGTTATCCTGCCAGGCAGCAGGAAAAAGGGAAAACGAACCTTCCTGGAGGGTGTATTTCATAAGTGAACTCGGGATGATTAATATTGTGAAAAACAAAAAGGCCAATCCATGCTGGCCCTCTGGCTGGCTGTTTTATTATTTACGCCATTGACCTGACTGTTCGACTAAAACCTGGCTGCCTTTGCTGACAGCCAATTTCGCAGGTGCATACGTCACGGTGTAAGCGATATCGCCATTCTTGTACGTTGAGCCGATTATTTTACCTGCGGAGTCGTGCAACGTTTTTCCCTTTAAGGAGATCGTACTGTTATCACTTTTGCGCACGCCAAGGTAAACCATCTGGTCACATTCGCTATCAAAATGGCCGCACCTGTTAATCAGAGAAATAGCGAACTTTTCGGTATCCAGTTTTCTGGTTTCAGCGTTATGAACCGAAGCGGCTTTATGTAACGTATAACGCTGCGGAGCATAATAATGTCCATTTTGAGGAGGAGTAGCTAAACGCCATTCCATTTCATCCCCCTTTATTTCCAGAACAGCACGTCCGCCTGGGCCGCCAAACGATGAGTTGAATTTAATATTGGCACGATTGCCAGCGATGGTACCGCTAAGATTACGCTCATCATCTTCCGGGCAATCTATGCGGTTTCCTTTCTGGGATATATAGCAATAAGACCCGGTGATACGGTTGCCTGATTCAGCTAACCGCAGGGTTAACGTCGAGTCGTGCCCGAATTCGCCAGACCACTCCCCGTCAAACGCAAGTTCTGACTGGCTGTTCGTTGCAAAATGCATCGCATCAAATCTGGCAGCCCACTGCTGAATATCGGCATTAATAACCGGGCTATTATCTGAAGACTGGTAATGAATAACGTCCGACTCCGGAACCACCCAGGCCGCAAAGATTTTGCCGTCAGGATCGATAACCAGCGCTGACGCGTTCTCCAGATAGAGATCTTTTAGCCAGCCTTCAACAAACAATCCGCCACCTGCGGTGGTATGCGGTTCACCGAAGACATCAAAGTTATCAATAAAGATCTGGTAATGATTTCCCAGCAACGTCCTGAGATTGTCTGTCACTTCGCTGTCGTTAACGATGCGGCTAACCGTTTCGAGCTTATTGTATTGCGATAATTCAAGCGCCGATGACGTTTCAACAACGCCAGCCAATAAAGCCGTGAACAATACGGCTGCCAGATATTTTTTGGTCATAAATCACTCTGAAGAACCATTTTCGTAATTCATGGTTATTTTCACAACCTTACTGTCTTTAACCTCAAAAGAGAGCAATTTCTTACCCAATTCATAGGAAATCCACTGCTCCCCGGAATCATTTTCAACCTGGCCATCGCCGTATGCATTGTTCAGTGCTCTGATTGTTGAACCCACATGAACTCCACGCGGCGTTAAAATATCTGAGGCAGTCAGCGTAATCTGGGAGACGATATAATCATCAACGCTTCTTTCTGCTTTATCCCACCAGAGATTGGAAGTGAATATTTCTAAACCAGCCTTTTGATGCTGGAAGAACTTATATTGGGTTCCGTCAAAAGGAACCTCACCGACAAAATGGCCTTCAAGCGGCACGTCAATTTTACGGGCAATATCAGGAGTCCATCTGTCGCCTAATGCGACAGGCTGGCCTTTGACCTTGACGGAAAGATCCTGTTTTGTCAGAACGGGCGGCATAGCTTCTGCCAAAACCGCATTGCTGCTCAGACAGGTAAACATCAGGGCAGAACAAAGAAATGTCGGAGTGTGTTTTTTCACATTAGTTGTCATTCAATGAATATTTATTGCGCTTCTCACCACTGGAAACACCGCCAGGACTTGGAAGCAGCGTTTCTTATTCGGCGCTTATGACGACTGAACCCAGACAGTCAGGATTTTTCACGGTGAAACTGAAGCTCACCTTTTGTCCATTCATATCTTTTGGCGCTGTATAACTGGTCACTTCGTTCTCAGAGCGGCCTCGTGGATAATCAGTTAACGTCAGTTGCGGATAATGCTTTTTAACGGTATCGAGAGTGATGCACTGGCCGGACGGTGAAAAATTCAGTAACGGTGCCATACCGTCACTTTCTTTACTTAAACGTAAATCAATTGCAGTAATGTTCGTTCCATCCGCCAGTTTGATATCGTCGGCATTGTAGAAATTGATATATTCATTCTGTTTCGTTAGCCTGAATGACAACGGAGCGTTATCCAGACTGTTAACGGACAACGTTTTGAGTGATGCGCTCATTTTTGCAATGAACTGCCAAAGATCCTGTTTCTGCATGTTACCTCCTGCCATTCCCGTCGTTAATAAAGCCGCAAGCACCGCACACGTTTTTAGACTATGGATAATTTTTATCATACCAACCGCCATAATAATCTTCGTAATATTGCCCCGTGGTGGACGTTTGTTCGCCTTTGCCAAAGATACGGCCTATCTGCGTACGCGCTTCACTTTCCTTTATAGCCCCACGTTCGAGAGAATCATAGATACGATTATATTGTGTCTGATTTACCGGATTGCCCGCAATACCGATATCCCCACCCTTGTTGGCTATGATTTCGCGTTGGACCCGGATATTGTTTAACGTTGCAGCGCCTTCATCACTGAGTGTGCTGTTGAGATAGGCGTCGCGCGAAGAAAAATCAATGTTGGGTTCATATAAAGCGTGACCACTTTCATGTGACAGAGACTGAACAACCGCATTCGGATTACCGAGCTCGTTTTTATCAACGGTAATAACTCGCTTTTGACGATTGGCAAACGTCCCCTTACCTGCTTCACCTTCTTCAAATGTCCAGCCTCGTTTCTTTAACGTAGCTATGTCATTTTTCATGGTCGGTGATTTATCGACAAGACTATCTACATCCTTGCCATATCCGCTTGAAGGCACACCTGATGATGGGGGTGTTGCAGTTTTAGAGGTTTCGGCAGGCGCGCTTGCAGCCGCACCTGCCTTATTCTCCTTTCCCGGCGTAAATTTCGCCTGCACCGCCGCATCAATATCCCCTTTATGCCCCGATCCCGGTGCCGTTGTGCCCGGCTTGGTGCCAGAGGTATTCAGATGCAGCTTACCGCCCGTGGTGATATACCCATCCCCTTCCACGAAGAAGTTAAACTCTTTGCCGATCAGGTTAATCTTGCCGTTGGCATTCAGCTCAATGGCGCTTTCACCTGAGACCAGCCGCAGCTTCGTCCCGGAAGCAATCACATACTGCTCCACCGCCGCATCCAGCTTGCCTTTCCCCGTCAGGATCTCGGTTCCACCTTTCACGGCCTGAGTCTGGTTCGCTTCCACGCGATGCAGTTCATTTTTCTTCACGTAATGGCTGCGCGCCCCGCCGACGCTGTGCGTTTCATCGTTTTTAACGCTGGTGTCCATGTTGCGCTCGGCCTGGATCCACACCTGCTCTGCGCCCGCTTTATCCTCAAACCGCAGGGCGTTGGCATTGTCGACGGAACCGTCTTTCGTGCGGCTCATAAAGCCCATCTGCGTCGCGGCGGCAGGCAGCGCCCACGGCGGCATGCTCGCGTCGTTGTACACGCGACCGGTAATAATCGGACGGTCCGGATCGCCGTTGATAAAGTCCACCACCACCTCATCGCCGACGCGCGGAATTTGCACCCCGCCGTAGCCCTGGCCCGCCCACGCGCTCGACACGCGCACCCAGCAGGAGCTGGTGTCATCGCCCTTCGCCAGGCGGTCCCAGTGGAACTTCACCTTCACGCGGCCGTATTTGTCCGTCCAGATACTCTCGCCCTTCGGCCCCACTACTTTCGCGGTCTGCGGGCCGTAGGTGCGCGGCCACGCCGTGGTCTGCGCCGGACGGTAGACCACCGCCGACGGGATGACCGTAAAATCGGTGCGGTGAATGGTTTCACCCTCGCCGCTGGCGTAGCGGTTCTCTTCGAAGTGATAACCCGCCGCCGTCACCAGATACTCGCCGTTGTCGCTGAAGAACGGCGCGTTGGTTAAGGTGAAGGTGTGCCCGGGCGCAATCCCCGCCGCCGTGGCGGTGGCCTGAATCTGCTGATGCTCCACCTGCCAGCGTTCCTGACGGATGCGGGCATAGAACTCCCCGTGGCCTTTGTCCACAAAGCGACCCGGCCAGTCGTACACGTCGATGCTGCCCGGCTTCGGCGACGCCGGGTTCTGCTGGGCCTGGAACAGCCACGCGTTCGGCTTGCGGAAGTCATAGTCGTCGAGGCTGTAAATCCCCGGCGTCACGCTGTCCTCCAGCGCCCACTGGCTGATGCCCTCTTCGTCCGTACTGCCGCCTGACGGCGTCTGGTGGTAAGGAATGACCTCATAACCGCTGAACGGCTGATGCTGCGTGGCGGCGTCGGTGAGCACCAGGGTGTGTTTGTCCGCCTCGTGGCTGAAGTGATAGGCAATCCCCTCCAGCTCCATCAGGCGGCTGATGAAGTCCAGGCTCGACTCCTGATACTGCACGCAGTAATCCCACACCCGGTAGCTGCCGGTGAGCTTATCCTCAACGTTGACCTGATGCTCGCCAAGCAGGGTTTTGACAATCTGCGGCACCGTCTGCCCCTGGAAGATACGCAGGTTACGGTCGCGCTTCATCGGCCACAGGTCCGGCTCAACCGTCAGCTGGTACACCGCATAGCGGGTGCCCGTCAGCTCGACGGCGCTGACCGCCACGCGGGTAATCTTGCCGTTAACATAGCGTGACGTCAGCAGGTTCTGCGTCGGGATGGTCACCGTGACCGCCTGGCCCAGCAGCTTGCTGCGATCGATGCGCGCGTCCGTGCCGAGCACGGTCAGCGTCAGCGCGAACGACTCGGACATCGCCTCGCGGCCCGTCAGTTTCCAGAACAGAAGCCCCTCCACCGGGAGCTGAACGGTAATTCGGTTGAGCATAATCTTTATTCCATCTAGCTTATGCGATTCAGAAAAGAGGTTCGCATCTGTGACTGAGCGTAATTCTAAGGGTTCACCAGCCAGGTGCCCGGCTTGGTGATATCCAGCGTCTGGCCACGCGTTCTTCCGTTGCCCTGGAGTTCAATCTTCACCTCACCGGCCGGCAGCTTGAGCGATGCATAGCCGTTGGTCGCCGGACGCAGCGCTTTTGGCTCGCCGTTCACTTTCAGCGTTTCGCCGTCGAGGATGCGGATATAGACCAGCGCAACAGGGCTCTCCACAGGCGGCGGAGTCTGCTGGGCCGTCGCCTGCTCGTTAACCTTCGCCGTTTCCGGCTTCATGTCCGGCGCGTTTGCGGCGGTTTCAGTCGGACGCGTCTCTGCGGGTGCCTGTGCAGCCTGCTCGGGAGCATCGTTACCGCCGCTGAACAGCATCGCCCCGGCGACAATACCCACCAGCACGCCTGCGGCAACCATGCCAGGGATCTTGTAGCGGCGCCAGTCGAGCAGCGAAGCCGGTTTTTCGTCTTCGACCGGAACCAGCATCGTGCCGGGCTTTTTCGCCGTCAGCACGTCGTTGATCCCTGCGACCGGCATCTCTATCAGCGCGGCGAACTCGTCGATTGACTGCGGACGGTCCTCCATGTGCAGCGCCAGCGCGCGGTCGATGGCCTGCAGCAGCGGAATGGAATAGCCCTGCGGCATGATTTCCACCAGCGGTTTGCAGGTATCCTGAATCGAGCGCACCACGCTGACCGGCGGCGGAGACCCCACAATCAGGGTACGCAGCACCGCGCCGAGGGCGTAAATATCCGTCCACGGGCCCTGCTCGCTTTCGTTGTCGTCGGTGTACTGCTCGATCGGCGCAAAGCCCGGGCGCAGCATGGTTTCCGTTTCGTCGGAAAGGTTACCGATGGTGCGGCGCGCGGAGCCGAAATCAAGCAGCACCGGCAGGCCGTTATCCTGGATCTGAATGTTATCCAGCGAGATGTCGCGGTGCAGATAGCCTTCGTTGTGGATGGTCTTGATCGCACCGAACAGCATCGGCAGCGTGCGGCGGATCCAGGCCTCGTTGATCAGCTCCGGCTTTTCCTCGCGCAGGCGCGAAAGCGTGGTCCCGCTGTAAAACAGCGTCCCCATGTAGGCCGTGTCGTTTTGCACCCAGAAACGCAGGACGTGCAGCAGGTTCGGGTGGTTAAAGCGCGCCAGCAGACGCGCCTCCTGAATAAAGCTGTTCAGGCCTGCGGAAAACGCTTTGCCAAAACGCTCGCTGCGCAGCACAAGGGTCATGTCGTCGCCGCGCACGGCGAGCGAGGAAGGCATAAATTCTTTGATAGCGATAGTGCGTTCGAGCTGGTGATCCCACGCGCGATAGACGATGCCAAAACCGCCGCCGCCGATCACCTCTTTGATTTCAAACTCGTTGAAGCGGTACCCGACCGGGAGCGCGTTTGGGACAGTCCGATTGTTATCATTATCCGTCATCTTTTACAGTTCTCTTGATGATTATTACGCGGCAAACTGACAGTGAAACTCGCCCTGCTCGCAGGTGACGTGCAGACGTCGGTACTGCTCGTCGCTGCGGCTGGCGGTAAGTAAGATCTGGCTCATCTGAGGCAGCAAGGTGTTGGTCAGAATAGCATCCACCATGCGACCGCCGGACTCCACCTCGGTACAGCGCTGAACAATCTGTTCCACTACGCTGTCGTCAAATTCAGAAATAATGCTGTGATTCTCTTCCAGACGACGCTGAATGCGCTTGAGCTGCAGGCGAACAATCTGCCCCAGCATCTCGTCGCTGAGCGGGTAGTACGGCACCACCAGCAGGCGGCCCAGCAGCGCCGGTGGGAAGACCTCCAGCAGCGGCTGGCGCAGGGCGCCGCTTAACGCGTCAGGCTCCGGCATCAGCTCCGGATCGGCGCACATGGCGCTAATCAGGTCGGTGCCGACGTTGGAGGTCAGAATAATGATGGTGTTCCGGAAATCGATGTGGCGCCCCTCGCCGTCTTCCATCCAGCCTTTATCAAAGACCTGGAAGAAGATCTCGTGGACGTCCGGGTGCGCTTTTTCAATTTCGTCCAGCAGCACCACGCTGTACGGGCGGCGGCGCACGGCCTCGGTCAACACGCCGCCTTCACCATACCCTACGTACCCCGGAGGCGCACCTTTTAAGGTGGAAACGGTGTGCGCTTCCTGGAACTCACTCATGTTGATGGTGATAACGTTCTGCTCGCCGCCGTAGAGGGATTCCGCGAGCGCCAGCGCGGTTTCGGTTTTACCGACCCCGGACGGGCCGCACAGCATAAAGACGCCCACCGGTTTGTTCGGATCGTCGAGCTTCGCCCGCGAGGTTTTCACGCGGCGGGCAATGAGATCCAGACCGTGACGCTGGCCGATAACGCGCTGGTTCAGCGTGTCGGCGAGGTTGAGTACCGCGTCGATCTCGTTTTTCACCATCCGGCCCAGCGGGATCCCGGTCCAGTCAGAGACCACCGCGGCAACCACGTTTTCATCCACCGCCGCAAACAGCAGCGGCTCATCGCCCTGCAGGGCGTTCAGCGCCTGCTGCTGTTCCGCCAGCTGGCCGCGCAGCTCGGCGCTATCGTCATCGCCCGCCGCGAACAGCGCCGCGCGCAGGCGGATAATCTCCTGCACCAGGCTGCGCTCTTCTTCCCAGCGCTGGGCCAGGGCTTCGCGTTTTGTCTCATACGCGTCGCGTTCGGCGAGTAAAGCGGTCACGCGCTCGGCGTCGCCGGCTCCCACGCGCGCTTCGCGCTCAGCGATCTCAATCTCCACGTCCAGCGCGGCAAGGTGGCGCAGGCAGTCTTCCAGCTGCGCAGGCGGCGCGCTCTGGCTGACCGCAACGCGGGCGCAGGCGGTGTCGAGCAGCGCAACGGCTTTATCCGGCAGCTGACGCGCCGGGATGTAACGATGCGACAGCTTCACCGCCGCGCTGACCGCTTCGTCGAGCAGCAGCACCTGGTGGTGCGTCTCCAGCGGCGACACGGTGCTGCGCAGCATCAGAATGGCTTTCGCTTCGTCCGGCTCGTGGACCTGCACCGTCTGGAAACGACGGGTCAGCGCCGGGTCTTTCTCGATGTATTTTTTGTATTCCGCCCAGGTGGTGGCGCCGATGGTGCGCAGCTGACCTCGCGCCAGCGCGGGCTTCAGCAGGTTCGCCGCATCGCCGGTCCCCTGCTGGCCGCCTGCGCCAATCAGGGTGTGGATCTCATCGATAAACAGAATGATTGGCGTGGCGCTGGACTGGACTTCGTTAATGAGCGCCTGCAGACGGGCTTCAAACTCGCCTTTCATGCCTGCGCCAGCCTGCAGCATGCCGATATCCAGCAGCCACAGCTGAATATTTTGCAGCGGCTCCGGAACGTCGCCGTCGGCAATACGCAGCGCCAGCCCTTCCACCACCGCCGTTTTCCCGACCCCGGCTTCCCCGGTCAGCAGCGGGTTGTTCTGGCGGCGACGCATCAGGATATCCACCATCTGGCGGATCTCCTCGTCGCGCCCGACAACCGGGTCAATCTTCCCTTCGCGGGCGCGGGCAGTCAGGTCCTGGCCGTACTGGGCCAGCGTCCCCTGCGCCGCCGGTACCGTACCCGCCGGTGCGTCTGCGGCGGCAGCGGCCTGCTGCGTTTCTTTGCTATTGGCGCAAATCGCGTCGAACTGCTCAATCAGCACCTCGACGTTCAGGCGGGTGAACTGCGACGAGATGCTTTTCAGCACGTTGGCCAGATTCCAGGTTTTCAGCATGCCGATCAGCAAATGACCGCCGCGAATACGGCTGACGCCAAACTTCAGCGATCCAAACACCCAGGCGCGCTCCACGGCGCTGTCGATATGCTCGGAGAGATCGGAAACGGAACTGGCGCCACGCGGAAGGACATCCAGCGCGGCCACGATATCGCGGGTCAGCTGCTGTTCATCGAGGGCAAAGTGGCGGATGACCTGCTGCAGATCGCCATCCTGCTGCTGCATCAGCTGATGCAGCCAGTGCACCAGCTCAACGTACGGGTTGCCGCGCAGCTTGCAGAACGCAGTGGCGCTTTCCAGAGAGGTAAATAACAGCGTATCCAGTTTGCCGAAAAGCACGGCACGGCTAATTTCTGACATGTTAGTTTCCATTAACAATGATTCGGTATACGGAAGGATTACCGCTCTGCGCGATACACCAGATCGCCACGCGGGACAGGCTGCGGCTGAAGGCCCAGCCAGGTGTTATAGCCTAATCGCCCATTGCTGCCGAGCGTGGTGCCCTGCACCGCGTCTTCACGCAGGATCACCCGCGTTTCCCATTCAAACTCCACCCCGGCGTACTGACGCACCCAGTCGCGCAGCTCGGTGACCCAGGCTTCACCCGGCAGAAAACGGTTGTACTCCTCCGCGCTCAGCGGGCCAATTTCGATGCGAAACTTATGCTGCACGTCGCGGACGGCAACGCCGAGAAAGGCGGATTCCCCCATGCGCGGCATGCGGCGCCCTGCTCCCAGCTGCGCCTGCTCGCGCGTGGAAAGCGGCATCCACTGCGGCACGTTGCTCACCAGCTTAACCGGCGCTTTAAAATAGTTGCGCAGGATCTTCTCCAGCCCCTCCGGATCCCGCCCGTGCCGGGTCAGGTGTCCGGCGTGGGTAAAGCGGGCATGAGAGCTCAGGCTGCCTTTGTTCATCTGTCCCGGCTGGCCCATGCCAATCAGCGACGCCAGATAGCCCTCAAAGCGCCTGTTATCAGCGCGATCGAGGGAGACGGTGGGTTGCGCATCCGCCCAGGCGCGGTAAAACAGCAGCGCCAGGCGATGATGGAACAGGTCGGCAAACGCGCTGAGGCTGGTGTCCTGATGATGATAAATTCGCTCGCGGGCGTATTCGGTCATATGGACCGGCAGCGGGCCGTTCGGGCCAAACAGGCCGAAACTGAGGATAGACACCTCGTGCAGCCCGCTTTCCTCCCGCTGGCGGACCTGAGCCAGCGTCGACGGCGCAAAACTCATCGACGGCTGCTGGCCGATGCGCAGCGGCTCAAATTTCGGCAGCGGCGCGCGTCCCAGCGGGTAGCGTTCGCCGCCCTGGGCATCAATGCGCCTTAACAGCTGAAACAGGTCGTAGCGCCAGGGCGTCTCGCGAACCCCTTGCCAGAACGCGTCCGGCAGCCGGGTCAGGCGATGCACGCGCAGCGGTGCAGTGGCAGCGTCACTCATATCAGCGCCCTTTTACCCATGCGCGGCGCCCAGTAGCCAATCTCGCCGCGCTGCTGACTTTTCAGGGTGAACTCCGTAAAGCTGTTGATGGACACCAGGCGGGCAAAGAGACGTTCCATCACGCTGCCAAAAAGCCACGGACTGGCGCCGGAAAAGGCACGCTCATCGACCGTCAGGGTGATGCCGATCCCGCGGGCGAAAACGACCGGGCCGGGTTCAGGCACGCGGCGGTGAACCGGCTCCAGCACGCAGTGGCGTACCCCTTCCACCTGACGCGCAACGGGCGTTTCTGCCAGGTTGGCGTACAGCCCTAACAGCTGGCGCAGCGCGGCCGCGCCGTCTTCGTTTTCGCTGTCCATCAGGCTGAGGTAGTTCATCTGCAGCTGGCTGATGAGCCGCCAGGTGCTGAACCCTTCTGCCAGCGCCGGACGCGGCGGCGTCGGGCCTTTGCGCAGGGTGAGGGATTTCACCGGCATGGAGTCGGCCATAATGAACTGCCCGAGCTCCTGCTGCAGCATCAGCGGCAGATCGCGGCTGGTGCAGAGCACCTCGGCAGAGATATAGCGCAGGTTGTCCTGCCACGGGGCGTGCTGTTCATCCACCAGCGAAACAAACACCTCCGAGCCGATATAGCCGGTGCGCGTGCCGTAGCGCAGGGCGTGCTCGGACAGCACGCGCTGTTCGCGGCGCAGGGAAAAATAGGCCCCGTAGTTGCCCGCATCGCCGCTCCAGGTGCTCCAGAATGGACGAAACGTCTGGTCATCGCGCTGGCCGTCCGCGCTGCCATAGATTTTTTTGACCGCGTAAATTTCATAATCCAGCGGACGGATATTATCGACCACCAGATGGTATTCATGCTGGCCTTCATTCAGCTTCTGACGCGCCGCGACCTTGGGAAACAGGTTGATGACCGGGGTACAGTGCAGCGCCAGATGGCTGGCATCGACCACGCGCTCCAGCTGTTCATCCGACTTATCCAGCAGAATGAAGATGTCGAAGGCTTTTTCGCCTTCACAGCGTTCGATAAGCGTGCCCAGACCGCTCAGGCTAATGAAGCGGAAGCGGGCCGGAAAGGCGAAATACTCCTGCAGCAGGCGATAGCCGTCAAAGTTGCGCAGATCGTCCGGAAGCAGGGCCTGGTCAGGCTCAAAGCCTTCCTGGCGCAGCGCGTCCGACGCCAGCAGCTGTCGCTGCGGCTGCGGGCTGACCGTCTGGCAGACGATCCCGGCGTGATGCTCCATCACCAGCTCCAGCAGCTTCAGCGCTTCAATGTCCGGACCGCCGAGGAAAAATTCCAGACGGTCGAAATCCAGGTGCCCGAGGTTTTGCGGGCCGTCGCAGGCGATGCGGATCCTTAAGGCGCTGCCGATCCCCCGCTGGCTCAGCCCCAGCTGCGCCAGCGGCAGATCGGCGGGCACGCCGCCCAGCTCGACCTTGTCGATTTTCAGCGGCAGCAGGTTGACCTCGTGCGCCGTGGTATAGCTGCAGGTCACGCCGGTTTTTTTCAGCGCCAGGCTGTCCATCATGGTACCGCGCGGCACGATAAAGCCCTTGCTCAGGTCGCCCCGGCTGCTGTCGGGCTCAATCTCCGCAATCGCCATCGACGGCGTGGGCGCGAGATAGTTAGGGGCAATCATCTCCAGCAGACGCTGGGAGAAGCGCGGAAACTCAGCGTCCATTTTCATCTGCACGCGGGAGGTCAGGAAGGCGAAGCCCTCCATCAGACGTTCGGTATACGGGTCCGCCACTTCGATGCCGCGCATGCCCAGCCGTCCGGCGACCTTAGGATAGCGTTCGGCAAACTCGGCCCCCATTTCGCGCAGGTAGGCCAGCTCGCGGTTGTAGTATTCGAGCAGTTTACTTTCCATGATTACCCCGCATCTTTCAGTTCAAAATGGCCGTTTTCCAGATCGACATCGGTACGAAACAGAAACTCCAGCGGGTACGGCACACACCATAAACGCCCTTTGATCTCGATGGAGAGCACGTTGTGCAGATCCAGCGAGGAGGTATCCGACACGCAGCGGACCTGCAGCCCCTGCGGTAAAATGCGCGGCTCAAAATTGATGATGGCCTCGGTGAGCTTGCGCTGAATGTCGTGCCATTCGATATCCGACATTCTTTTCCCGGCCAGCGGCGCGACGCCGAAGTTGACCACCGAGCGCTTCACGTGCGGCAAGGCGCTCAAATCGCCGGAGGCATCGTGGTTGATGGTGTTAAACAGCCACTGCAGATCGCGCAGGACGTTGCGGCGCAGGGCGGCGTGGGTGATCAGATTGCTGTTGGCCGACTCGCGCTTTTTTTCCGGCTCATTATCGGTGAGACGATCCAGCAGCGAGGGCTGCATTTTGTCGCGCGCCCCCACCTTCTCCTGCTTGCTGCGGGCTTGCCAGCCGCTGCGCAGCAGATCGCCTTCGCCAGCGGGATTACTCATCGGCTCCATCCGTCGCAAACGTCACGAGGCTTAAGCACAGCAGCGGGTATTCGCTTTGCTCGCTCAGCCAGGCCTTCTGGCCCCTGCCTTCGTAAAGAGTGCCGTCTTCGTCGAGCGGCTGCCATTCGGTGGTGCGGCCCAGCCTGACCGCATCAGTGGCATCGGCAGCAAACGGGTAACGCGCCGGGATCTGACACACCTGCTCCGTACCGTCGGTCAGGCGCACCAGCGCGTGACGCCAGACCAGATCGGTCACGCTGGCGGGCGCCTGGAAACGGATCTCCGCGATGGCGCTGAACGGCAGCCAGAAATAACGGCCGTTCACGATGGTTTCGCAGACCGGGCCGAGACGGGCATCGCCGTCCATCAGCCAGTCAAACGCCTGCGTCTCCTCGTTTTCGAGGATAATCTGGCCGGGGATGGCTTCAGCCCGATCGAGGCCGTCAAGACGCAGCGCCCGGGCGCGCTCGCCCTCCTCGCTCAGCGCCGCGGCCAGGGTCGTCAGCCACGGCCACTGGGTTTCAGGCATAGCCGGACGCGCCTGTCCCGCCATCACCTGCGCGCGCTGCAGCTCGCCCTGAATGGATTGCTCCAGCAGCGTGACGGTGGGTTTCGCCTGAGGCTTCAGCGCCAGCCAGCTTTTCAGCTGGGTCAGCGCGCGCGTCCAGTTGCCGCTGAGGGTTAAAAACTGCACGAACGCGGCGCGGAGATCGGCATCCGCCGGACGGGCTTTGATTTCAGCTTCAAGGCGCGCCAGCGCGTCGCTGAGCGACTCGCCCGCCAGGTGTTGATAGAGCGTATTCATAGCCACTCCTTAATTCGCCGCGCGCCATGCGCCGACGGCCGGATCGCGCAGCTGAGGACGCAGGGTGTCAATCAGGACGATATTCAACGGCGTGCCGGGTGCGACCCAGGCGCTCCAGGTTTTTTTCACCGCCGCAATACGCGCCTGCAGTTTTGCATCGTCGCTGGCGATTTCACGGGAAATCTCCACCGCTACGGTGCCGTTGCTTTTCCAGCTGTTCAGGGCGCTATCGTAAGGCAGGATCATCCAGCTCTGGTCGCTGTTTGGCGTGCTGAACACCATGCGCTCTTTGTTGACGGAGGTGATCAGCGCGTTTTCAGGATCGGCGCTTTGATTCAGACCCGTCACCGGGAAGCCGTGGATATACGTCACCGCCATCTCTTTCTGTCCGCCGTTGCGGGACTGTGAAACCACGGTGTGTCCACTCAGCCAGCTGCCGTTACCGCAGCGGGTGGTGTCAGAATCCGGAATAAAGAGCGCCGGAGCGGAAGCGCCCCCTTCCCAGAAGGTGCGAAGGTGGCAGCCGTCCTGCAGGGTGAATTCCTGCCACGGCGTACGGTCAGCCGCGACGGTGCGGGAAGCCACGTTCTGGTCCGGCGGCAGCAGCGCGCCGCTGGTTGGGGTTGCGGTCACGGTCGCAGCAGGCGCGGCCTGGTCCTGTTTCACCACCAGCGCCCAGTCCTGCGCTTTGCCTGCCGTACCCTGCGCCAGCGTGGTACCCGCCGGATCGTTGAGCGTCCAGCTAAGCTTATTCACTTTGCTGCACTGGTGTTCCAGCAGGGAGCCAAGACGCGGCACAAAGTTCTCCAGCACGGAGACGTCCTTCTTGCCGTTCGCCACAATGCGCAGCGCCACCTCAGGCTTACACCAGCTCTGCGGCGTGTTGTCTTTAATGTTGTCGATCCAGATATCCAGCTTCTGCGCAGGCGACTGCACGATGCGGAAATTCTCAGCCTGCGCGGTGGAGGTGACCGCCAGAAGTGCCAAACCCGATAGCCAAAGTTTCATATCGTTCCTTGTGTGTCTAATCAGTTCCGCAGGGAAGAAATTGCGCTGCGTCAGAGAGGGTGTGCAGCAAAGTGGTGTCCTGAGGGTTGCCCATCCATACCGCCAGGGCAGTATAGTTATCCTGAGCATTCCCCTCCTGTTCGCCATTCTTTTGAATGATTTGGTTCATTAAGGTCAGCCACTCCTGCGGCGTATTGACCATATGCAGCGACTGCTTCATTTGCTCTTCGCTAACGCCGTGCCAGAACCCGTCGGTGCAGAGTAAGAATGCATCGCCGTCTTCAACCTGCACCACGTCGCTGTAGCTCGCTTCCGGCCCGCCGTTTTCAATTCCCAGCGCCAGATAGAGCAGGTTGCTGTTCAGGTTGTCGGTCTGGTGCCCGGCGTCTTTCATCTGCTGCACCAGGCTGTGGTCGGTGGTCACATGCCACAGCCATCCCCGGCGAAACAGGTACAGGCGGCTGTCTCCGGCGTGCGCCCAGTAGGCCAGGCCGTAATCACGGTCAATGAACAGGCTGACCAGCGTCGTGCCCATCCGGCGATAGTCCTGAACGGCCTGCTGTTCGCTGAGGATGGTGCGGTTAGCCGTCTGCACGTAGTCGCGGATATGCTGCGCATTAAGATGTTTGTCGCCATCGAAGCGGGAGATAATGCTGTTGCGGGCCAGCTCTGCAGCCACCTCACCGCCCGGCAGGCCCGCGATGCCGTCGCAGACGACAAAGCAGGCTGAACGTTCCCCTATGGTTTCTCCCGTCTGATCCTGGTTGCTGGCGCGCGTCCCCTGGCGGGAGAGAGAAGCCGTTGCGATATTCATTTGTCTTCCGATCCGCTCTGTGAGTCTTTGTACTGATTCACCTCCATGTCGTACGCATGAAGGAAGGCCTCGCCGAACAGGGTGTGGAAATCATCCTCAATCTCGCCAGCCGTTTCGCCATAGCTGCGCACAAAATAGTCCCACAGGGCGGCTTTGCGGCTGCCCGGCAGCGCCAGACGCGAGGTCATCCCGTTCTGCTTCGCCTGCTCTTCCAGCTGTTCCGGGTTAAAGGACTGCAGCATCGCGGCAATGATGGCGCGGATACCGGAGATCATGCCCAGCTGGTGCGCCTGCAGGTCGATCAGCGCGTCGCGCACGGATTTGGTCGGCGGCATAAAGCCCGGCATCGGGGTGCCGAACATCTGGATCAGCACGGTTTTGCCGGTCGGCAACAGCTTGAACGGGTTGTTGGCATCGTCCAGCACCATGGTCATATCGGCCTTCACGCCGCGCTTGAGGATGGAGCGCGAGGAGAGCAGCGCCACGGTCCCCTGAGAGAACATGCCGAGGATCTGCCCGAGCTGACGCATATTTTCACGATCAAACTGCGGGACGGGCTGCATTTCGCTCAGCCCCATGCCTTCCAGCAGCGCCTCCAGCAGCTCGCCCTGCAGCACTTCGCCCTTCTCACCGCTGTTTGCCGTAGCGCTTGGGGCGGCGGCGTTATTGACCGGGTCAATGCGCAGGCGGCCCTTCGGGGCCTGAGCGCTGCTGCGCGCAACGGCCTGTGGCGTTGGCATAGTGAAGCCTGCGTAATCCGGCCGCGCGGGCTCTTCTTCAGCACGCGGTTCTTCCTGCGGCTCAGGGGCGAACAGCGGAGAATCGGCCAGCACGTCCTCTTCCTGCTCGGGTTCCGGCACTGGCGCAGGCTTTTCGGCAATAATGTCATCCGGATGGGTTAATGGCGCGCCGCCCATCAGCCCGAGCGGGTCGTCATTACGCGCGGCTGGCGCGCTGGCCTTACCGCCAAACAGGGCCAGCGGATCGAGCTCGTCCGTCGCCTCGTCTTCTGGCTTCACGGGGCTATTCTCGCCCGGCGGCACCAGCGTTGACGGGGTGACGTCGTCAAAAATACTCTCTTTTTTGAACAACGCTTCGTCGCTGAACAGCGTGTCCGGGTCGACATTCTTACGCTCGAGCTTTGGATCGCTGTCGTTAAACATCGCCAGCGGATCTTCCGCGTTACGCTCCGGGGCCGCAGGCTGGGAGAACGGATCGTGCGATGGAGCAGGCTGCGGTTTTGTACGATTGCTGGAGATGCTGTCAGAGATGGAGAACTCCTGCATCAGGCTATCCCAGATCTCCGTTGGCACGGCGGTTGGCTCGGCCTTCCCGCGCGGTGCGGCACTCGCCGGCTTCGGTTGCGCAGCGGGCGCGGATGCGGCTGCCGGACGCGCCTGCTGATGCATACTGGCCGCCATACGGCTCACGGGCTGCGTATCGTGGATCAGTTCGGTCACTTCGATGCGGTAGTCATCAATACCGAGAATGTCGCCATCCTGCAGCTCAACCTGACGCCCTCGCTCCAGCGGAATGTCATTTAATACCACGCGGGTGACGCTGCCACGGTTGGTCACGCGGCATTCGCCCTGGGCGTCAACGTGAACAATGGCCTGCAGACGAGAGATGGTGCGGTCATTGTCCGGCAACACCAGATTGTTATCCGTACCGCGCCCAATGGTGCCGCCCGGGGCGTAAAAATCACAGCTGCTTTGCGGCGGCTGATGACCGGGTTTCGTAGAAATAATCGTGAATCGCATGGCGTATTCCTGCTGGTATGATTAGCGCTCAAACGCTGCCGCTCTCGGGGCGAGAACGGCGGCGTTTGAGAAATTGAATATCAAAACTATTTAATGAAGGTGATAAAATATAATCCAACAATGAGCCATAGAGTGAATATTAACGCCTGTAACTTATAACGGCGATGTAATTTTAGCATCCAACCAATTCTTTCTTCAGGTAACGACTGTACATATTTATAAGCATCTTCCTGAACAAGCCTTTCACGCGTGAATTTCATTTCAACGCCTTTATAAAGGCGAACAAACCAGATTATTTTTTGATAATTGGCCAGCGAACCAAAAAAAGAAGCATAGTTGGTTACAAGATCCAGATCATATCCCTTGCGCCGATAGTCTGAAAGCAACCGATTATAATCAGCCTCGTGTTTTTTGAAATAACGAGAACTGAACAAATCCATAATTACAACAACCAGCAATAAAACCACGATAAGAAATAATGATAAATTCTCTATATTCACCATATTTTATCCATCATATACTCAGTCGCTCCGCCCGCTATCTCGCCACCAACGTATCCACCTGCAGCAGCCCCAACAATAGAGCAGGCGAGCAGTCCTACGCCCCCCGTCGCAACACCAAGCGCAACGCATACACCAGCACCTGCCATTGCTCCGTATTTACCACCGTAAATACCCCCTGCCAGGCTTGCACCAAAGCTGCTGTATTTTTTCACAGCGACTTTAGAACAACTCTGCTCTCGTCCTACGGTGCAGGCATTGTAAACTTCATTAGTGGTATTTGCACCTGCAAAACCTATTGCAAGCCACCCTCCCGCTTTAAGAAAACGAGCGGCCTTAGAGGCATTATCGATATAAGTTGAATAACCACGAATAGAGGCGACCCCGGCTGTACTCCATTCATGTACAATGGATCTGCTTGACAAGCCTAATGCATGCTTCAATTCGTTATAGGGCTTCATCTTTAAGGTCAGTCGGGACAATTTGTTTAATAAACTATCCAACTCAGAAAAGAGGCGCTGACGTTCAACAAAAAACTGTTGGCTTATCAATGTCCCTTGTGCTCTGTACTGATTCTGGTAAGCCAATTCAATGGATTTAAGTTTTTTTTCTATTTCACTAAAATATTTTTCACCTGCATCAGCAACGACACCAAGGGACTTATCCATAAAATTAGTGACTGCAGCTATGGTACTAAAATGTTGATTAAAGAAATTCGCTTCACCAGAATTAAGATCGGCCAGAGCACCGTTGACTTTCTTTTTAGCGAGCTGTAATTGCTTAAGCTGCACAGAATTATTACTTCCCGGTGCACCAAGAATCAACATCTGCCCAGGTTTTGACCACTGCACATCACTATTAACCTGCATGAAATAACGTGCAGCATCACTATTTGGATCGTTGAATAAAAGCCTTGTCTGGAAATCCAGGGTTCCGGGTTGCTGAACAATACAATATCCCGGATTAACTAATGATTGGCTAGCCATATTCATTCCCTTTGATTTTTACAAAAACGCTCACAAATAAGCATACCCATTTAAATAAAAACGGAGTTGAATTAATATCCAAAGGTTGACACTTTCTTAAAAACATCAACATTTGAAAACGCTCCTATTCTATTCTAACCAGCGATAATTCGCCTCTGGAATTTATACTGAGAATAAAGCGAGTAGCATATCGAACAATAGTATTATGATTTCTCGATTGTAATACCACATCATACTCCCCTGACTGCCAGTCTACTTTATCCCAGCGTAGGCACTCTTCAGATTTCAAAAAGCGGCTGGAAGGAAATGCTCCTGGAGAGAAGATGCTTTCCCATTCGTTACCTGCACGTCGAGATATAGAGGGTTCATAAACTAGCACAACCTCACCTGGTTCAGTGTCATTCGAAACGCCAAAACAGGGTGCATTTTTTTCCACCTTAACAGTTAAACTCTGAAACTGAGCAGGGTGGGATATGCAGGCGCTACATGATAATACAATGGGTATAACCGTTAACGCTCTTTCCATCGCAAATACGCCCCGAATAGTGAAGCAATCATAATGACCGGGGAAAACTCCCCGGCCACATACGCAATTACGCTTCTTTGTTTTCTTTGATGTTCCAGCCAGCGCTGCTTTCAGCACCTTTACCACCAGACGTGGTCTGCTCCCAGTACTGCTGTTTCACTTTCGCAGCCTGGAATGCATAGGTCACACCAACGGTATCGCCGTTGTCAGCACCGGTGTACTGAACAGAGGTGACCAGCACATCTTCCAGCGTGATGCGGGAGTATTCCACCTGCTGGCCGCCGGCTTTACAGACGGACAGCTCAACTTTGGTCAGGTGTTTGCCGCTGGCGCAGTGTTTCAGGATAGCGGTGGTGGATTTGTCGATCAGCGCGTTAACGTGCAGGTCGTTGAAGTTAACTTTACCGGCACCGCCGCCACCGCCAACGCTCATATTACCTGGCTGGGAAGCGCCCCAGGAGAAGGAGGTAATATCAGTCCAGCCGGTGTGGTTAGAATCTTTAGATTCGCCCGTAACACCCTCGACCTTCAGAAACATATCAATAGCCATAATATCTACTCTTCGTGGATGAACAATATTGCTTTCGAAAAAGCACTTATATGGCAAACAGGAAAGCATGGGGCTGAATAAAACCGTCCATATTTTACCTCTGCCTCATATCAAATGACCCGTGTCATTTGACAGTCTTACATTCCCCCTGAATGAACGGAAAGAATGTGAAGTCTTTACTACTGCGGATTATCCTGAATCCAGGTGCGATCAGGATTTCCGATAATTAATTGAGGTACCAGCTTGTTAAGTTCGTCACTATGATAAAGACGCAGGCAATTTAACGTAACGCCTTTTACATCGGGCTTTCGTTCGGCATGAAAGCCGTTAATGTGATCTTTGTATTTTCCAATGAGCGCATCCATTTTCTCAGTGCCATTTTCAGCATCAAAAGGAATCCACTCAATGAATGCACTCGCACTGCGGGCAGCATCAGCAGAAAACTGGCTGCCTTTATCTGCTACCTGCGCCAGGCAGCGCGCCAGAACAAAATCTTTTAAAACCTGCCGGTATGTTTGCTGCTGATAAAAATCAGGATAGTTATTTCCGGAATACACATAAAAAGTCATAAATACGAGGAAAAAACATAAACGTTTCACCTTATATCCTTTGCCATAAGACCCACAGCGCATCAGTCCGCGTAAAATACTAACTTTCCTCTTTCCATTTTTCTGCGACAACGTATATCCCTATCGCTAATGCATTAAGTCCAGTGCATAAAAATCCATGCATTGCGATTCGCGGGACTTCTGCCGGCCAGTCAAAGATAAACAGATAGTAGCCGGATACCGTCACAAACAACATGAATGAAATTATTAGCAACGTATAAATGGCTAAATAGCTGATGAATTTTCGTATCAACGCTTTCACTGTCAAATTCATTAGCTATCTCGTATTGACCGAAAAGTAGCCGGCCCAATGGGCCGGCTACACTCATCACGCATCTTTCGTCTTCAGCGACGGCAGTTTAGAAACCAGACGCAGGGAAACGGTCAGACCTTCCAGCTGGTAGTGTGGACGCAGGAAGAACTTCGCGGCGTAGTAGCCCGGGTTGTCTTCAATCTCCTGCACCTGCACTTCCGCAGCCGCCAGCGGTTTACGGGACTTGGTCTCCTGAGAGGAGTTCGCCGGGTCACCGTCGACGTAGTTCATGACCCAGTCGTTCAGCCAGCGCTCCATCTCTTCGCGCTCGCGGAAGGAGCCGATTTTGTCGCGCACGATGCACTTCAGGTAGTGCGCAAAGCGGCAGCAGGCGAACAGGTAAGGCAGACGAGAGGCCAGACGCGCGTTGGCGGTGGCATCCGGGTCGTGGTACTCGGCCGGTTTCTGCAGCGACTGCGCGCCGATGAAGGCGGCAAAGTCGGAGTTTTTGCGGTGAACCAGCGGCATAAAGCCGTTTTTCGCCAGCTCAGCTTCACGACGATCGCTGATGGCGATCTCGGTCGGGCACTTCATGTCCACGCCGCCGTCATCGCTCGGGAAGGTGTGGCACGGCAGGTTTTCCACCGCCCCGCCGGACTCCACGCCGCGAATCGAGGTGCACCAGCCGTACTCTTTGAAGGAGCGGTTGATGTTGGCGGCCATCGCATACGCGGCGTTCGCCCAGGAGTAGCTGTTGTGGTTCGCGCCGTCGGTCTGCTCTTCAAAGTCAAAGCTGTCGACCGGGTTGGTGCGAATGCCGTACGGCAGGCGCGACAGGAAGCGCGGCATCACCAGGCCCAGATAGCGGGCATCTTCGGATTCACGCAGTGAACGCCAGGCCGCGTATTCGGTGTTCTGGAAGATCTTGGTCAGGTCGCGCGGGTTAGCCAGCTCCTGCCAGGACTCCATCTGCATCACGCCCGGCGCGGTACCGGTGATAAACGGACAGTGCGCCGCAGAGCCGATGCGCGCCATTTCGCCCAGCAGCTCAACGTCCTGCGGGCTATGGTCGAAGTAGTAGTCGCCCACGATGCAGCCAAACGGCTCGCCGCCGAACTGACCGTACTCCTGCTCGTAGATTTTCTTGAAGATCGGGCTCTGGTCCCAGCCCACGCCCTTGAAGCGCTTCAGGGTGCGGCCCAGCTCCTGCTTGGAGATGCTCATAAAGCGGATCTTCAGCATCTCGTCAGTTTCAGTGTTGTTCACAAGATAGCTCAGACCGCGCCAGGCGCTCTCCAGCTTCTGAAACTCTTCGTGGTGAATGATCTGGTTTACCTGCTGCGACAGCTGCTCGTCGATACCGGCGATCAGGTTCTGAATGGTGCGGTAGGTGTCGTTGGAGAAAGTGACGGTATTTTCCAGCGCCTGCTGCGCCAGCGTTTTGACCGCGCTTTCGACGGCTGAACGGGCCTGATCGGTTTTCGGGCGGAACTCTTTGTTCAGCAGCGCGCTGAATTCATCCTGGCTGAACGCCTGACCCGCCTGCTGCTCGTGTTGTTGAGTCTGGTTGCTCATCGATTATTCCTCGCTACCTTTCGCGCTTTCGTCATTTTTCGGCAACTGGCTCAGGGATTTGAGCAGCGTCGGATCCTGCAGAATTTTAGCGATCAGTTCTTCCGCACCGTTTTTGCCGTCCATATAGGTCAGCAGGTTGGAGAGCTGGGTACGCGCTTCCAGCAGCTTGTTCAGCGGCTCGACCTTGCGGGCCACCGCATCCGGCAGGAAGTCGTCCATGCTGTCGAAGGTCAGATCCACGTTGAGCTTGCCTTCGCCGGTCAGGGTGTTATCCACCTGGAACGCCACGCGCGGCTTCAGCGCCTTCATGCGTTCGTCAAAGTTGTCGATGTCGATTTCGAGGAATTTACGCTCGTCGACGGCCGGCAGATTTTCTACCGGTTTGCCGACCAGATCGGCCATGACGCCCATCACAAACGGCAGCTGAATTTTACGTTCTGCACCGTAGATCTCTACGTCGTACTCGATCTGCACGCGGGGGGCACGGTTACGTGCGATGAATTTCTGCCCACTGTTACTCATTGCCATGATGTTCTCCATCAAAGATGCGCGGTGAAGGTGAAACGGCAGGCTCCATGCCTGTCGTCATAATGCCTGGACGCGTTATTCGCGGCGCCCAAAGATGTTTTCAAGTTGGTTAACGCCGTCTGGCGCCAGGTCGCGAATAATGTCCATAAAGTTAAGTTCTGACAGCCGCTGCACCCGTTCAATCATCAGCGGTGCGGGGTGGCTCGGTTCGTACTGCGCAAAATACTGCTTCGCTTTTTCCAGCATCAGCTGCGCGTCGGCGCGGCTGGTGATCTGCACGCTTCGCCAGTCGGCGACCGGCTGAACGGGCTGCGCTGCCGTCGACTGCTGCTCGGCCTGGGGTTCTGCCTGCGCCTCACGGTTCGGCAGCAGCTTGCTGATGTCGGTTACCTGACACGCGCTGGCGACCAGCCCGACGGTTTTCAGCAGCTGTTCCATCTCGGGCACGCCGCTTTCACCGAGATGCCCGGAGAGCAGCTCGCGAATCGCCAGCAAACGTTCGTTAATGACGATAACCGCGGCGGTGCCGGGCTGGTCGCCGCGGGCCAGCTCGTCAATCAGCCGTGGACGACCGCCGGGATAGTCCGGGCATTCCGTCTTGCTGCCGTCCAGCAGGGCCTGGGCATCCCGGAGCGAAATTTCATCGCCGTTTGAACGCAGAAGCGAGGCGTTTCGCACGGCGACGGTGAGGTCGGATTTATCGCTCAGCCCTGCCAGGGCGTTAATGCGGTAGAACGGATCGGTTTCGCCATACTCTTCCAGCAGCGGATAGAGCGTCTCCCAGTAACGGGCGATCGCCTCCTGCACCAGCAACAATCCGTCCGCGTAGCCCGCAAGCCCGCGGCGGCGCGTCCAGGCATGGGTTAACGCCAGCAGCACGCGAAGATCTTTGGTGCGGGTCAGCAGGCTGGTGGCGTATTTTTCCACCGTGTTCCAGTCAGCGGGCTCTGCCGGGATAATGGTGTCGCCAAACTGCTGTTCCGCTTTGCCAAGACTTGCCTGATTCATGATCTGGAAGTCGGCGTCGTACTCCAGGTTTTCGCCGCAGGGTTTTTCGGGACTGATTGGCGCGAGAAATTCTTCGATATTCATAAGATCCCTGCTTATTCAAACATGGGCGGATAAAGACCGTGACGCCCCGGACGGGCGCCCCCTGCCGGGTCGAACAGCAGGGTGAAAAGCTGCCCGGTAAAGTTACCGCTGTGCACGTGGGTGTACAGCGGGTAGCCGTCGCAGCGGTTGGTCCACCAGTAGCTGGTCTGGCGCAGCGGATCAAAACACTCGGCCGCCTGAGGCCAGCCCAGCGTGCTCTGGCCATCCTCGTCATAGCCAATCACATCAAGGATGTCGGAACGCTTTTGCGGCTCGACGGGCTGCGGCGCCGGAATGGTCATCAGCATCTCATCCAGCTGTGAGGCGGAAAAACTGTTGCGCACCGCGTGCAGCCCCAGGCGCCCAATCTGCTGGTACCAGCTTTCGGCCTGGCTGAGCAGGCTGGTCGACCACTCTGACGGGGCGAAGCTCAGCTGCAGGCAAACCGGATACTGTCGGCCAACGCTGTCGCGGCCGGGCAGCAGACAGCCCATCTGGATCATCTGGCTGCCCAGCATGGGCGGTACCACAAAATTCCAGACTGGCGCTTTGTGAAACTGGCGCTCGCCGCTGCGCTGCTCTTCCTGCTGCCAGGCAAGCAGGCCGACCTGGAACCAGTGTGACCACTGGCGCTGTAAAGTGTCAGGAAAGCGACGCTGCAAAAAATCTCCGGCGCTGGGTAATTTGCCATACCAGCTGTAGCGGTTCATCGCAGGGGTATTCGTCATACGGCTGTCCTTGCGGTTATGGGCATGAGAAACGGGGAAGCTGGAACGGGTTACGAATGCTGTTTGGCGCAAACTCCAGCGTGACCTGATGTCCGTCGACGTTGAAGGTGGCCTGACGGCTCAGGCTACCCGCGCCCGGGCTGGTGCTCGCTTTATCGAAGAAGCGGTTGAGCGCCCAGGCACCGTTGGTGACCAGCGTCGCCGTGCTGCCGTTCGCCAGCCCCAGCTGCATGCGTACCTGGTTAGTGCCGCCCGGCCCCGGCCAGTTCATGATCTGTACGGCCTGCGGACCGTGGCTGTAGCGCAGCAGCTGGCCGTCGACGTCCAGCGTCAGGTTCAGAATGGTGTTATCCATTCGCACGGTGCGAACCGTCACCTTGAAGGAGGGCGTCGTGGCGCCATTAGCAAAGAAAGCGTCGCGAATCGACTGGGCCTGCTGGAACGGTCTCAGCAACCCTTCACTTCCCGGCAGCGTTTTACCGACGATGCCCGGCATAAAGCGCCAGTTTGCCTGCGTGGTATCCACTTTATTGGTCAGATTGTCGCGGAAGAAAGCGTCCATCAGCCCGGTTCCCGGCGCAAACATGCGCGCGAGATCGTCAGGAGTGACCTCGGTGCTGGCGCTGCGCACCAGCGGGTAACGGCCGGCGATTGCCTGACGGCAGAATCCGCCCACCTCAACGTTAATCCGCTTCCGCACGTTTTCGAGGTCGCGGCGCTGGGTATCGCTGCTGGCGCCCACCGCCATATTGCTGAACATGGTTTGCAGCCCGCCCGGCAGGCGACCGGCGCTGGCCTGCAGGCGGCTGATCGCCTCGCCGCCCGGTGCCGGCATGCCGCTGTTGGCCGCGTCCTGGACGGCGGTCAGGTAGCGGTAGAGCTCATCCACCTGCTTGAGAAAATCATCAAACACGATGGTCTTCCCGCCCTTCTCCAGCGGCTGCGCCAGCTCAATCATCGGCGCGAAGTGGTCGGTGACCAGCTGTTCCGGCGCCTGGGTGACCACGGCGGCCTGGGTCGGCGCAGCGTCATTGTTGCTGAACAGCGCTTCCAGCGTACGGGTGGCGCGGTTGCTCTGCGCCTGCGCTTTATCCGCATCTTCCGGCGCTGGCGCATTGCGTGACAGCGTCAGGACCTGACTCAGGTTCTGCACCAGACGGCGCAGAGGCGAGTTTGCGCCGGAGAGCAGGCGCGCGGTGTTGATGCGCTGGGAAAGATCGGCGCTGTTATTGAGCTGGATGTCGGCGAGGAAGCGATCCCAGTTCGCGATAAAATCGCGCATGTAGAGCTGGCGCACGGCGTTATCGATCTGCTGTTTATCTTCCTGCGCCGTCGCGGCCCCCAGCACCCAGGCATCGTCCTCGTGCAGGGCGGTGGTTACGCTGTCAATCTGGCCGTTAAAGCTTTTCCAGTAGCCGTCCGGCGTATACAGACCCGGCACGCCTTCGCTCACCGGCTTGCCGCTTTTGCGTGAAAACACCAGCTCGCTCTGCGGTCCGCCCAGGTCGGAAAGGGAGACCGGCTTGAGGTTATCATCATGTTCAAGAAGGCGTTTAAGACGACCGTATACGCGCGTGGAGAGCGGCTGCTGATTGATCATCGCTCTTTCGCGGGCCACCAGGGATTCATCCTGCGCGTACGGCGAGGCCTGGATTTTCGGTTCCAGCAGCTGCGTCAGGTGCCATTCAAGCTGCTGCAGCTGCGCCTTCGTGACGTTCTGCGGCAGATTTCGCTGCAGGTTGAGCATCACCCACGAATGCAGGAATTTGCCGTCGTAGTGCTTCGGCTGATACAGCATCTGATAGGCTTTCAGCGCTTCATAGCTGTATTCCACGTCGCTGCCGTTGTCGTTGCGCAGCCAGGTGGTGATGTGCATAGCGACGGCAGGCAACAGCATCTGATCCAGCGCTTTCTGGTACAGAGACTGCGAGGCATCGCTGACGTCATCTCCGCGGTAGAGCCCCATACGGCGTGATAGGGGCGGATCGTTTACATCAAACGCGTCGCTTTTCGGCAGGTCAACCAGACCGTTCAGCAGCGGCAGCAGATCGAACAGGTCACGCTGGGTCTGGTTCTGCAGCGCTTTGCTCTGCTGGTCCAGCAGCGGCACCTTCGCATCCACCTCTTCCAGATAGGCCTTGTTTTTGGCATAGCTGGTCAGCCACAGACCGCCGAGGATGACCAGCAGGGCCAGCAGCGCCGCGTAGCCGGACCAGATCACCGCCCGGTTGCGCAGCTCCCACCAGCGGTTTTCGCCCGCGATCCCGGCTTCCTGGAAGATGACGTTTTGCAGCAGGTTCTTAATGAAGAAACTCTGGCCTTTTGCCCCCGGGATAGGCGCTTCTTTGCTGACCGAATCCCAGTTATCCGCCTCTCCCCCTTCCGGCAGCGACAGCGCGCGGTTCAGTTCGCCCATCACGCGGTCGAACGGCATACCTTCCTGCGTCCCGCTGGCGAAGTAGATCCCGCGCGGAGAGAACTCGGTTTCGAAGTTGGAGCGGGCGAAGACCGTGCTCAGGTAATCCGCCAGCAGCGGACGCAGCGCGGCGAACTCCTGCGGGAAGAGATATGCTTCAGCGCGGGTTTTCGCGTCATGCTCTTTCAGCATGGTTTCCGGCAGCCCGGCATCAAGGCGCTGCTGGAGCAGAGAAAACTCCTGCTGGAAGTTGCCCATCAGGTCGTAATCGGCGTGTTTGGTTTGCTCCCACGGCAGCGTAAAGCCCCAGATCTGGTCGCGCTGCGCTTTGTCGTAGTCGGCAAACCAGGCGCGGAAACCTTTAAGCAGGTCGGCCTTGGTCACCATCACGTAGACCGGGAAGCGAATACCCAGCTGTTCATGCAGCTCGGACAGACGCTGGCGCAGGTTCACCGCCTGCTGACGGGACGCCTCGGCGGACTGGGTGAGCAGGTCAGAAATGCTGATGGTGATGATGACGCCGTTGATCGGCTGGCGGCGGCGATACTTGCGCAGTAACCCCATGAACTCCAGCCATTCGCCGGCGTCCTGCACCTGCTCGCTCTCCTGGGTGGTGTAGCGGCCCGCCGTGTCCAGCAGCACCGCTTCATTGGTAAACCACCAGTCGCAGTTACGCGTGCCGCCAATGCCACGCAGCGCGGTTTTACCGAAGCGATCGGCCAGCGGGAACTGCAGCCCGGAGTTAACCAGCGCCGTGGTTTTACCGGATCCCGGCGCGCCAATAATGACGTACCACGGCAGCTGATAGAGATATTGCGTGCTGAAGCGCTGCGTCCACTGGGCGCCCTGGCCCGCTTTGCTGAAGTGCGCTTTTTTAAGCATCTGCGCGGCTTCATCAAAGCGGCTGGCGAGGATCTGCTCCTCGCTGTTCAGCCGCTTCTGCGGATCCGCCGCTTCCGGGCTGGCGGTGTTCTCTTTGAGCTTGTCCATCAGCTTGCGGTTCAGCCAGGCATTGTACAGGCGCGGCAGAATGTGGCCCTGCGCCCAGAGCAGATAGACCACGGCAATGCTGATAATGCGGTTCTGCTCAGACTCAAGCGGTCGGGTGTCCACGATGGACAACAGGGGACCAATCATCCAGATCACCGCCGCAAGCGCCGTTACGCCGAGGAAGCTCCACAGAATGCGGTTGGTCAAGATGGAAAGAAGTGTAGTCAGCATCCTTAGTTTCCTTGCGGCAATCCGTTCAGCTCAGCCTGAGTGTTTTCAGGCGACACCAGCAGAGTAATTTCCACACGGCGGTTACGGGCGCGGTTTTCAGGCGTCGTGTTCGGCGCCACCGGGTTAATCTCGCCCCGCCCTTCCGCTTTCACGCGGCCAGGCTGAGAGAGGCTTCCCTGCAGCATTTTCTGTACCGAGCGGGCGCGTTCCAGAGAGAGTTCATAGTTCGAGGCAAAGCGCGCGCTGCGGATCGGCACGTTGTCGCTGTAGCCCACCACCAGAATTTTGCCGCTGACGTTATTCATCGCCTGCGCAATGCGGTTGATGACCGGTTCATAGCGGTCACGCACGACGGTAGAGGCAGAGGCAAACAGCCCGTCGCCCTTCAGGATCACGACGCTGCGATCCGCTTCGTCTTTCACCGCGACCAGGCCCGCCTCGATTTCAGGCTTCAGGAAGCCGCGCAGGTTCAGCACCGCCGGAAGCTGACGGGCCGGCTGCTGAATAGTGGTTTCCGGCAGCTGGGACTGATAAATCTTCGCCAGCACCGGGTTGGTGTTATCGCCAAGGCGCCAGTTAAGCACGATATAAAACAGGCAGGCGATAAACCCGGCCAGCGCCACGCAGGCCCACAGGGGAACCATCGGCCGCCAGAGCTTGCGCAGCACCGGACGATCTTCCGGATGGGGAGAAAGCGGCGGCGGATAGCTGCCGCGCACGCCGCGGATCATCTGCCACAGCCGCTGCTTGATGGTTTCAAGCTGCGTGCGGCCATTATCCAGCACCCGATAGCGTCCTTCGAAGCCCAGCAGCAGGCAGTAGTTGATCATCTCCAGCAGCAGGATATGCTCGCGCGGGTTCTGCGACAGGCGCGCCAGCAGCTGGAAGAACTTCTCGCCGCCCCAGGTTTCGTTGTGGAAGGTCACCAGCAGACCGTTGCTTGACCAGACGCCGCTGCTGCCCCAGGGGGTGAGCGCGGCGGCCTCATCGAGCGCCGTACACAGGCAGTAACGCGCCCCGACGATCACTTCGTAGGGCAGCCCCGCCTGCTGACAGCGGACTTCGAAACGGCGAATCTCATCGATCAGACGCTGGCGTAACGCCACCTGATCGTCATGGGAGACCGAATGACGGATCTGCGGAATCGCGTTGAGCAGCGGATTGGCGGCCGCCACCAGCTGGTTGTTGCTACTGGCTCCGGTAAACGCGGCATCACTGCCGGTGTCCTGTCGTTCCTGCATATTAAGCGCTCGCTTTATTATTCTGTCGGGCTACGGATGGCCCAAAACTCCATATCCAGCCCCGGGAACTCCCCTGCAAGATGCAGGGCGAATGCGCCGGACTTATCCATCTCGTGCCACAGCTCGCTGCCCTTCTCCAGTTCAAAGTAGCTGTAGCCGGCATGCCACGGGATCTGCGGCGGCGCGACCGGCATGGCGCGCAGCATAATGCCCGGCAGCTGAAGCTGAACCAGATCGCGGATTTTCGAGACCGGCGCGACCTTCATCTGCGCCGGGAAATGGGTTTGCAGGTGTTCGCCTGGCACATTGGCTTTAACCGCCAGCACGAAGCCGAACTCGCGCACCATGCTGGTTTCAGGCACCGTGGCGATGTTCAGGCCGTGGGAGCGTTCGTTTAGCGGCAGCTGAATTGCGTGGTCTTCCATCACCAGCGACAGTCCCTGACGCAGCATCAGCATCAGTTTGCTGAAGCAGTTAGCCAGATCGTCATGATCGTAAATCGGCAGCACGCTTTCGGCGGTACGCTGCGACGTCCAGGTGGCGAGCTCGGTCGCAAACGGCAGCCAGCTGCGCCAGAGCGTTTCCGGATGCAGCAGCGGGAGGGTTTTTAAATGAGAAACCTCGCCCAGATGACGGTTAACCAGCGACAGCAGCGTGAACTCAATCAGTTCGGAGGTGTTAAAGCGGCCAGGCTGGCGCAGACGACCGCCAATTTGCTGGCTGCGCTGGACCAGCAGACCGTGCAGATCGTTGATCATGCTGTAGATCTGCGGGCTGTTGTTGGCGTTGAGCATCGGCGGGATGTAGCTGTTATCGAGCCGCACGTGGTTGTCGTTACGTTTCTCCGTCACAAACGCCACGCCGATGGCGGTCCATTCTGCCGTGAGGTCTTTTTCCAGCATCAGGGTCAGACGCAGACGGCCAAACTGGACGGTGGCATCCCCCACCGACATGGCGTTGTCGTCTTCCACCTCTTGCTCGAAAGCGATGAAGCGCGCCAGCGAGGCCGGCTCTTCGCTAAAAATCACCTCTTCTCTCTCGCCACGACGAACCGGCAGCGCGAGCACCACCTTTTCGTTGGTGAGATTGTCAGGAATTTTCAGCGGCGCAGGACCGTTGCGCCCGTTACGCACCTGGAAAAAGGTGCCGTCCGGCAGCAAGCCGCTGCAGTAGCTCAGGGCAATGCATCCCTGACGAAGCATCGCTTCATCCAGTTCCACGTCAAGAAAGCCCCAGAGATACGATCGCTGTAGCGCACCCCATTCACGAACATGGTTGAGCAGATAGCTTTCAGTCCGCTGAAAATGGTGTGGACGCAGGAACATGCCTTCGCTCCAGACGACCTTTTCTGCTTTCGTCATGATGATGTGTTTCCTGTGTTGAAGCGCGTTACTGGCTGATGACCCGAATGCCGTTCACGTCGAGAAAAACGTTGGCCTGAAGTTCATCCGCGGACCATTTCCAGAACTGGTAGATATGATTTTCGCCAGGCACAGGCAGAGGGAGTGAAACGCGCCATTTTTTGCCATCCAGCACCTGATACTCCGCCATCACGCCGATGTAGCGGGCCTCCGGAGAGCTTTGCCCGCTGAGGGTTTTGGACAGCTGTCCCGGCATCAGGAAGAACACGTCGCTGTTCAGCAGATTCGCGCCAAGCGTGGCTGACGCGTTGTTCTGCAGGGAGTAGAAGTCGCTGGACATGAAATCCGCATCGGATTTCAGCAACAACACCCGGACCTTAAGCGGCGCAGATTCGTTGATTTGTGGATGAGCCTGAAACTGCAGATTGTAGCGGGAGGGGTCGCTGTGTGAAGACGACGTACAACCACTGACCAGGGCGAAAATCACCGCGTAAAAGAATAACCACAGCTTATGAAAATTTTTATTATTCATAAAAATGCGCTCATGCAAGCCGTTTAGTTCAGGATCCAGGTACCGTTAGCGCTGTCTTTGCAGGCTTTGCTGTTGCCATCGACGTCGACACAGGTCGCTTTTTTACGCGCCTTCGGACGAATGGCCTGTTTACGCACGGCGGCGTCGTACAGGTCGGCCTTGATCACCGCGCGCATCGGGACGTAACCAATCAGCTGATCGTTGCCTTCATCGGCAAGCGCCATCCAGTAATGTTCAACCTGACCCAGCACCACGTACGTTTTTCCGGTGTCGAGAGTGCGGATAACTTTGCCGCCGAAGTCAGGACGGCTCATCAGGGAGGCTGGATACATGGCGCGATACGGTTCGTTGACCGGGTTGAACTCCGCCGGCGGCGTCACAGCGTGACGGTGGGTTAAGGTCACGCCGTTGACCTGGCTGGTCTCGATCGTATCGTCGTTGATCACAGGTTTCTGCGGCGCTTTACAGCCCGCCACCGCCATTACAAACAGAAGTGAAAACAGTACGCGCATTTTCATATGCTTTTCCGTAGCGATATTTCGATGATGAAGATAAGGGAGTGAAGTTTGACTTAGGTGCTATTGTTAAAATAGCCAGGATATTTTCGGGGCGTTACTATTTTAAGGGCATAGCTACCGCACGAGCCCTTCAGAATAAGGCCCAGTGTCTTCCTGACATATTTTGACAAACGGTAAACAAGTTTACATGAGCTTCGTCTCAATTCAATATTTACCGGTACGTAACTGTTGGTAAATGAAGCAGTCGGAAAATTATAGGATTAATCCTATGAAAAAACCCGATATGACCTACGCCCTTTTATTTCTTAGCCACACAACATTGCAATCATTTGTTTTATATACAAAAAACACAAAAGAGAACCACTTTCATTAACGCAATACGGCTATTATCGCCACTACCATAATTAGTAGAATTCGCGTATTGGTGAGGTCTGCAGAATATATGAAAGATGAATTATTTGTTGCACTATCAGGGTAACTTTAATATTGAATGCACGCGTTAACGTGAATGTGACTATTTCACTTATGTTGCACGACGTTAATTTTACGCCTCAAAATAACTTTATATTTCGCGTTGCGACAATTACCTAACCAGGCCTGAATTTTATCCTTTAATCATTAAGCCTGAGTTAACCATCCTGACATTATCGCCGCCAAAAAATGCTCGCAATGGCCCGCCAGCTGCGACGCGTGTTTATTGCTGCCGCCCGCAGCATTCATTCGAAATTTTATTGTTGCTACATCCTCTCCTGCTCGCCCCATCTATCTTGCCTACCGTGTGATAGATAATATTTATTATTAAAATGATAAAATTTCGTTATAATTTCTTTAAATATTTAAACATCAGATCTGATAAATCGCTGTAATAAAACGAATTTAAGATAAAGCATTTTTCTACACCGCATGCGCATAGTCATCCGGTCGTCATCGCTTTCACTTATTGTCCTTTGCAGCGTTTTTATGGGTTCAGACGTTGTGTGACCGAAGAAATCAGGAGTGGGTATGAATAAGAAAAGACGCTCGGTGCCGGGTATCAGACACTATGACGGTCCTGCCGGAGGCTGGGGCGCGTTAAAAGCGACGGCCATCGCGGTACGTACCCAAATGGATACCCTCGACGCACCCACCACGCTGCTGCGCACCAACCAGCCTGACGGTTTTGACTGCCCGGGCTGCGCGTGGCCGGATAAAGAACACAAGTCGACGTTCCAGTTCTGCGAGAACGGCGCCAAAGCCGTGACCTGGGAAGCGACCAGCAAACGCGTTACCCCCGCGTTTCTGGCCGAAAACAGCGTCTCCTCGCTGCTGGCAAAATCGGACTTTGAACTGGAAGGCTACGGTCGACTGACGCATCCCCTGCGCTATGACCGGGCAAGCGATACCTTCCGGCCCGTCGACTGGGAAGAGGCGTTTCAACGCATCGGCGCAGTATTGCGCGGGTTCGAACCGGACCAGGTCGAGTTCTATACCTCCGGACGCGCCTCTAACGAAGCGGCGTATCTGTTCCAGCTGTTCGCTCGCGAATACGGCACCAATAACTTCCCCGACTGCTCGAATATGTGCCACGAGGCCACCAGCGTCGGTTTGCCGCGTTCGATTGGCATCGGGAAAGGCACCGTCTCGCTGGACGACTTCGATAAGACCGAGCTGGTGATCTCCATCGGCCACAACCCCGGCACCAACCATCCGCGAATGATGGGGACTCTCCATGAGCTGGCCCGTCGCAACGTGCCGATTATCGTCTTTAACCCGCTGCGCGAGCGCGCCCTCGAACGCTTCGCCGATCCGCAAAGCGTGATTGAAATGGCGACCTACGGCTCAACGGATATCGCCTCGACCTATTTCCAGGTGAAGGCCGGGGGCGATGCCGCCGCGCTGAAAGGCATTGCCAAACACCTGCTGGAAATGGAGGCCGAACGCGGTGACGTGCTGGATCATGCGTTTATTGCCGAACACACCCAGGGCATTGAGGACTTCGCCGCCGATATCGCGCAAACCCGCTGGGACGAGATCGAGCGCGAGTCGGGCCTGAGCCAGGCGGCGCTCAAAAAGGTGGCCGACGCCTATGCGAAATCAAATGCCACCATCATTACCTACGGGATGGGTATTACCCAGCACAATAAAGGTACGGCAAACGTCCGCCTGATTGCTGACCTGCTGCTGCTGCGCGGAAACATCGGCAAGCCCGGCGCGGGAATCTGCCCCCTGCGCGGCCACTCTAACGTTCAGGGTAACCGCACCGTCGGGATCAGCGAGAAGCCTACCCCGGCCTTCCTGAACCGTCTGAAGGACGTTTTCGGCTTTGAGCCGCCGTCTCACCACGGACACGATGCGGTGCAGGCCACGCAGGCGATGATCGACGGCCGCGCGAAGGCGTTCATCTGCCTCGGGGGTAATTTTGCCGTCGCGATGCCCGATCACGAGCGGGGTTTTCCGGCGATGGGTAACCTGGATTTGAGCGTGCACGTCGGGACCAAGCTCAACCGTACCCATCTGCTGGTGGGCAAAGAGACCTTTATCTTTCCGTGCCTCGGCCGCACCGAGCTGGATCTCCAGGCCACCGGCCGTCAGTCCATTACCGTCGAAGACTCCATGTCGATGGTGCATGCCTCATCCGGCAAGCTGAAGCCCGCCTCGCCGTTGCTCCGTTCGGAACCCGCTATCGTCGCCGGCATGGCGAAAGCCACGCTGCCGGAAACCCGCGTTGACTGGCTGACGCTGGTAGAAGATTACGACCGGATCCGCGATCTGATCGAGCAGACCATTCCGGGCTTTGAGAACTACAACGCGCGGATCCGCGTTCCCGGCGGCTTCCGCATGCCGCTGCCGCCGACGCAACGCATCTGGCCAACGGCGACGGGAAAAGCGATGTTCTCGGTGTTCGACGGCGTTCACGAGAACGCCAGCGGCGAAGGTGAGCACGTTCTGCGGTTAATCACGCTGCGCAGCCACGACCAGTACAACACCACCATTTACGCGCTGGACGACCGCTACCGCGGCGTGTTTGGCCGCCGCGACGTGTTGTTTATGAACGAAGACGATATGGCGCAGTCAGGCCTGGAACACGGCGACCGCGTGGATATCGAAACCGCCCTCCCCGGCAGCGTCCAGCGTTTGAAGGACATTACCGTGGTGGCGTACAGCATCGCGCCGGGCACCGTCGGCGCCTATTACCCGGAGGCCAACGTGCTGGTACCGCTTGATTATCTGGATAAGGACAGCGGTACGCCGTCGTATAAATCCGTTCCGGTTCGCATCACCCTGCGCTCGAAAGAGATCCGCATGCTGTAAGGCTGCTCGCGCAGAGATAATGATGGATATTAAACAGTTAAAATATTTAATCGCACTCGATGAGACCCGCCACTTTGGTAAAGCGGCCTCGCAGTGCAACGTCACCCAGCCGACCCTCTCCATGCGCATCCGCAGCCTGGAAGAGGAGCTGGGGCTGGTGCTGATCGTGCGCGGGCAGCGCTTTGAAGGGTTTACGCCGGAGGGGGAACGCATCCTCGCGTGGGCCCGCGCCCTGCTTGCCGCACACGACGGGTTACAGGCGGAAGCGGCGCTGTGCAAAGGCCAGGTGGTGGGCGAATTACGTCTGGGGATGGTGCCGCTGGCGAGCGTGGATCCGATGATCTTTATTCGCCAGCTAACGCAAAAATACCCGGAGCTGACCTACAGCCTCTATTCCATGTCCTCAGCGCAGATCGCCGACGGCGTCAGCCGCAATCAGCTTGAGCTGGGAATTTGCTACCTCAACAGCATCGACACCAGCCTGTTTGACATTATCCAGCTGCCAAAAACAAAGATGGGCCTGCTGCACGACGTCCGCCATTTCCAGCTCGGCCAGGCAGCGCTGACGTGGCACGACCTGACGGATTTTCCGCTGGGGTTTCTGACCAAAGGGATGCACTACCGGGCGCATATGGAGGCCAGCTTTAAATCTGCCGGCATCGAACCCACGTCCGTTTTCGAAAGCGACTCGACGTTCCAGATCATTCAGGCGGTTCAGAGCGGCGTGTGCTGCGCCGTGATGCCGCTGAACAACGGGCTGGAGGCACTGAACGGCAACTTCAGGATTGTCCCCATCGCCGACGCGAACATTGAGGCTCCCGTCGGCCTGATTATGCGCAGGCAGAAGCCCGTCTCCTCGCTGGCGCTGCGCTGTTTTACCGACGCGCAGGAGATTTATCACGCGGACAATGAGGCGTAGGCCTCGCGCGTCACCACGCTAAAACCGCCGATCAGCACCGCGTCGCGCACCTCCCGGAATTCCGGCGCATCCACCAGCTCGTGAAGCGCATCGCGAATGGCGTTAAGCGTTTCAGGCGAGGTGTTAGGCGAGGTGATCAGCGGCAGTCCCGGCGTCAGCGGGGTGCGGCCAATGACCGCCAGTCCCGCAAGGCGTTCCGGCTCATGGCGCTGCAGCAGTGCCCAGGTCACGCAGTCGATGGCCGCAATATCCCCCGCCCCGCGTTTCACATCAATCAGCGACTGGCGATGGCTGCCGCTGAAGGACGTTTGCGCGAAAAAGGGACCGCCGCTCGCCAGGGGAACCACTATTTTCCGCAGCGCATTGTAGCCGGACTGGGAATCCGGGGAATTACAGACCGCCCGACGTCCGCGAAAACCCGCCAGCGTCAGGTGCCGATCCTCCTCGCGCACCGCCAGAAAGCTGCGGTACTGGATCCCTTCGCAGCCCGGCGCCGCGTAGTGAAAACAGCCGACCACCTGCACGTCCGGGAGCTGCGTGACCAGCGGATAACCGCAGGTCTGGCTGAGGATAAGCGCTGGCTGTTGCCAGTGGGTCAGCAGGTCAGACTCCGGCCAGCCGGGGTCACGATCGACGGACACACCGCGCGCGGCCAGCAGCCCCTTTACTGCCAGCCAGAGCGCGCGGGTGTCGGCGCGATCCACGGCATACATGGGAAACGCCAGCAGGTTACTCATACCCTTCCCCCTGTTGTTTTGCGGGATGAACGGTGACGTCGACGGGTCTCACCCAGAACTGACGCAGCCATTCACCATAGCCCCTGACGAGAAAACCGTGGTTTCGCTGCTGGTACGCCTCCCGGTTTTGCTGGTAGATGGCCTTCAGCCCGTACCAGGGAACGCCCGGCAGATCGTGATGCACTGAATGGTAGTTGAGATTCAAAAACAGTACCCGCCAGAATAACCCGGCCTCGTTAATCACGGAGCGCGCCAGCGGGTCGTCCGCCGCGCGATGTTCGAAAAACGATCGGATCTTGGTCAGCGCCAGCGCCGGATAGCTGACGGCCAGCACGAACCAGACGGGTGAAAAACCGGTACGCGTCATCCAGGCGAAGAGCGCCACCAGCAGCAAAACGTGAATCAGCCACATCGCCATCGCCCGCAGCTGAAGGTGACGAAACGCCGCCGCGGCGCTGCCCAGCGTCTGAAGGATATCCAGCAGCGGGGCCAGCACCAGCCGCCCGGCGAAGGTATTCCGCGCCCGAATCATACGTTTCTGCCAGGGGGAAAAGCGCGCCCAGCTCTCGTCGGTAAAATAGTATGACTCCGGGTCATCCACCGGATGGGTCAGGCTATGGTGCCGATGATGGGCGAGATGGGAGTCCCGGTACAGGCCATACGGATACCAGACCGCCAGCGGGAGCGTGCCGAACAGCTGGTTGAGCCAGGCAAAACGCGTGGGGTGCCCGTGGATCAGCTCATGCTGCAGGGACATGTACCAGGCGGTAAACCCGATGAGCAGCAGCGTGGCGGGCAGCAGGCCGAGCGTTTGCCAGAACGCCAGCGTGGCAAACCAGCCTGCATAAATCGTGATAATCAACAGCCACGTGGGCAGTTCGCTGCGCCATAAAAAACCCGATGCAAGGTGGCGGATTTGTTCGCGTTGTTGCGGATGTAAATAGAGGGAGCTTCGTTGACTCATTCCTTCAGACGCCGTTTCGCCAGAGATAATTCTTTGACGATCGGGGATAACGACTGAAATAACAAAGAACTTAAATCGCTTTGCTTTGCCAGAAACGTGGGGCGCACGCGTCGCTTGACTTATTCTGTGATAAAGGTACTTTTCAGGACATGAAGAAGATCCTGATTATTGTTCCCGACGGCGGCATGCTGTTTGAAGCCGCCGGTATCGCCGACATTCTGATGCAGGCCAACCGGCTGCATCCGGAAGGTCTTGCGCAGCCCCGCTACCGGATTATCATCGCCACCACCCAGCCTCACCAGGTGATCCACGGCCAGTCCGGCCTGAATCTGCTGGCGGACTATCGCCTGCCGGAGCTGGATCCGCGTGAACCGCTGGACACCATTATCATCACCGGACGCGGCATGAACGAGCTGGAGAGCACGGCGGTGGTGGACTGGTTGCACCTCGCTGCGCCGCACGCCCGGCGGGTAGCCTCTATCTGCGGCGGCGCGATGCTGCTGGCCCAGACCGGCCTGCTGGACGGTCGCCGCGCGACCACCCACTGGCGGCTACTGGAGACGATGCAAGCCCAGTATCCCGCTATCCACGTCGAAGGCGGTCCGCTGTATATTCAGGATGGTCCCATCTGGACCTCCGGCGGCGTGAGTTCCGGGTTCGATCTGACCCTGGCGCTGGTGGAAGACGATTACGGATTTACCCTCGCCCGCGACGTGGCGCAGGATATGGTGATGTATCTGCGCCGTCCCGGCGGCCAGCTGCAGTTCAGCCGTTACAGCCTGCAGCAGCCCGGCACATCGGGCCCGATAAGCGAACTGCAAACCTGGATCCTGCAAAACCTCACCGCCGACCTGTGCGTGGAAAATCTGGCCGAGAAAGCGGCGATGAGCCCGCGTAATTTCACCCGCGTGTTTACCCGAGACGCGGGAGTTTCTCCGGCCCGCTACGTTACCGAAGCGCGTCTGGCCGCGGCCCGCCAGCTGCTTGAGCAGACCCATGACTCCCTTGAACGCGTTGCCGAGCAAAGCGGGTTTGGCACCAGCATTAACCTGCGCCGCATCTTTGAGAAACAGCTTCACCTCACGCCCGGCGAGTACCGCCAGCGCTTCCACTGCCGCAAGATGGCGTAATCTGATCCTTTTTTGTCATTTACGCCAATCGGCCCGACGCCTACAGTGACTCCAGACAACAGAGATAAGGAGTGCACCATGGTTAAGGTCGGTATTAACGGTTTCGGCCGTATCGGACGTAATTTCCTGCGCGCGGCGCTGGGTAACCCGGATCTGCAGATTGTGGCCATTAACGATCTGACGGACAGTAAAACCCTCGCCCACCTGCTGAAGCATGATTCCCTTCTGGGCACGCTTCCCGCCCCGGTTGAAGCGGCAGACGGCGCGCTGCAGGTAGACGGGCAGCGGATCGCCGTATTTAGCGAACGCGATCCGGCGAATATCCCGTGGCGTGACGTCGACGTTGACGTGGTGATTGAGGCCACCGGCTTCTTTACCGAGCGGGAAAAAGCGGCGGTGCATATTACCCACGGCGGCGCTAAGCGCGTCATCATTTCCGCCCCCGGGAAGAACGACGACCTGACGATTGTGATGGGGGTTAATCACGAGCAGTACGATCCCGCCCGTCACGCGGTGGTGAGTAACGGGAGCTGCACCACGAACGGCCTGGCGCCGGCCGCTCAGGTCCTGCATCAGCAGTTCGGGATTGAGCATGGCCTGATGAATACCACGCATGCCTACACCAACAGCCAGGCGCTGCACGATCAGCCGGAGAAAGATCTGCGCGGCGCGCGCGCGGCGGCGCTGTCGATTGTGCCTTACTCCAGCGGCGCGGCAAAAGCGCTGGGGAAAGTGATCCCCTCCCTGGACGGCAAACTGACCGGGTACTCCCTGCGCGTGCCGGTGCCGGTGGTGTCGATTGTGGATTTAACGGTAACGCTGAGCCGTAACGTAACCGCCGAAGAGGTGAATGACGCGTTCCGCAACGCGGCCGCCAGCGGGCCTCTGAAAGGCATTCTGGGCTATAGCGATGAACCGCTGGTCTCCAGCGATTACCAGGGCGACCCACGCTCCTCGATTATCGACGGGCTTTCCACGCTGGTGATTGGCGGGAACATGGTGAAGATCCTGGCGTGGTACGACAACGAGTGGGGCTTCTCAAACCGTCTGGTGGATCTGGCGGTGTGGATGGATAAGAAAGGGCTGTAAGTCTTACCGTGATGCCGGGTGGCGCTTGCGCTTACCCGGCCTACAAATTATGTCATCATCCAGTAATATCTCCCCATTCCTCGCTGAATATATAATTCTCAATAATCTCAAGTTTATTTAACTCTTTCTAATTCATCGCATCAATTATAAAAACGCACCAATTAACTTAGAAAATAGGTTAATGTTTATTCTTTACTTTACGTTTAAAAGTGCGAGTCCGATCACTGTCCTTAGACGATAGCGTAGACCATGATACACCCTGCACACAACAGGGACATATTATGTATTACAGCAAGGAAATTATAGAAAGAATTGGATCCGATAAAGATCTTGCATTAAGGCTCGATCGCGCCGTCGCGGGGGTAAAGGACGGTGCCATAGAATATTTAAATAATCTTGGCGATGCGACCACACGCTTGCTTTATTATACCTCTTGCTTCACTGATAATTATCAGGATGTCTGTAAAAAATTGGGTTCGGAAGATTTGAGGTTTTTAGCAGGAGTCGCCGAGCTTGTTAAGCATAGAGATGTAATTTTTAGAATGGTAAGGATTTATATTGAAACGATGCTTCAGAACAGATCCATTATTCAAAGAAAAATTATTCTCGAAAAATTAATACCATTTACAACAAACTATTCTGTAAAGCAAGTATCTAAGAGCGGTTTGATTTATGCCGCCACGTCATACATCTGTTATGGTAATAAAATGAACGCGGCCGTAAAAAGTGCATTTATGAGAAAGGTTGGTTTGAGCACAGGAGGTGTAATTACCGTATTAAACCTTTACGCTATAGTTCAGCATGCGGCAGACAGCGCAAATACACTTAAAAAATTTCAGCCGTTATTTTACCATGCGCTGTATGTTGAAAAGCTGGAAATGATGTATTTCCTTATTGAACCGGTGATAATGAAAGCCGGTTATCTTAACTTAAACACTGCATCCGATAGCGAAATTGCTGATGCGCTGAATAGAATGATGCGATAATGTGGCAATCGATAAAAGCATTTTTGAAACAATTTTTAAAAAGTTTCTTACAAGACATTCTGGATGATTTTTTTTGGTATGGCACTGGAATATTCGCCATCATTCTCGGTGCTGTCGTAGTGAGTTTTATAGAAAACGAAAAAATTGCACTACGAATCGTTGGGATTATTGTATTAGTTGTGTACTTCATTGCATTTCGTTACAAAACAAAGGATCAATAAATGTCTACGCCAGCACATATATGGTTTACTGATGAAAATAACGCGCCCGTTTCAGGCGAGTGTTTAATGCCTACAAGATTGGGCTCTACCGAACTCAAATCGTTTAATCACTCCGTCTGGATCCCCACCAGTTCCAACACGGGAAAACTGACAGGAACGCGCCTTCATGTTCCCATTACCTTTGAAAAAGAAATAGACCGCATCACACCCTATTTATTTCGTGCTGTATGTACAGGCAAAACATTCAAATCTGCATTAATCAAAATGTATAAAATTGATGACGCCGGTATTGAGCGCGAATACTTCAATATCACTCTGGAAAACGTCAAAATAACCAGGATCTCGCCAGTATTGCACCCGCTCGGTATCGCAAGTGCGCATATGGAAGAAGTCGAACTCCGCTATGAATCGATTGAATGGAAATATTGCGACGGGAATATCATGTTTAAAGACACCTGGAATGAAAGAGCAACAGCATAGAACAATGAACAACCGTTAAGTCCCTCTCCCAAAGGAGAGGGAAAAGGCTCACTCTGCTTTCACTTTCACGCCCATAAGCACAATCACCATCGCCGTTACCAGCAGAAGGCCGCTTCCGGCGAATACGCCGCTGGCGCCGTTGAGGTCAAATACCGCGCCACCCCCGGCCGCACCGGCACTTATTGCCAGCTGAATTGAGGCCACCAGCAGCCCGCCTGCACTTTCGGCTTCATCCGGAACGGTTGTGGCAAGCCAGGTTGACCAGCCCACCGGAACCAGACCAAATGCAAAGCCCCACAGCGCGACCAGGAACCCGTCCAGCATCGCCAGATGACCAAACGCCACCATCGTGAGCGCGAGAACGCCCATCGCGAACGGCACCAGCGCCAGCGTCAGGCGCAGATTACGCGCCAGCAGATGCCCGGCAACCGAGGTGCCGACAAAGTTGGCCAGCCCAAAGCCCAGCAGGATCAGCGAAATGGTCTCCACGCTCGCCTGCCCCACCGTTTCCAGGAACGGGCGCAGGTAGGTAAAGAAGGCGAAATGGCCGCTGAAAATCAGGATGGTCGCCAGCATGCCGCCGATCATCCCCGGACGACGCAGCACGCGGAACAGCGTACTCAGGCTGCCGCTGCTCTCCGGCTTCATGGACGGCAGGACCCAGAGCTGCCACAGCAGCGCCAGCATGCTCGGCAGAATGCAGAGCACAAAGACGTTGCGCCAGCCGATCAGGCTGCCCAGATAGCTGCCGAGCGGCGCCGCGACCACCGTGGCTATCGATACACTGGAGAAGATCACCGCCAGCGCCTTCGGCACTTTATCTGCCGGAACCAGACGCATCGTGGTCGCCGTCGACATCGCCCAGAATCCCCCGATGGCGATACCCAGCAGCAGGCGTCCCATCAGCAACACGTGCAGCGTCGGTGCAAAGGCCACCAGCAGGCTGGAGATAATTTGCAGGACCGAGAAAAACATTAGCACCCAGCGGCGGTCGATGCTTTTGGTCGCCGGCGTAATCAGCAGTCCGGTCACCAGCGCCACCAGCGCGGTGGCGGTGACGGCCTGTCCGGCCATTCCTTCACTCACGCCCAGGCTCGCGGCCATCGGCGTTAACAGACTGGCGGGCAGAAATTCTGCCGTAATCAAACCAAACACCCCCAGCCCCAGTGAATAGACGGCCCGCCAGGCGGGTTTTGCAGGCGCTACAGCCTCGCTCGCCGCGACACATGAATTCATCTGTTTTTCTCCCGTTATAAAAATGTGACAACTGTCGCAAAAGCATAGAAGGTTCACCCTGGACGATCTATGACATATAATCTCCACTTATTGATTATTCGTCCGGAGTTGCGCCATGACCGTACAGTCACCCGATCTGATCAGCGAACTTTTACGCGGCATGCGTCTGTCAGGTGTGAAATACCGGCGGATCCAGGCCAGCGCGCCGTTTGGCGTCGCGTTCCATCAGGCGCCCGGTAGGGCGCAGTTTCATTTTGTGAGCCACGGTAGCGCCCTGCTGCGAATGGAAAGCGGTGCGACGTTCGAACTGAGCAGCGGCGATGCCCTTTTTATTCCTTGCGGTAATTCCCATGCCCTGCTCTCTGACGAGCGGGCAACCATTACGCCCGTCAATGCCTTTCCCAGCGAGCCCATCTGCAGCTCGGTGTGTGCCATCACCTGCGAGCCCTGCCCGGAAAGCGAGAACACCATCATCTTTAGCGGATGCATGGATTTTGAGCTGGGCGGGATGCAGCCGCTGATCAAGGCAATGCCGGAAGTGATGATGGTCAGCCGGCTGATGTCCACCTGGCCGGAGATCCACCCGCTGCTGGCGGCGATGGAGCGGGAGTCCGTGTCGCGTCAGGCCGGATACGCCGGGATCCTTGCGCGTCTGGCCGACGTGGTGGCGGCGTTAATCGTGCGCGGCTGGGTTGATGGCGGCTGTGGTAAAGCCACCGGCTGGGTGCAGGTTCTGCGCGACCCGCGCCTGAGCCGGGCCATTTACGCCATGCACCAGCAGCCCGGCCTGAACTGGAGCGTGGCGGATCTGGCAAAAGAAGCGGGCACGTCCCGTTCCGTGTTCGCCGAACGGTTTCTGGCCGCGACGGGAACCACCCCGGCAAAATATCTCAGCGAGCTGAGGATGCGGCTGGCCATCCAGTACATTCGCCACGAAAATCAGCCGATTGAAACCGTCGCGCTGCGGCTGGGGTACGGCTCTCTGGCGGCATTTAGCCGGGCATTTAAGCGCATCATAGGACATGCGCCGGGCACGCTGCGGGAAGCCAGCCAGACGCCGGAAGAGGTCTGACGGGCAGGCAATTATTAACGCGAAGCGGGCAATATTCGTCTAAGGTTTTCAGGTGATTGACAACAGCGGTCACGCTGTTTAGTGAAGACAGGAGACGAACTGATGATAAGACCTCGTACACTACGCCCCGCGTTCTTGCCCCTTGCGTTAGGAGGCGCGCTGCTCGGCGTCACGACTTGCGGTTATGCCGATGATAGCCCCGCAGCCCAGACAACCTCACCCGATATTTTGCTGGGCCCTCTGTTTAACGATGTGCAAAGCGCCAAACTGTTTCCCGATCAGAAAACCTTTGCTGATGCCGTCCCCAAAAGCGACCCGCTGATGATTCTGGCGGATTACCGGATGCAGCACGCGCAGTCCAGCTTTGACTTACGCCACTTTGTCGAGATGAACTTTACGCTCCCTGCGGAAGGGGAAAAATATGTTCCGCCTGCTGGACAAAGTTTACGTGAGCACATCGACGATCTCTGGCCCGTGCTGACGCGCACCACGGATAAAGCCAGCAACAAATGGGATTCCCTTCTGCCGTTACCCAAACCTTACGTTGTGCCCGGCGGCCGTTTCCGCGAGGTCTACTACTGGGACAGCTATTTCACCATGCTGGGCCTGGCAGAGAGCGATCACTGGGACAAAATCAGCGACATGGTGGATAACTTTGCGTATGAGATTGACGCCTTCGGCCACATTCCCAACGGCAACCGCAGCTATTACCTGAGCCGCTCCCAGCCGCCGTTTTTCTCAATGATGGTTGAACTGCTGGCGACCCACGACAGCGATGCGCTGAAGAAGTACCGTCCGCAGATGGAGAAAGAGTATGCCTACTGGATGGACGGCGTCGACGCCCTTCAGCCGGGGCAGGCTAACAAACGCGTGGTGAAGCTGGATGACGGCGCTATCCTCAACCGCTACTGGGACGACCGCGATACCCCGCGCCCGGAGTCATGGCTTGACGACGTGAATACCGCCAAAAGTAACCCTAACCGGCCTGCGACCGAGATCTACCGTGATTTGCGTTCCGCTGCGGCCTCGGGCTGGGACTTTAGCTCCCGCTGGATGGACGATCCGCAAAAGCTCGGCACCATCCGGACCACCAGCATTGTCCCCGTGGACCTGAACGCCCTGATGTTCAAGATGGAAAAACTGCTGGCGCGGGCAAGCCAGGAGAGTGGCGACGCCGCCAGCGCAAGTAAATACGAGGCGCTGGCAACGGCGCGTCAGAAAGCCATCGAGAGCCACCTGTGGAATGATAAAGAGGGCTGGTACGCGGATTACGATCTCAAGAGCAAGAAGGTACGCAATCAGCTCACGGCGGCAGCCCTGTTCCCGCTTTACGTGAAGGCGGCGGCGCAGGACCGGGCCGATAAAGTCGCCGCGGCAACCTCGTCGCGCCTGTTGAAGCCGGGCGGTATTGCGACCACCACCGTCAATAGCGGCCAGCAGTGGGATGCGCCAAACGGCTGGGCCCCGCTACAGTGGGTGGCCGCGGAAGGGCTGCAGAATTACGGGCAAGAAAAGGTCTCGATGGACGTGACCTGGCGCTTCCTGAAGAACGTCCAGCATACTTACGACCGCGAAAAGAAACTGGTCGAGAAGTATGACGTGTCGACAACCGGTACGGGCGGCGGCGGCGGCGGCGGTGAGTATCCGCTGCAGGACGGCTTCGGCTGGAGTAACGGCGTAACGCTGAAAATGCTGGATCTAGTCTGTCCGAAAGCAAAACCGTGCGACAGCGTGCCGGAGAATCAGCCTGCGGCAAATGAGGAGGCTGAGCCGGTGAAAGCTGCGGCGCAGTAAGGGTATTGCCGGGTGGCGGCTACGCCTTACCCGGCCTGCGCGTGCTGGCTCTAATCCTCACAAATTAATGCGAGTAGCGAACAATCCCCTCGCCCCTTTGGGGAGAGGGTTAGGGTGAGGGGAACATACGGCTGCGGTGGTCATTCCGTTCACTTTATGTTCCTTGCTATTCTGTAACGACATGGCCTGTGAACGTGCCAGGGTGGCTCAATCGCCACCACCCTGGCGACCCGGGCTCCCGGCGGTAAATCGCCGCTTCGCGGTGCCCTCGTCTTATTCCTTCCGGCTTATCGGGGACGGGCGGAGGTAACGTCCCTGTAAAGCCCGCCCTCTCGGCGCATCCATGCGCCTCGCCCCGGCCTTCAGGAAACGCCTCAGCGATTTACAGCCGGACCATGGCGTCGCTGCGAATAAATCGTTTCACTTTAAAAAAACAAAATCGCTTCTGGTTAAAAATTTACTGGAGATCCCTCAGCACCGGGAAAGGGAAACGATCGTCAGAAACTATAACTCGCCCCTAGCTGATACGTCCTGTCACGTCCAATCCAGCAGTTGGTCGCATCGTAGCAGGTCAGCGTCTCTTTATTGGTGATGTTCTGCGCGCTGGCTTTGAGCGTTAGCCCTGCCAGCGAGGGCAGGATTTCGCCCATCCGGTACGAGGCCGCCAGATCGTACTGCGTGGTGCCGCCCAGTTTACCCGCATCGTTTGCCGGAGAGATTTCCATCGGCCCGGTGTAGCGTGCGCCCGCTCCCAGCATCAGTCCTTTCAGCGGCGTGTTGTCAAAGGTGTAATCCCCCCAGAGGTTAAAGGCATTCTCCGGCACCTGCGTTGGACGTTTACCTTTGTATTTGTCATCTTCCCGGTTGATCGCGTGGGTGTACGCATAGTTGGCAATCAGCGTCAGGTTGTCCGTCGGACGGCTGATGGCGGAGAGCTCTGCCCCTTTGGATTCCACTTCCCCGGTCTGACGATAGTTCAGGAAGCCCGGATCGGAGGTGACGACATTTTTCTGCCGGATGTTAAACACCGAGGCGGTAAAGGTGGTGGCGTAGTCGGCCAGCAGATATTTCACCCCGCCTTCCACCTGCTTGCTGGTGGTTGGCTTGACGTCTTTCGCAACGAGCGTGCCCTGCGGTGACACCGGCGCGAAACCTTCTGAATAGCTGATAAACGGCGAAATCCCGTTATCGAAGGCGTAAAGCGCGCCCAGGCGTTTGGTGACGTGATCCTGCGATACCCAGGCTTTATCACCGTTTTGCAGGTAGTTGGTGGTAACGGAGCGGTAATCGTCGTAGCGCAGGCTGCCCAGCAGGTTGAGGCCGCCAAACTCTACCTGATCCTGTAAGTAATAGCCGTTTTGCTGGTAGCTGAGACGGTTTTTCTGGGCGGTATAGAGCCCCAGCGCGCTTTCCTGGACCTGCGAATAGTCTGGATGACGCATATCGATGCCCGGCGTCGCCGACGCGTAGCGATAATGGAAATGGGAGTTCAGCTTCTGATAGTCAAACCCGGCCAGCAGGTGGTGTTTCCAGTCGCCCAGGGCAACGGTTTTGGTCACCTGGTTGTCGATGTTGAAGCTCTTAAGGTCTTCATCGGTGGTGTAGGCAAAGCGGTTGAGCTGATACGCCTCGCTTCCCGTCCCTGTCGCGTAGACGCTGCGCTGGTGGGTATCGACGTCGAAATAGCGCGCTTTCTGATTAAAGCCCCAGCCGCTTTCAAACTCATGTTCAAAGCTGTAGCCCAGCATCCACTGACGCTGCTTAAACCCGCTCCATTCGTCTCCGGCATAATCGCGCTTGCCCGCATATTTCGAGTGCAGGTAGGCGAGCGGCAGCGGGTTAGACGGCGTCAGGCTCGGGGTGTTTTGCGCCAGCGCGTCCAGGGTAAGGCGGGTTTTGCTGTCGGGCTGCCAGGTGACGGACGGCGCAACCAGGTAGTTTTCATACCGGGTGGTGTGCGGCTGATCGTCGTTTTCCGTGGCTTTGCCCAGCAGACGGTAGTTCCAGTCGCTGTCGGCAATCTGCCCGGTTGAATCGAGGTATCCCTCTTTAAGATTACGGTTTCCGGTGTTAACGCCGATTTCGGTTCTGGCTTCCCGCTGCGGTTTTTTACTTTGAATATTCACCAGCCCGCCCGGCGAACCGCCGCCGTAAAGGACCGATGAGGGGCCTTTCAGGATATCAACGCTGTCGATCAGCAGCGGATCGATGCGCGCTTTGGTATTGCCGGTGACGTTATAGGGCAGCTGCAGCCCGTTGTAGAACTCCTGGTCGACGGTAAAGCCACGAATTTTATATTCGCTCATGTAGGAGGTATTCCCCCGCACCTCGGTTGAGACGCCCGGGGCATAGCGCAGGATTTCATTCACCGAATTCGCGTGACGCTTTTCAATTTCCGGCGCAGAGAGGGTCGTGATGACCTGCGGCGTTTTACTTTCGGCAACGGCCGATTTCGTGGCGCTGTTCGTCCAGGCCGGCAGCGCGCTGCCCTGCTCTGAGCCCGTGACGACGATGGTGGATTCTTCGGCGAACGCCGGGACCTGCAATGCCAGCGTGACGGCCCCTGCCAGAGCGCAAAGCGTAAAACGTGAGGTATTCATAATGTCGTCTTGTTGTTAGATGCAATACGGAACGACAATTATTATCATTTAGATTAACAAATCAATACTCAGGCAAAAAAAACGGCCCTCCGCAGAGAGCCGTTTACGTCAATTTATGCTCGTCGCAGTAACCTGAATATGCCCAGCACCACAATGGCACCCACGACAGCGACCAGAAAACTGTGCAGGTCGAAACCACTTATGTTGCCTCCAAAGCCAAACATCGTCGCCAGCCAGCCGCCCACAACCGCACCAACGACCCCGAGTACACAGGTCAGAATAAAGCCGCCGCCATCGTTTCCCGGCATGATCAGTTTAGCGATAGCGCCAGCAATAAGACCAAAGATAATCCAGGCGATGATACCCATAGCGATGCCCTCTTGCAGGTTTAACGCGTGCGCAGAAAACCTTCTGCACAGCTAACTTAAGTATAGGTCATCGCCGGAAAACCATTTTCATCTCACCGACTTATCTTTGGTTAAACAGGCAAAAAAAACTCACCGGTTTGTATTAAGTTTCATTGCAGATTGCCGATAACGCTAAGACAGTCTGTCATCAATCAAGGAGCCATCCGGCGTGAGTCATTACAGTGAGCAGTTCCTCAAGCAAAATCCGCTGGCTGTATTAGGGGTATTACGCGACCTGCAAAAAGGTGAAGTGCCGCTGCGCATCAGCTGGTCGAATAATCAGTTCATCAGCAAGATCCTTGACGCCTCGCAGGATCGGCTGGTGATTGATTTAGGCAGTCAGGAGTATGAAAACCGCGCGGCGCTGAAAGCGGAGAATATCGCGGTGATGGCCGAAACGCAGGGCGCCAAAGTGGAGTTTGTCCTGTCGCGGCTGGAACTGAGCGAATACCAGGGACTGCCGGCTTTTGTTACCCCGCTTCCGACCAATCTCTGGTTTGTTCAGCGTCGTGAATATTTCCGCATCAGCGCCCCGCTCCATCCCGCCTATTTTTGTAAGGCCAAAATGCCGGACAAAAAAGAGATCCGCTTCCGCCTCTTCGATCTGTCGCTGGGCGGCATGGGCGCGCTGATGGATACGCCGAAACCGGACGGGCTGGTAGAGGGCATGCGGTTTACGCAAATCGAACTGGATATGGGGGGCTGGGGTCGCTTTTATTTCGATGCGCAGCTGATTGCGATCAGCGACCGCACCGTCGTGGACAGCAAAAATGAAACCATTACCACGCCGCGTCTGAGCTTTCGTTTCCTAAACGTCGGGCCTGGAGCAGAGCGTGAGCTTCAGCGTATTATCTATTCCCTGGAGCGAGAGGCGCGGGAACGCGCAAATAAGGTTCTGTGAATAAATCGGGCAGCGTGACCGCCGCCCGTCTGCGGCATTACATGGCATCCATCGCTTTCTGTACTTTCCAGATATAACGAGGCGCCTGTGGTGCCGGGTGATTTTTCGCCACATGTTCAAAGAACTCGTCTTTGTCCATGTCGTTAATCTCTTCTATCGCCTCTTTGCGGTCAGAGGAGAAGGTTCTGAGCAACGCGCCGGCACCGTTAACGTAAGACACCACCAGCGCGTACTGCATCACCTCTGGATCCTTAATCCCCTTCAGCACGCCATGCTCCATGATGCTCAGGTAGGCCGTGCCCATTGAAATGTTACGTTCCGGGTTTTTCAGCTCGCTGGTCGACGGCTGGCCGTTCCACCCCATGTAGCGGTAAACCTCTCTCCCCGCCGTTGACGCTTTAAGCTGCATCAGCCCCACCGCGTTGGACTTGCTGACAAGCGTGGGATTACCGCCGGACTCCACCGCAATAATCGCCGTGATGAGACGCGGGCTGACGCCCCAGGCCTTCCCGGCTTGCTCACTGATCGGCATCCACTGCATGGCCCGTTTCACCGGCACTTCCGGGTTCCAGGGCGGGTTTTGATAATCATGTTTTGAACTACAGCCAGCGAGCAACACAATCAAAAAAGCAAACCATCTCAATTTCACGTCATCTATCCTTATAGCCGGTCATCGCGGTGCGCCGCCTCTTGAAGCAGGCAGCGTATAAGCGGCATGATATAGACAATTAGTTTCTCATTCAGCAAGGAATTGCCATGTCTCAGTTTCATCTCATCGCGCCGTCGGGCTACTGCATTAACCAGGACGCGGCGCAGCGGGGCGTTCAGCGTTTGCTGGAATCTGGCCATCAGGTAGAAAATCAGACGATTATCCCCCGCCGCCAGCAGCGTTTTGCCGGTACCGAAGCGCAGAGGCTGAATGATATCAATAGTCTGGTGAACCTGACGGGCGAAAACCGGGTTGTGCTTGCGGTGCGCGGCGGATATGGCGCGAGCCGGCTGCTGGAGAGCATTGACTGGCAGGGGCTGGCGCTGCGCCAGCAGCAGGATCCGCTGCTGATCTGCGGCCACAGCGATTTCACCGTCATCCAGCTTGGGCTGCTGGCCCTGCATAACGTCATCACCTTCAGCGGTCCGATGCTGGCCGGTAACTTCGGCGCACCGGAGCTGGATGCGTTTACCGTGGAACATTTCTGGCGCGCGCTGCGCAATTCAACCTACAGCGTGGAGTGGCAAGGCAATGGACCGCACTGGGAATGTGAAGGCCAGCTCTGGGGCGGCAACCTGGCGATGCTGGTCTCGCTCATCGGCACGCCGTGGATGCCGCAAATCGAGGACGGCATTCTGGTGCTGGAAGATATCAACGAACATCCGTTCCGCGTCGAGCGCATGCTCTTGCAGCTTTATCATGCCGGTATTCTTGAACGCCAGTCCGCGATTGTGCTGGGCAGCTTCAGCGGCTCTGCTCCGAATGACTATGACGCGGGTTACTCCCTGGAGACTATGGTCGACTTCGTTCGCTCGCGGCTGGATATTCCGGTCATCACCGGTCTCGATTTCGGCCATGAGCAGCAAACCGTCACCCTGGCGCTGGGGGCGCATGCCTCCCTGATCCACAACGATTCCGGCAGTCGGCTGACCATCAGCGGTCATCCTGTCATAAAGGCATAAAGGCATAAAGGCATAAAAAAGCCGTTATACCCCCTTAATAAAACGCTGTTGCCGTTGTTAATATGTTAGGGTTTTAGTAACAGCGTTAACATTGAGGTGGGAGTAAGAGAACATTGGATGCCGCAGCGATAATCAGCCTTTTCATTTTGGGTTCCGTCCTTGTAACCAGCAGTATTTTATTAAGTTCATTTTCATCGCGTCTCGGCATACCTATTCTTGTCATTTTCCTCGCCATCGGCATGCTGGCCGGCATTGATGGCATTGGCGGTATCCCATTCGATAACTACCCCTTCGCCTACATGGTGAGTAACCTCGCGCTGGCGGTGATCCTGCTGGACGGCGGGATGCGCACCCAGGCAAGCTCCTTCCGCGTGGCCTTAGGGCCTGCGCTGTCGCTCGCCACGGTCGGCGTGTTGATTACCTCTGGCCTCACCGGGATGATGGCTGCATGGCTTTTCCATCTCAATATCATGGAAGGTTTACTGATTGGCGCCATCGTGGGCTCAACCGATGCGGCAGCGGTGTTTTCCCTGCTCGGGGGAAAAGGGCTAAACGAACGCGTTGGCTCCACGCTTGAGATTGAATCCGGCAGTAACGATCCGATGGCGGTATTTCTCACCATTACGCTTATCGAGATGATTCAGCAGCATGAAAGCGGGCTGAGCTGGATGTTTGCGTTACATATCCTGCAGCAGTTCGGCCTGGGGATTGTCATCGGCCTGGCGGGGGGATACCTCTTACAGCAGACGATCAACCGCATCTCGCTGCCCGCGGGGCTTTACCCCCTGCTGGCGCTGAGCGGCGGCATTCTTATTTTTGCCGTCACCACCGCGCTGGACGGCAGCGGCATTCTCGCCGTCTATCTCTGCGGATTCCTGATGGGCAACCGCCCTATTCGCAACCGCCATGCCATTTTGCAGAACTTTGACGGCCTGGCGTGGCTGGCGCAAATCGGCATGTTCCTGGTGCTGGGCCTGCTGGTTACGCCATCGGACCTGCTGCCGATCGCCGTTCCGGCGCTGCTGCTTTCCGCGTGGATGATCTTCTTCGCCCGTCCGCTGTCGGTATTTGCAGGCCTGCTGCCGTTTCGCGGCTTCAACCTGCGCGAGCGGGTCTTTATCAGCTGGGTTGGCCTGCGCGGCGCGGTGCCGATTATCCTTGCGGTGTTCCCGATGATGGCCGGTCTGGATAACGCGCGGCTGTTCTTTAACGTGGCGTTCTTCGTGGTGCTGATTTCCCTGCTGTTCCAGGGAACCTCGCTCGGGTGGGCGGCGAAAAAAGCCAAAGTGGTGGTCCCGCCCGTGGGCTGGCCGGTCTCCCGCGTGGGGCTCGATATTCATCCGGAGAACCCGTGGGAACAGTTTGTCTATCAGCTGAGCGCCGACAAATGGTGCGTGGGGGCCTCGCTGCGCGATTTGCACATGCCGACCGAAACGCGCATTGCCGCCCTGTTCCGCGATAATGTCCTGCTGCACCCTACCGGCAGCACCCGCCTGCGCGAGGGGGATATTCTCTGCGTGATTGGTCGCGAGCGCGACCTGCCCGCGCTAGGCAAGCTGTTCAGCCAGTCGCCTCCGGTGGCCCTGGACCAGCGCTTCTTCGGCGATTTTATTCTGGAAGCCAGCGCTAAATTTGCGGATGTGGCGCTGATTTACGGTCTGGATGAAGGTGCTGAAGACGGTGATAACCCGCAAACGCTGGGCGAAATCATCCAGCAGCGGCTTGGCGCTGCCCCGGTCGTGGGGGATCAGGTAGAGTTTGCCGGGATGATCTGGACCGTTGCCGAAAAAGAAGATAACGCGGTGCGGAAAGTCGGTTTAAGGCCGATGGATGAGGAAGCGGAGTAGTTTTTTTGCCGGGTGGCGGTTTCGCCTTACCCGGCCTACAAAACCCTCTAACGTAGGCCGGGTAAGCGTTAGCGCCACCCGGCGAACATAGGTTACACCGTCACAACCGGCACTCGAGGGGCCAGCGCGCACATCAATTCATACCCCACCGTGCCCGCCGCGGCAGCAACGTCATCAATCTTAACTTCGTTACCCCACAGCTCGACGGGTGAGCCAATGCCCGCCTGCGGGCATGGCGTCAGGTCAACGGCCAGCATATCCATAGATACGGTGCCCACTGTTCCCGTGCGGACCCCATCGACCCAGACCGGCGTGCCGGTCGGCGCGATGCGCGGGTAGCCGTCGGCATAACCGCCCGCCACGATGCCAATCCGCTGCTCGCCCTTTGCCCGGTAGCGGCTGCCGTAGCCCACCGTGTCCCCGGCCTTCAGCGTCTGCACGCCAATGATTTCACTGCGCAGGGTCATGACCGGCTTCAGGCCGCTGTTGGCGATATCCTGCCACTCGCCAGAGGGAGACGCACCGTACAGAACGATCCCCGGACGCACCCAGTTATAGTGCGCCTCGGGATGCCACAGCGTGGCCGCCGAGTTCGACAGCGAGCGCGGGCAATCCAGCCCTTCTGCCGCCTGCTCAATGCGGACCATGGCATCGGCAATACCGTCGGGTTTTTCCGCGTCGGCAAAATGCGCCATCAGCGTCATTTCGCCCACGTTTTTCATGGCGCGCAGCTGCTGCCAGACCGTATGCACCCGCTCAGGCTGGAAGCCCAGGCGGTTCATGCCGCTGTTTACCTTGAGATAGATATCCAGCGGAGCATGGAGCTTCGCATCCTGGATCGCCTTAATCTGCCAGTTGCTGTGAACGCTGGTGGTCAGCCGGTACTTATCCAGCAGCGGCAGATCGTCCGCATGGAAGAACCCTTCCAGCAGTAGAATCGGCCCTTTCCAGCCGCGCTCGCGCAGCAGAATGGCCTCTTCAAGATTCAGTAGCGCAAAACCGTCGGTCGCGCTCAGCGCGCTCCAGATACGATCGATACCGTGGCCGTAGGCATTCGCTTTCACCACCGACCAGACGCGCGAACCCGGTGCCGCCCGACGAACAATTTGCAGATTATCCTTAAGGGCCTGCAGGTTCAGCTGGGCCAGAACAGGACGGGACATGACAACTCCTTAGCTATGCGCGCCGTGCAGGTGCTGTGGACGCGAAGGCGTAAACCCCGATTGATAGCGCGCGGCGCTTAAATCGTCAAACGGAATTGCCGGCGTGCGCCCGGAAATCAGGTCGCTCAGCAGCTGGCCCGATCCGCAGGCCATTGTCCAGCCGAGCGTGCCGTGTCCGGTATTGGTCCACAGATTTTTAAACGGCGTGCGCCCTACGATCGGCGTGCCGTCCGGGGTCATCGGACGCAGGCCGGTCCAGAACGTCGCCTGCTCAACAAAACCGCCGCGCGGGAAGAGATCGCCCACGACCATCTCCAGCGTTTCACGACGCGGCTGCAGCAGTTCGGTGTTGAAGCCGACAATCTCCGCCATGCCGCCCACGCGAATGCGGTTGTCGAAGCGGGTAATGGCGATTTTGTAGGTTTCGTCCAGAATGGTCGACACCGGGGCGCCGCTCTCTTCTTTCACCGGGATGGTCAGCGAGTAGCCCTTCAGCGGATAAACCGGAATGTCGAGAATGCCTTTCAGCATGGCGGTGGAGTACGAACCAAACGCCATCACGTAGGCATCGGCTTTGATCACCTCGTCGCCGCACTTCACGCCGTAAATTTTTTCCCCTTCCGACAGCAGCTTGTCGACGGAGGTGTTGAAACGGAACTTCACCCCCGCCTGCTCGCACATTTGCGCCAGACGTTGCGTAAAGAGCTGGCAGTCGCCGGTTTCGTCATTCGGCAGGCGCAGGCCGCCGGTCAGCTTATGCGCCACTTCCGCCAGCGCCGGTTCAACCTGACCAAGCTGGCTGGCTTCCAGCAGCTGGTACGGTACGCCGGCATCTTCCAGCACGGCGATATCGCGGGTGGCATTCTCGTACTGTTGCTCGGTGCGGAACAGCTGCAGCGTCCCGCCCTGGCGGCCTTCGTACTCAATCCCCGTCGACGCGCGCAGCGCTTTCAGACAGTCGCGGCTGTATTCCGCCAGGCGCACCATGCGCCCTTTGTTCTCCATGTAGTGGCGGGTGTCGCAGTTGCGCAGCATCTGCCACATCCACTTCAGCTGGAACTGCGTGCCATCAAGGCTGATGGCCAGCGGCGCATGGCGCTGGAACATCCATTTAATCGCTTTCAGCGGAACGCCCGGCGCAGCCCACGGCGCCGCATACCCCGGAGAGATTTGCCCGGCGTTCGCCGCGCTGGTTTCAAGCGCGGGACCGGATTCACGATCGATAACGGTTACGTCATGTCCCGCCTGACTTAAATACCAGGCGCTGGTTACCCCAACGACACCACTTCCCAGTATGACAACACGCATAGCCACTCCATTATGTGCAAAAGAACAATCTTCTAATTACAGATTGATAACCTAGTTGAAAATATTATTCAACATACGACTTTTTTATGGTGACTTACCTCACACATCCCCCAGCATCAGGGGATAGTGCTAATTTGGGATCTCCTGCTGCGCGTTATTTTTAACCAGCATAATATGCTGCGGCATACCGTTTTTTTGCCGTATCAAAAACGCGAAATCGCAAAGAAAAAATTTCTGCCCCAGCACGCTTTTTAACACGTTGATCTATGCTTGAAAGGAGGCTCTCCAGACAGAGAGAGCACCCACAACGAGGGCGCGCTAATGGCTACTATTGATTCCCTGAACAAGGACAACACACGTCTGAGCGATGGACCCGACTGGACCTTCGAGCTGCTGGATGTTTACCTCGCCGAAATCGACCGGGTCGCAAAGCTGTATCGCCTGGATACCTATCCCCATCAGATTGAAGTCATTACGTCCGAACAGATGATGGACGCCTACTCCAGCGTCGGGATGCCGATTAACTATCCGCACTGGTCGTTTGGTAAAAAATTTATTGAAACGGAACGGCTGTATAAGCACGGCCAGCAGGGGCTGGCGTATGAGATTGTGATTAACTCCAATCCGTGTATTGCCTATTTAATGGAAGAGAACACCATTACCATGCAGGCGCTGGTGATGGCGCACGCCTGCTACGGGCACAACTCCTTTTTCAAGAATAACTATCTGTTCCGCAGCTGGACGGACGCCAGCTCCATCGTCGATTACCTGATCTTCGCCCGTAAATACATTACCGACTGCGAAGAGCGCTACGGCGTGGACGAAGTGGAAAAACTGCTCGACTCCTGCCACGCGCTGATGAACTACGGCGTGGACCGCTACAAACGTCCGCAGAAAATCTCCCTGCAGGAGGAGAAAGCCCGGCAGAAGAGCCGCGAAGAGTACCTGCAAAGCCAGGTGAACATGCTGTGGCGAACCCTGCCGAAGCGTGAGGAGGAAAAAACGATCGCCGAAGCGCGTCGCTATCCGTCCGAGCCGCAGGAAAACCTGCTCTATTTTATGGAGAAGAACGCCCCGCTGCTGGAGCCGTGGCAGCGTGAGATCCTGCGCATCGTGCGCAAGGTGAGCCAGTATTTTTACCCGCAAAAGCAGACGCAGGTCATGAACGAAGGCTGGGCGACCTTCTGGCACTACACCATTCTTAACCATCTGTACGACGAGGGAAAAGTGACCGAGCGGTTCATGATGGAATTCCTCCATAGCCATACCAACGTGGTGTTCCAGCCGCCCTACAACAGCCCGTGGTACAGCGGAATAAACCCGTATGCGCTTGGCTTCGCCATGTTCCAGGACATTAAGCGCATCTGCCAGTCGCCGACGGAAGAAGACAAGTACTGGTTCCCGGATATCGCCGGTTCTGACTGGCTGGAAACGCTGCACTTTGCGATGCGCGACTTTAAGGACGAGAGCTTCATCAGCCAGTTTATGTCGCCGAAGATCATGCGTGATTTCCGCTTCTTCACCGTGCTGGACGATGACCGCAACAACTATCTGGAGATCTCCGCAATCCATAACGAAGAGGGATACCGTGAGATCCGCTCTCGCCTCTCTTCCCAGTACAACCTGAGCAACCTTGAGCCGAATATTCAGGTATGGAACGTCGATTTGCGCGGTGACCGCTCCCTGACGCTGCGCTATATCCCGCACAATCGCGCGCCGCTGGATAAAGGGCGTAAAGAAGTGCTGAAGCACGTGCATCGTCTGTGGGGCTTTGACGTGCAGCTGGAGCAGCAGAATGAAGACGGGAGCGTCGAGCTGCTGGAACGTTGCCCGGCGCGGTTGAATACGCTGTAGTGTTTTTTTGCCGGGTGGCGGCTATGCCTTACCCGGCCTACGGGTTTTGTAGGCCCGGTAAGCGAAGCGCCACCGGGCGAAAAAAAACCTCTCGTATGAGAGGTTTTTTCTTTTAGCGGGTCTGAATCGCTAAATCACCCGGCAGCGTTTTCTGCATACGGTGCCAGATTTCACCGGAATCGTGACCGTAGCGGCGCACCGTCTCATAAACCTGATCGTGCAGGCCTTCGGTACAGAGCTTGCTCAGCTTATGGTAGAAGCCCAGCGCCAGGCTACGCGCTTCCGGATTGGCAAAGTAGTGGCGGCCAATGCGGGTGTAAAGCCCTTTCATACCGTTGAGGATCAGGCCATACACCGGGTTGCCGGAGGCAAACGCCAGGCCGCGGAACACGTTGTAATCGAGGGTGGCAAAAGCATCGGCGTGATCTTCCACCTCGTTCGCGCTGGCCAGCACCGCAAGGGCGTCTTCCGGATGCTGACGGAAAGCGGTACGAATAAAAATCGTCGCGATGTTGGTGCGAACGGAGAGGAGATTATCAATGAGCTGCGGCACGCTTTCATGGTCAAGACGCGCCAGCGTTTCAAGAATGTTCAGCCCGGACGTTTCCCAGAAGTTGTTCACTTTCGTAGGCTTACCGTGCTGGATCGTCAACCAGCCATCGCGCGCCAGCCGCTGAAGCACTTCACGCAGCGTGGTGCGAGTGACGCCAATCAGTTCAGAGAGTTCGCGTTCAGCCGGAAGAATGGACCCCGCAGGGAAACGATTATTCCAGATGCTTTCGATGATGTACTCTTCCGCGAAACCCGCCGGGCTCTGCGCCTTAATGACCATAGTGAGATTTCCATTACACAGCTTTAGCAAATTGGACTCATCATACCAGAGGCACGCAGTGGCAGGTAGCGCGGCAAAGAGAGAAAAGAGGGATCGCCGTTTCATTTTTGTGAAATTTACAATGCAGCCTTATCCGCCTCCAGGCCGTGATTTTTGCGTATACTGATGTTTTGTCTTACTTGACGGGAAGGACGTCTGTTGTGGAAATTTCTTTTGGGCGCGCGCTATGGCGCAATTTTTTAGGTCAGTCTCCTGACTGGTATAAACTGATACTGCTGGTTTTCCTGGTCGTTAATCCCATCATTTTTAGCGTGAATCCCTTTATTGCCGGCTGGCTGCTGGTGGCGGAGTTTATCTTCACCCTGGCCATGGCGCTGAAATGTTATCCCCTTCTGCCGGGCGGATTGCTGGCGTTTGAAGCCGTCGTCGTCGGTATGACCAGCGCCGAGCATGTCAAAGCAGAGCTGGCGTCTAATCTCGAAGTGCTTCTGCTGCTGATCTTTATGGTGGCCGGCATCTACTTTATGAAACAGCTGCTGCTGTTCATCTTCACGCGCCTGCTGCTCAGCATTCCGTCGAAAATGTTCCTCTCGCTGGCGTTTTGCCTTGCCGCCGCCTTCCTGTCGGCGTTCCTGGATGCGCTGACGGTCGTTGCGGTAGTGATCAGCGTCGCGGTTGGGTTTTACGGAATTTATCACCGCGTGGCCTCCTCTCGCCCAAATGAGGACCTGCAGGATGACAGCCACGTTGAGGCGCATAACCGTGACGTGCTGGAACAATTCCGCGCGTTTCTGCGCAGCCTGATGATGCATGCCGGCGTGGGTACCGCGCTGGGCGGCGTGATGACCATGGTCGGCGAGCCGCAAAACCTGATCATTGCCAAAGCGGCGGGCTGGCACTTCGGTGATTTCTTCCTGAGAATGGCCCCGGTGAGCGTACCGGTGCTGATCTGCGGGCTGGCGACCTGTCTGCTGGTGGAGAAGTTTCGCCTCTTTGGGTACGGGGCGCAGCTCCCGGAGCCGGTTCGTCAGGAGCTGCATAAATTCGATGTGCAGAGCCGAAGCCAGCGGACGCGCCAGGAGACGCTACGACTGATTGCTCAGGGGATCATTGGCGTCTGGCTTATCGCGGCGCTGGCGTTCCATCTTGCCGAAGTGGGGCTGATCGGCCTGTCAGTCATTATTCTCGCCACCACCTTTACCGGCGTGACGGACGAACATGCCATTGGCAAGGCGTTTACCGAAGCTCTGCCGTTTACCGCCCTGCTGGCGGTGTTCTTTGCCGTCGTGGCGGTGATTATCGACCAGCACCTGTTCGCGCCGATTATTGCCTTTGTATTACAGGCCTCACCGGATGCTCAGCTCTCGCTGTTTTACCTGTTTAACGGCCTGCTCTCGTCGATCTCAGATAACGTCTTCGTCGGGACGGTCTACATCAACGAGGCCAAAGCGGCCATGGAGCAAGGCGTTATCAGCGCCGGACAGTTTGAGCTGCTGGCCGTGGCGATCAATACCGGAACCAACCTGCCGTCGGTGGCGACGCCAAATGGCCAGGCCGCCTTCCTGTTCCTGCTGACCTCCGCCCTCGCGCCGCTCATACGTCTTTCTTATGGCAGGATGGTATGGATGGCGCTGCCCTATACGCTGGTGCTCACGATCGTCGGATTGCTTTGCGTCAAAATTACCCTCATTCCCTGTACGCAATGGCTGGTACAAGCGGGTATACTTGCGGCGCAGTAAACTATGCATCTCGGGCAGTTCGCTGCCCGTTTGCCTTTTCGCACGATAAACATCCAATTACGTTTTATTTCGCCAGGTACAGGTGGCGCGAAAAACGAATTCGTTTACACTGCGCTTTCTAAGCATGTTCCAGGGAAATGATTATGTTGAGATTTTTAAACCAGTGCTCCCGCGGTCGCGGAGCGTGGTTGTTAATGGCCCTGACCGCCTTTGCGCTGGAAATGGTCGCGCTGTGGTTCCAGCATGTAATGGGACTGAAACCTTGCGTACTGTGTATTTACGAACGCAGCGCGCTGTTCGGCATTATGGGTGCGGGCCTGGTGGGTGCGATTGCCCCAAAATCGCCGCTTCGCTATGCCGGTATTGCCATCTGGATCTACAGCGCCTGGAAAGGAATTGAACTCTCCTGGCAGCACACCATGATGCAATTGCATCCGTCACCGTTTATGACCTGTGATTTTGCCGCCCGCTTCCCAAGCTGGCTGCCGCTGGACAAATGGCTGCCGCAGGTGTTTGTCGCATCCGGTGACTGCTCCGTTCGCCAGTGGGAATTCCTGACGCTGGAGATGCCGCAGTGGCTGGTGGGCATTTTTGCCGCCTACTTCGTCGTGGCGCTGCTGGTGCTGATTGCCCAGCCGTTCAAACCGAAGAAACGCGATCTTTTTGGGCGCTAATTTGCCCGGCGGCGCTTCGCTTGCGCGGGCCTACGGTTTTGTAGGTCGGGTAAGCGCAGCGCCACCCGACACAACAGCGCACAATAAAAAACCCGCCTCGGCGGGTTTTTTAATCTTAACGGGTCGGGTGGTTCATGATGTGATCTTCCCAGTCCTGCACCTCGGACTCTTTCACCGCAATGTGGCGCACAGAAATACGTTCACCGTGCATCGCCGCTTTTGAACCGGTTAACAGCGGATGCCAGTCAGGCAGACCTTTCCCTTCCGCCAGCAGGCGATACGCGCAGGTATGCGGCAGCCATTCAAACGTCGGCAGATTATCCCGGGTTAACTTGATGCAGTCAGGCTCAAATTCAAACCGGCGCTCATAGTTGCGGCACTGGCAGGTTTTAATGTTTAACTGCTTGCAGGCAACGTTGGTGAAGTAGATTTCGTCCGTATCTTCATCCATCAGCTTGTGCAGGCAACACTGCCCGCAGCCGTCGCACAATGATTCCCATTCCGCGTCAGTCATGTCGTCGAGAGTTTTGCTTTGCCAGAAAGGGATGTCGTTCATCAGGATGTCCACACGTCAAAAGAAAGCGCACCTTATAACGAGTCTGGCACGTTGTTGCAAGTTTTGCCGCCCTCTTCAGGCGGCAAGATGGGGTTACAGCACGCGGGTTTTCAGCGACAGGCCGTTGAAACCGACCTCAAGCTCGTCACCGCTGAGTAGCGGGCCAACGCCTTCTGGGGTTCCGGTCAGGATCACATCGCCTGGTTTAAGAGTAAAGAAGCGGCTCATGTAGGCGATCAGCGGCACAATCTTATGGATCATGTCTGCCGTGGTGCCCTGCTGGCGGATCTCACCGTTAACCTTGAGGCTGAGCGGCGTGTCCTGCGGATCGCCGGTAAATTCGCTCACCGGCACAAACGCCGAAATTGGGCAGGAATTATCAAACCCTTTGGCTTTTTCCCACGGCTGCCCTGCTTTCTTCATTTTGCCTTGAACGTCACGCAGGGTCAGATCCAGCGCCACGCCGTATCCGGCAATCGCTTTTTTAACATGTTCTTCTGAGGCCTGGCGCAGCGTCGCGCCGATCAGCACGGCAAGTTCAACTTCGTGATGCACCGAGCCCAGCCCCTGCGGCAGCGCCAGCGGCTGGCGGATATCGCACAGCGCCGTTTCAGGCTTAATAAACAGGACCGGTTCTTCTGGCGTCGCGCTGCCCATCTCCTGAATATGTTTTGCGTAGTTGCTGCCCACGCAAACCACTTTGCTGACGGGATAATCCAGTAATGCACCTTGCCAGTTATGATGTTGATACATGGTCGACCCCTAAACGGTTGATGTGTTGTACCCAAAAACAGTTGAGACTATTTTTTACCGTTCGCCTCAAGATGCTGTTTTAATAAATTCTCGGGTGGCGGTGGAAGCTGTAAATAATAGCCTTGCTCGGCTAAGGCCGTTTTCACTTTATCCAGATCGGCGTTAATCAGTTTCTTACGACCATCGAGCGGCAGCAGCATCGCCAGCTGTGGTCGGCCAAAGTTCTTCATTAATTCTTCAGGCACGCGTGAAAAATCGTCTTTCTTTTCGACATAAAGATAGGTCTGGTCACGGCTTGTACTTCTGTAGATCACACAAAACATGTTTTTACTCTGAATTAATGGGTGGTTGCTTGCCTCAATATACTCCTGACTATAACATGCCTGATACTCTTCGGAATATCGCAGCGAGTGGTTGCGGTTAATAGCAAATTGAGTAAGGCCAGGATGTCAAACACGCCCATCGAGCTTAAAGGCAGTAGCTTCACCTTATCAGTGGTACATTTGCATGATGCAAAACCCGAGGTTATTCGTCAGGCGTTAGAAGACAAAATCGCCCAGGCTCCCGCCTTTCTGAAGCACGCCCCTGTTGTTATCAACGTCAGCGGTCTTGAGGCTCCGGTTAACTGGAAACTTCTCCAGCAGGCCGTCTCCTCGACCGGACTGCGTATCGTGGGCATCAGCGGCTGCAAAGATACTGAGCTGAAAGCGGAAATTGAGCGTGCGGGGCTGCCCCTTCTGAATGAGGGCAAAGAAAAAGCCTCGCGAGCGGCACCCGTTGCCGTGCAAACGCCCCCTCCTGCGGTGCAAAACGTTACTACCGTCACAAAAACGCGAATGATTGATGTGCCGGTTCGTTCCGGTCAGCGCATTTATGCACCAAACTGTGATCTGATTGTTACAAGCCACGTCAGTGCTGGCGCTGAGCTGATTGCAGATGGCAATATTCACGTATACGGTATGATGCGTGGACGTGCGCTCGCAGGTGCAAGTGGCGATCGAGATGCGCAAATATTTTGTACTCACCTGACGGCGGAACTGGTGTCCATCGCAGGTGAATATTGGCTGAGCGACAAGATCCCAGCCGAATTTTATGGCAAAGCGGCTCGCCTGCTTCTGGCAGACGACGCGTTGACCGTTCAACCGTTGAATTGATCCCTTTTTAACAAGGAATTTCTATGGCACGCATTATTGTTGTTACTTCGGGTAAAGGAGGCGTTGGCAAGACCACCTCCAGCGCGGCCATCGCTACTGGTTTGGCCCAGAAGGGAAAGAAAACCATCGTTATCGACTTCGATATCGGTCTGCGTAACCTCGACCTCATCATGGGATGTGAGCGTCGCGTCGTGTATGACTTCGTAAACGTCATTCAGGGCGATGCCACGCTTAACCAGGCGATGATCAAAGATAAGCGCACCGAGAACCTCTACATTCTCCCGGCTTCTCAGACGCGTGACAAAGACGCCCTGACCCGTGAAGGCGTGGAAAAGGTGCTCGACGATCTGAAAAAAATGGATTTCGACTTCATTGTCTGCGACTCCCCTGCGGGCATCGAAACCGGTGCCCTGATGGCGCTCTACTTCGCTGATGAAGCGATCATCACCACCAACCCTGAAGTTTCATCCGTGCGTGACTCAGACCGCATTCTGGGCATCCTCGCTTCTAAATCCCGTCGTGCGGAAAATGGCGAAGACCCGATTAAAGAACACCTGCTGCTCACCCGCTACAATCCGGGCCGTGTGAACAAAGGTGACATGCTGAGCATGGAAGACGTGCTGGAGATCCTGCGCATTAAGCTGGTGGGCGTTATCCCGGAAGATCAGTCCGTGTTACGCGCGTCTAACCAGGGCGAGCCAGTGATCCTTGATACATTGGCAGATGCAGGTAAAGCTTACGCCGATACCGTTGACCGTCTGCTGGGAGAAGAACGTCCTTTCCGCTTCATTGAAGAAGAGAAGAAAGGTTTCCTCAAACGCCTGTTCGGAGGATAAGTTATGGCATTACTGGACTTTTTTCTCTCGCGGAAAAAGAACACCGCCAACATCGCAAAAGAACGTCTGCAAATTATCGTTGCGGAGCGTCGTCGTAGCGACGCCGAGCCTCACTACCTGCCGCAGCTGCGTAAGGACATCCTGGAAGTGATCTGTAAGTATGTGCAGATTGACCCGGAGATGGTCACGGTGCAGCTGGAACAAAAAGACGGGGATATTTCGATTCTGGAGCTGAACGTTACGCTCCCGGAAGCGGAAGAGTCGCGTCCGTAGGTTTGTGTTTTCGCCGCCCCGGTAAGCGCAGCGCCACCGGGGAAATATGCCGGGTATATCGCCCGGCATATTTTTTTATCGCGGGTAACCGTCCAGCAGCGTATTCAGGCGATCGGCCATCAATTCCCCGCGCCATCCCGCCATCATCTCCGGCACGCCATTCTGCGGCTTCAGCTTCCAGTGCCAGTTCAGCAGCTGGTTAATCTGACGACGTGAGGCGAGCAGTTCCGCGCTCAGCTTGCTTTTCGTTGCAACCGCCTGCACCAGCGCTTTGATATCCTTAAACGCTTTGCGATAGCCCGGCATGTCCATCAGGTTCAGCAGCGGTTCCGGCAGCGCATCTTCCGGCAGCTCCTGCGCTTTGGCGACCAGCGCCAGCAGGGTTTTACCATGGAAGCGGATCTCGCTGCCCGAAAGCCCAATGCTGTCCAGCTCGCCCAGGCTGCCAGGCATATAGCGCGCGACTGCCCAGAGATGCTCTTCGCGAACAACAAAGTTAACGGCCAGATCGCGCTCCCGCGCTTTACGCAAGCGCCAGTCTGCCAGCAGCTGCAGGCATGCCAGCTGACGCGTGCGCAGCTGCCAGGCGTTGCTGATATCGCGCCAGGCCTCTTTCGGGTCAACTACTTCCTGACGACGCTGCTGGGTCATACGGCACTCGTCCAGCGCAGCAGCGAGCCAACCGGAGGCTTCCGCCTCTTTCATCAGCTGTCCCGCAATCGGCAGCAGGTAAAACACGTCTGCCGCCGCATACTCCAGCTGACGCTCTGTAAGCGGGCGCGCCAGCCAGTCGGTACGGGATTCGCTTTTATCCAGCGTCAGGCCCGTATACTCCTCCACCATGGCAGCAAAGCCCCAGGAGAGCGGACGATTGCTGAATGCCGCGAGGATCTGCGTGTCAATCAGCGGCTGGGGCATGATGCCAAAGGTGTTCAGAAAGACTTCCAGATCCTCACTGCCTGCGTGCAGGTATTTCGTCACGGCGGTATCGAGCAGCAAGTTACGCATCGGCGTCCAGTCGGTAATGCCGAGAGGGTCAATCAGCGACACGTGTTTACCGTCGTACATCTGAATCAAACCCAGCTGCGGATAATAGGTCCGGGTACGGACAAACTCGGTATCCAGGGCAATGGCAGGAAAGTCGCGCGTCACTTCGCACAGCGAAGCCAGCTCGTCGTTGGTCGTGATCATCTGGTAATTCAAAACGGGTTCTCTTTTGTTTGCGCCCATAAAAAACGCCGGCTTAACCGGCGTCTGGGCGATTAGCGTGAAGCTCAGGCCTTATTGTCTACTTTGCCACGGGCTTCGTCACGTAATTCTCGTCGTAATATCTTTCCGACGTTGGATTTCGGCAGCTCATCGCGGAATTCAACCAGCTTCGGCACCTTGTAGCCCGTCAGCTGACGACGGCAAAACGTTACCAGCGCCTCCTCCGTCAGGGAAGGATCTTTTTTGACCACAAATATCTTCACCGCTTCACCGCTGCTGCCGGAAGGGACGCCGACCGCCGCCACCTCGAGTACGCCGCTGTGCTGCATAACCACGTCTTCGATCTCATTCGGATAGACGTTGAAGCCGGAGACCAGGATCATGTCTTTCTTGCGATCGACGATGCGCAGGAAGCCCTCGTCATCCATTACCGCAATATCACCGGTGTGCAGCCAGCCGTCTTTGATGATTTCGTCGGTCGCATCGGGACGCTGCCAGTAACCCAGCATCACCTGCGGACCTCTGACGCAAAGCTCACCCGGCTCGCCCGGCGCGACTTCGTTATCGTTATCATCGACCAGTTTGGCCTCGGTGGAAGGAACCGGCAGACCAATGCTTCCACTGTGATAGTCGATATCGTGTGGGTTCACGCTGACCAGCGGAGCACATTCCGTCAGCCCATAGCCTTCCAGCAAATACTGACCGGTGAGCTTCACCCAGCGCTCGGCGACCGCCTGCTGAACCGGCATGCCGCCGCCCGCAGAGAGATGCAGCGTGGAGAAATCCAGCTGCTGGAACTCTTTGTTATTAAGCAGCGCATTAAACAGGGTGTTCACCCCCGTCATGGCGGTGAACGGGTATTTCGCCAGCTCTTTCACCAGGCCCGGGATATCGCGCGGGTTGGTGATGAGGATGTTCTGACCACCCAGTTCAATAAACAGCAGGCAGTTCATGGTCAGCGCAAAGATGTGATACAGCGGAAGCGCGGTGATCACCACTTCTTTGCCCGGATGCAGAAGCGGCCCGTAGGTGGCATTCACCTGTTCAAGGTTTGCCAGCATATTACGGTGGGTAAGCATGGCCCCTTTGGCGACGCCGGTAGTCCCGCCCGTGTATTGCAGAAACGCAAGATCTTCCGCGACCACTTCGGGTTTCACATACTGCATACGGTAGCCAGCATGCAGCGCGCGGCGGAAGGAGATGGCGTCCGGCAGGTGGTATTTTGGCACCAGGCGCTTGACGTATTTGACGACAAAGTTAACCAGCGTGCCTTTGGCGGTGGAGAGTTGATCCCCCATGCGCGTCAGGATGACGTGTTTAACCTGGGTTTTGTCGACCACTTTTTCCAGCGTATGGGCGAAGTTGGACACAATGACAATCGCGGCCGCGCCGCTGTCGTTCAGCTGATGCTCCAGCTCGCGCGGGGTGTACAGCGGGTTGACGTTGACGACAATCATCCCGGCTCGCAGGATACCGAACAACGCCACCGGGTATTGCAGCAGGTTCGGCATCATCAGCGCGACGCGGTCCCCTTTTTGCAGCCCCAGCCCTTCCTGAAGATACGCCGCAAACGCCCGGCTACGCTCCTCAAGCTTACGGAACGTCATGACCTCGCCCATATTCACGAATGCGGGCTGGTCCGCGTAGCGCCTTACCGAGTGTTCAAATAATTCCACCAGGGATTGATAACGGTCAGGATTGATCTCAGCAGGAACATCTGCGGGATAACGGTTAAGCCAAACCTTCTTCAATGCATCACCTCTGAAATGAGTGTTCGTCGTCATCACAACCCCGATAATAAACAGTTTGTTAACATTATATTAACTCAGCGTACCAGTTTATTAATTGTTCAGATTTAAGGTTGCGAAGCGCGTCACTCTTTTTTTTCGTTTTATCCGTAAAAAAACAGAGACAGCGGCTGAGCCGCTGTCTCTTTTCTAACAATAACAGTAAGTTACTCAGTAACGATCGTCTGAACCTGTGCAGGACCCGGGTTATACCAGCCCCAGCCCGGGTAGCCGTAACGATAAGGATGTGGACCCCACATCCACGGATCCATCGGCTGAGGCGGCATGATCACCTGCTGTGCCAGCCGCCAGCGTTTATACCCGTTGACCTGCATGGTCATAAATTTATACGGCGTGCTGCCGATTTTGCCCTGCACGGCGCCGGTAATCGGCCCGACGACGGTCACCAGCTGCCCGCGAAAATCGACCGGATCGAGGAAACCGCTGACGTCCGCATAGATACGCCCGCGAGAGGCCTCACCCAGTACCGGCCGCGCGCCGCTGTCCAGCGGAACGGTCGCGATCTCCAGGCGGGTTTTCCCCTGCTGGTTTTGTACGTCGATGACCTTACCGCCAAAGCGCGCTTCCTGGCCGACGTACAGCTCAGGCGCATTCATCACCCGAACCAGATCCTGCTGTGGCGTCGGGCTGCTGCCCTTAATCGCATCAGGAACGGAAACGCATCCGCTCAGTGCTATGGCAACCGCGCCTGCCATAATAAGGCGTACTACTTTAGTCTGAACCGCCATGATGCGACTCCTTTTTCTCAGTTCCTGTTACTGAGATTCACTCGCGGCCCGGAAGTTTCTTCCACGCAACGGTGTTTCGCAAATAAACCGGCTCCGCGTGTTCAACGGCAACGGTTTTTCCTGCCGCGAGCAGCTGGCAGGCAATCGGAAGCATGTCTTCCGCAGCCGGCAGCAGCATGTTGCCGTCTACCAGCGTCACCCCGGTGTCGTTTGCCATGTCTGGCCACGCCGGCCAGCCGGTGCCAACGGTTGCCCACTCCCCGGAGAGCTGTTGCAGCCGCTCAGTGACCGCTTCCGGCTTGAGCACGGCTTCCGTCTCTTCGCCGTGCCACACGCCCTGCTCGTCGCGGGTGTATTCGGCCCAGTAAACTTCGCCCATGCGGGCATCAATCGCGGCCAGCACGCGCGTTGCCCCGGTCATGCGCCATGCGCCCTGCGCCATGGTGGCAAGCGTAGAGACGCCGATCATCGGCAGTTCGGCGCCCAGCGCCAGCCCCTGCGCAATGCCAATCCCGATACGTACGCCCGTAAAGCTGCCGGGGCCACGGCCAAAGGCCAGCGCGTCGAGGTCGGTTAAGGAGGTGTTGCCCTGGGTTAAAATGGCTTTTACCAGGGGCAGAATGCGTTGGGTGTGTTCCCGTGGGCACTCTTCGAAATGAGCAGAAACAGCACCGTCGTTCAACAGAGCGACAGAGCAAGCCTCTGTCGCGGTATCAATAGCCAGAATTCGCATCAGTCGTCGCGCTCTCGCAAGGGTCAGTCACAAAATGGCGCGCATCTTAGCACACTCCGGGGTAAATTACTCCGCCGTTGGGTTTGCCAGGAAACGCACCGCGCGTTTTATGTCCCGCGTCCGCGGTGCGGGCGGCAGGCTGGCAAGGAAGGTCGCTCCGTAAGGGCGCATCACCAGCCGGTTATCGCAAATGACCAGCACCCCGCGATCGGTAACGTCGCGGATCAATCGCCCTACCCCCTGCTTGAGCGTAATCACCGCATCCGGCAGCTGTACCTCATCGAAAGGATCGCCCCCGCGCAGACGGCAGTCTTCCATGCGCGCCTTCAGCAGCGGATCGTCCGGAGAGGTAAACGGCAGCTTATCAATAATTACCAGCGAGAGCGTATCGCCGCGCACGTCCACCCCTTCCCAGAAGCTGCTGGTTGCTACCAGCAGGGCATTTCCGGCGCTGACAAACTGCTGTAACAGCTGGCCTTTACTGGTTTCACCCTGCAGCAGCACCGGCAGCGTCATGGTGGCGCGGAACTGCTCGGCGAGGTCACGCATCATGGCGTGAGAGGTGCAGAGCATAAAGCAGCGGCCGTTGTTGGCCTCGATCATCGGTTTTAACATCGCGGCCAGGTGGCGCGCCGCCCCCGGCTGGTTCGGCAGCGGCAGATTACGAGGCACGCAAAGCAGCGCCTGTTTTTCGTAATCGAACGGGCTCGGCAGGAGCAGCGATTCCGCATCCTCAATGCCAAGACGTTCCGTGAAGTGATGCAGATCGTCATTCACCGACAGGGTTGCCGAGGTGAAGATCCAGCTTCCCGGTTTTTGCGCCATCACCTCTTTAAACTTATCCGCTACCGTCAGCGGCGTGAGCGCCAGGGTGAAATGCCGCGAGGTGCACTCATACCAGTAGCTGAACCCCGGCTGGTTAATCTCTTTCAGCCGTTTGAGCCGCCCGCGATAGAGCGTGGCGCGTTCGAAGGCCGCGTCCAGCAGCGCGGAGCGGCCAAGCGACAGCTTTGCCACGTCGTAGCAGAGTTCGAGGGCATCATCGAGCAGCAGCAGCGCGCGCTGGATGTTTTTGTCCGCCAGAAGCTCGCGCAGGTTACCGCGATAGCCCGGCTCACCAAGCTGTAAGCGGAAATCCTGCGCGCTTTGGGCCAGACGGTCGGCGCACTTCTGCAGCTGCTGGGTATCTTTGAGTTCGGTCCGGTAAGCGATGGTGAAATCTTTCGCCAGATCCTGCAGCTGGCGGCTGGAAAGCGACTGGCCGAAATACTGGCTGGCGATGTCCGGAAGCTGGTGGGCTTCGTCGAAGATCATCACGTCCGCCTCCGGGATCAGCTCGCCGAAACCGCTGTCCTTGACGACCATATCCGCGAGGAACAGATGGTGGTTCACCACCACCACATCCGCGTCCATCGCCGTTTTGCGCGCTTTCACTACAAAGCAGTCTTTATACAGCGGGCAGTCGCTGCCGAGGCAGTTGTCGTTGGTGCTGGTCACCAGCGGCCAGGCAGGCGAGTCTTCCGGCACGCTCGCGCAGGTGCTTATATCGCCCTCTTCGGTCTGGTTCGCCCAGGCGCGAAGGATAATGACGTCGCTGAGGGTTTGTACCGGCAGGTCGCCGCCCGCCAGCGCCTGCTGCTCAAGACGTTCCAGGCAGAGATAGTTGGAGCGTCCCTTCAGCAAGGCCAGACGACCTTTGTATTTCAGCGCTTTCGCCACCGTGGGCAAATCGCGACTGTAGAGCTGATCCTGCAGCGCCTTCGATCCGGTGGAAATAATCACCTTCTTCTTCGCGCGCAGCGCCGGAGCAAGGTAAGCATACGTTTTACCCGTACCGGTTCCGGCCTCGACCACCAGCGGCTGAGCCTTATCGATGGCGCGTGCAACGGCGTGCGCCATCTGGCGCTGAGGCTCACGGGGCTTGAAGCCGGGAATAGCCTGCGCTAATTGACCTTCAGGGGAAAAATCGTCTGCCACGGTGCTCTCTCACTGTATTTTTGCACAGGGATTATGTCAGCCCAACCTCTCCTGTGCCACCCCAAATAGTGACGACACGAGAACAATATGGCAGTCTTGCCGCCTGACGACGAAAAATAACGAGGAAACGTTTATGACAATTGTGCGCATTGATGCCGAAGCCCGCTGGTCTGATGTGGTGATCCATAACCAGACGCTTTACTACACCGGCGTACCGGCTAACCTGGACGCGGATGCGTTCGAGCAGACGGCTAACACTCTGGCGCAGATTGATGCGGTGCTGGAAAAACAGGGCAGCGACAAATCCCGCATTCTGGATGCGACGATTTTCCTGGCAAACAAAGATGATTTCGCGGCGATGAACAAAGCCTGGGATGCATGGGTGGTGGCGGGTCACGCGCCTGTACGCTGTACCGTACAGGCCACGCTGATGAAGCCGGAATATAAGGTAGAGATTAAGATTATCGCGGCGGTGTAAGCCCGATTACTCTTCTGGATCTTCATCTTCATCTTCGAATCGCGCCACGATCCGCTCGCCGGAATGACTGGCGCGAATCTCCTCGGCGACAACCGTAATCGCCTGTCCGCTGCTCATCCCCTGGGACATCAGTTCCTGAATTCGCTCAACCGCTTTCTGCTGCTGTTCATGGCTCAGAGAAGGTAAACCTGCAAACATCGTCAACTCCTGCTAAATTATTCGCGCTAATTATTTCACGCTGCCCGGTAGTATGCCACACATGAACATGCGCTTCCCCACTGTTATTACCTTGCCCTGGCGTGCAGACGCCGCTGAATTCTGGTTTGCCCGCCTGAGCCATCTGCCGTTTGCGATGCTGCTGCATTCTGGCCATGCGGACCATCCCTATAGCCGCTTCGACATTCTGGTGGCCGATCCGCTAAAGACGCTAACAACCGATGACCTGTCGTTAACGGACGATCCCCTGAAGCAGCTGCAGCAGGCCATTAACGCGCTGGGCTTATCTGCTGCGCCGAACCCGGACCTCCCTTTCCAGGGCGGCGCGCTGGGCCTGTTTGGGTACGATCTGGGTCGCCTTTTCGAAACGCTGCCGGAGCATGCGCAGGCTGATATTTCCCTGCCAGACATGGCCGTGGGGCTGTATGACTGGGCGTTAATTGTCGATCATCAGAAAAAAACGGTTTCACTGCTGAGCCATCATGACGTGCAGGCGCGTCTGGCGTGGCTGGAGGCGCAACGGCCTGCCCCGGCAGAGACGTTTACCCTTACCTCTGGCTGGCGCTCGAACATGACCGCAGCGGAGTATGCCGAAAAATTCGCGCGCGTTCAGGCGTATCTGCAAAGCGGTGACTGCTACCAGGTTAACCTCGCCCAGCGCTTCCAGTCGACATACCGGGGAGATGAGTGGCAGGCGTTTACCCGTCTTAACGCCAGCAATAAGGCGCCGTTCAGCGCGTTTGTCCGTCTGGAACAGGGTGTAATTCTTAGCCTGTCACCCGAGCGCTTTATCCATCTGGCCGAGGGTACGATTCAAACCCGTCCGATTAAAGGCACGTTACCGCGTCTTGCGGACCCCGATGCCGATCGCCAGCAGGCGGAAAAGCTCGCCGCCTCGCCGAAAGACCGCGCCGAGAACCTGATGATTGTCGATCTGATGCGTAACGACATTGGCCGCGTCGCCGAACCGGGTAGCGTGCGCGTGCCGGAACTGTTTGTCGTCGAGCCTTTCCCGGCGGTGCATCATCTGGTCAGTACCATTACCGCGCGTCTACCCACCTCTCGCACCGCCTGCGATCTGCTCCGCGCCGCGTTCCCGGGCGGCTCCATCACCGGCGCGCCAAAGGTACGGGCGATGGAGATCATTGATGAGCTAGAGCCGCACCGCCGCAACGCCTGGTGCGGCAGCATCGGCTATATCAGCCTGTGCGGCACCATGGATACCAGCATTACCATTCGCACGCTGACGGCCTGCGACGGAAACCTTTACTGCTCGGCCGGGGGCGGCATTGTTGCCGATAGCCAGGTCGATGCGGAATATCAGGAAACCTTTGATAAAGTTAACCGTATCCTGAAACAACTGGAGTAATCACGGGTGGAAAAAGAGAACCTGACGCTGGACGATTTTTTATCTCGTTTTCAGCTTTTACGACCGCAGGTCAACCGCGAAGCGCTCAATCAGCGTCAGGCGGCCGTGCTGATCCCGGTCGTGCGTCGCGCGCAGCCGGGCCTGCTGCTCACCCAGCGTTCTCCCCATTTACGCAAGCACGCGGGTCAGGTCGCCTTTCCGGGTGGCGCAGTGGACAGCTCCGACGCCTCGCTGATTGCCGCCGCGCTGCGGGAAGCGCAGGAAGAGGTGGCCATTCCGCCGGAGGCGGTGGAGGTTATCGGCGTGCTGCCGCCCGTCGACAGCGTCACCGGTTTTCAGGTCACGCCGGTGGTCGGCATTATCCCGCCCGGCCTGCAGTATCACGCCAGCGTCGATGAAGTTTCAGCGGTATTTGAAATGCCGCTCGAAGAGGCGCTCCGGCTCAGCCGCTATCATCCGCTCGATATCCATCGACGGGGGCATGACCATCGGGTCTGGTTGTCCTGGTATCAGCATTATTTTGTCTGGGGCATGACGGCGGGCATCATTCGCGAACTGGCGCTGCAAATCGGCCTGAAACCTTGACTATACTTTACATTCCACCCTTTTTCGCAGGTTTGCGATCCGCGTCGCGCTATTAGCAAAACCCATCGTTAACCATTAGTTTAATTCATGTGAATAGTTAAGCCGAGGTCGGTGTTCCCTCTTACACTATGCGCAGTTATAACATCGTTACTGGAACCCCGGTAACCCTGTCAGGAGTGTGAAAGTGATTAGTATATTCGACATGTTCAAAGTGGGAATTGGCCCTTCGTCTTCCCATACTGTTGGCCCGATGAAGGCCGGTAAACAGTTCGTCGATGATCTGGTCGAAAAAGGATTACTGGAAAGCGTTACCCGTGTCGCCGTGGATGTTTACGGCTCGCTGTCATTAACGGGTAAAGGCCACCACACCGATATCGCCATTATTATGGGTCTGGCAGGCAATATGCCGGATACCGTAGATATTGATGCCATCCCGGCATTCATCCGCGACGTGGAAACACGCGGCCGCCTGCTGCTGGCAAACGGTCAGCAGGAAGTCGATTTCCCGCAGGATGACGGCATGCGTTTTCGCAGCGACAACCTGCCGCTGCATGAAAACGGCATGACCATTCACGCTTACAGCGGTGAAAAAGAGATTTACAGCAAAACGTACTACTCCATCGGCGGTGGCTTCATCGTGGATGAAGAGCATTTTGGCAAAGACAGCGTCGGCGACGTCAGCGTACCGTACCCGTTCAAATCGGCTACAGAAATGCTGGGCTACTGCAAAGAGACCGGTCTTTCACTGTCCGGCATGGTGATGCAGAACGAACTGGCCCTGCACAGCAAAAAAGAGATTGAAGACTATTTTGCGAACGTCTGGCAAACCATGCGCGCCTGTATCGACCGCGGGATGAACACCGAAGGCGTTCTGCCGGGTCCACTGCGCGTACCGCGTCGTGCCTCTGCCCTGCGCCGTATGCTGGTGACCACGGACAAGTTCTCCAACGACCCGATGAACGTGGTTGACTGGGTAAACATGTTTGCCCTGGCGGTTAACGAAGAGAACGCCGCCGGTGGTCGCGTCGTGACGGCGCCAACCAACGGCGCCTGCGGTATCGTTCCGGCAGTGCTGGCGTATTACGATCACTTTATTGAGCCCGTGACGCCGGACATCTACATCCGCTATTTCCTGGCGGCAGGGGCCATCGGTGCGCTGTACAAAATGAACGCCTCCATCTCCGGTGCGGAAGTGGGCTGTCAGGGTGAAGTGGGCGTTGCCTGCTCCATGGCGGCGGCAGGTCTGGCAGAGCTGCTGGGCGCAAGCCCTGAGCAGGTTTGCGTGGCGGCGGAAATCGGTATGGAACATAACCTCGGTCTGACCTGTGACCCGGTCGCGGGCCAGGTGCAGGTGCCGTGCATCGAGCGTAACGCGATTGCCTCGGTGAAAGCCATCAACGCCTCACGTATGGCGATGCGCCGTACCAGCGAACCTCGCGTATCGCTGGATAAGGTGATTGAAACCATGTACGAAACCGGCAAGGACATGAACGCGAAATACCGCGAGACGTCCCGCGGTGGCCTGGCCATTAAGGTGCAGTGCGACTAATACTGCCTTTCGCCCATCTGCAACGGATGGGCGAATTTCCCTCTTCTTTCTCGTCTCCTTCTGCTTTCCCCACTACACTTTTACTGTTGCGTCCGGCTTTTGTGGCTGGTGGCTTATCAGGCGACCGTTCATGCAAACTGCACAAACGATCATTAAAAACTATCGCCGAAAACGCGTTATCGTCTGTGTCACGGTTGCGCTCCTCACGCTCATCCTGACGTTAGGCATTCGCTTCATTTCACAGCGCAATGTTAACCAACAGCGGATCCTCGATTTTACCAGCCACACCGTACGCGCCCTTGATAACGTCCTGCTTTCTTTAGAGAACCGCCGCAGCGTGCTGCAGCCCCTGGTAGGGCAGCCCTGCCCGCAGGCGCACCTGGCGCTGCGAAAGCAGGCCGCCATTTTGCAGACGGTACGCTCCATCGCCCTGATTAACGAGGGTATCCTGTATTGCTCAAGTATTTTCGGGAGCCGCAATGTGCCCGTTCGCGACTTCCTGAAAGAATTACCCGCCAGCACGGCGAAGCTGATTTTATCGAGCGATCAGTGGCTGCTTAAGGGTAGCCCGATATTGATCCAGTGGTATCCCGTCTCACAGGACGGTGAAGCTGGCGTTATCGAAATCATCAATATCGATCTGATCGCCAAAATGATCCTCGAGCCCCAGCGCCCGCTCATCAATGACGTGGCGCTGACCGTAGGCGATCGCTTTCTGCGCTATGGACAACGCGTCAGCGACAGCCTGACGTTTGATGAGGAGGGCTCTCTTTTCCGGCAATCATCAACCCGAAATCCTTTCACCATTACGGTCAGCGGGCCAGGCCCTGGAGAGTTAGCCTTAAAAAGCCTGCCAGCCCAGCTGCCGCTGGGGGTGATGCTCAGCCTGCTGCTGGGCTATCTCGCCTGGCTGGCAACGGCAAACCGGATGAGCTTTACGTGGGAGATCGATATGGGCATTGCGGCGCGGGAATTTGAGCTTTTCTGCCAGCCGCTGGTGAATGCCCGTACCCAGGCGTGCACCGGCGTGGAGATCCTGCTGCGCTGGAATAATCCCCGTCAGGGTTGGATCACCCCGGAGGTGTTTATCCCTCTGGCAGAAGAGCATAACCAGATTGTCCCCCTGACCCGCTATGTCATCGCCGAAACGGTGCGCCAGATAGGCTACTTCCCTTCCAGCGCCGGTTTTCACATCGGTATTAACGTCGCCGCCAGCCATTTTCGTCACGCGGCATTGATACAGGACCTGAACCGCCTCTGGTTCAGCGCCGGTCCGCGCCAGCAGCTGGTGATTGAACTCACGGAACGGGATGCGCTGCTGGATGCGGATTATCGCATCGTGCGCGAACTGCATCGCAAAGGGGTGAAGCTCGCCATCGACGATTTTGGTACCGGGAACAGCTCCCTCTCCTGGCTTGAAAAGCTGCACCCGGACGTGCTGAAAATCGACCAGTCGTTTACCACCGCCATCGGTACCGACGCCGTGAACTCGACGGTGACGGATATGATTATTGCGCTGGGTCAGCGGCTGAATATCGAACTGGTTGCTGAAGGGGTCGAGACGGAGGAGCAGGCGCGCTACTTGCGCCGCCATGGCGTGCCTGTCCTGCAGGGGTTTTTCTATGCGCGGCCCATGCCGCTACGGGATTTTCCGAAGTGGCTGGCGGGAAGTTCATCCCCGCCAGCGCATCATAACGGGCACATCGTGCCCTTAATGCCGCTGCGCTAAGCCGGCTTACTCATCTTCGTCGTGGGCTGATTGTTCTTTAACAATGCGAACCATATCAACGCGATAGTCGTTGGCTTCAACGATCGTAATGTGCAGCGGCGCCAGCTCGATCACATCGCCGACGCGCGGGATTTGCCCGTTAACGGCGATCACCAGACCGGCAACGGTCGCGATGTCTTCTTCATCGTTGATCACGTTTTCCAGCCCCAGCGTGTGCGAGAGCGCGTGCAGGTCGGTGGTACCTTTAACCAGCCAGCCTTCACCGTCGGCAACGATCTCAGGCGTTTCGTCGGCATCCGGGAATTCACCGGCAATCGCTTCCAGTACGTCCAGCGGCGTGACCAGCCCCTGCACCACGCCAAACTCGTTGGTGACGATAACAAAGCTACCGCGAGCGCGGCGCAGCACCCCGAGCAGGTTGATAGGATCCAGCGTTTCCGGCACGACAATCGCAGGCGACGCAGCGGCAACGGCTTCCACGTTCACGCCCTCTTCCAGGGCCACCAGCATCTCTTTCGCCCGCACGACGCCGATGATCTCATCCAGCTCTCCGCGACACACCGGGAACAGGCTGTGCGGAGAAGAGAGCAGCTGCTGGCGAATTTCATCGACGCTCAGGTTAGCATCAACCCAGCTGATCTCCCCGCGCGGCGTCATGATGCCGCGCAGCGAACGGGAGGCCAGGGAGAGCACGCCGTTAATCATGTAGCGCTCTTGTTCCACAAACGCCCCTTCCGGGACCGGAACCGGGTTATGGTTTTCGGAATCAGACTGGACGTTCACCTGACGACGGCCGCCCATCAGGCGCAGAATCGCGTCTGCGGTACGGGCGCGCAGCGGCTGATTCGACTGCTGCTTAATAAAGTTACGGCGCGCAATCTGGTTGAACAGCTCGATCAGAATCGAGAAGCCAATCGCGGCGTACAGGTAGCCTTTCGGAATATGGAAGCCAAAACCTTCCGCCACCAGGCTCAGACCAATCATCAGCAGGAAGCTCAGACACAGCACGACCACCGTCGGATGCTGGTTGACGAAGCGCGTCAGCGGCTTCGAGGCCAGCAGCATGACCGCCATCGCAATGACAACAGCCGCCATCATTACCGGCAGATGATTCACCATGCCGACCGCCGTGATCACCGCATCCAGCGAGAAGACTGCATCAAGCACCACAATCTGCAGCACCACCACCCAGAAGCTGGCATAGCCTTTACCGTGCCCATCATCGTGCTGACGGTTTTCCAGCCGCTCGTGTAGCTCTGTCGTCGCTTTGAAAAGCAGGAATATCCCCCCGATCAGCATGATTAAATCACGCCCGGAGAAGGTGTAATCCATGACGGAGAACAGCGGTTTGGTCAACGTGACCATCCAGGAGATGACGGAGAGCAGCCCCAGTCGCATAACCAGCGCCAGCGAGAGACCAATCAGACGCGCTTTATCACGCTGTTTTGGCGGCAGTTTATCCGCAAGGATGGCAATAAACACCAGGTTATCAATGCCGAGAACAATCTCCAGCACCACCAGCGTGAGCAATCCCACCCAGATTGACGGGTCCATTAAGAATTCCATGACAAGCTCCTGCTAAAGGAATGACGAAACGGTGCCCCACTCAACGTGGGCAAAACAGAGGTAAACAGAGTCGATACGTGGCGAGGATCGCCGGTGAATAAGGCGCGAAATGGCCTGGTTGATGACTGACGTCGGTGACGGTCCATATAGTGGGCTGTAACCCTATACTCCTGAACGATTAAACGGAGGCTAAACATATCAGAGACACTGTGTTTTTAGCAAAGATTTACGTTCCTTTGCAAAGTTCTGTAACACAACAGCTTTACGCTACAGATAAATCTGTAACGCGTGGCTAAATTACGGATCTTCATCACATAAATTATTTTTTCACTATCTAAAATAATTCGCGGAAGTCTTAGTTTTTTTGAACTCTAACCCTTATCTGAATCGATTCGGTTCGCCAATACGATTCTCAGTACGGCTGCCTGGCAGGCGTATTAATGATAATAAAAGGAGGTAGCAAGTGACCATTGCTATTGTCATAGGCACACATGGTTGGGCTGCTGAGCAGCTACTCAAAACGGCAGAGATGCTGTTGGGCGAGCAGGAAAACGTCGGCTGGATCGATTTCGTTCCCGGTGAAAACGCCGAGACGCTGATAGAGAAGTACAACGCTCAACTCGCGAAGCTGGATACCAGCAAAGGCGTGCTGTTTCTCGTTGATACATGGGGCGGCAGCCCGTTCAATGCCGCCAGCCGCATTGTCGTCGATAAAGAGCACTATGAAGTTGTCGCCGGGGTTAATATTCCCATGCTGGTGGAAACCTTCATGGCGCGCGACGACAATCCGGCGTTCGATGAGCTGGTGGCGCTGGCCGTTGAAACCGGTCGCGAAGGGGTAAAAGCCCTGAAAGCGCAGCCGGTTGAAAAACCTGCCCCTGCACCTGCAGCGGCACCAAAAGCGGCAGCACCGGCAAAACCGATGGGCCCGAACGATTACATGGTTATCGGCCTTGCGCGTATTGATGACCGCTTAATCCACGGCCAGGTCGCCACGCGCTGGACCAAAGAGACCAACGTTCGACGCATTATCGTGGTCAGCGACGAAGTTGCCGCCGATACCGTACGTAAAACCCTTCTGACTCAGGTTGCTCCTCCTGGCGTTACCGCGCACGTCGTGGATGTCGCCAAGATGATCCGCGTGTACAACAACCCGAAATATGCGGGCGAACGCGTAATGCTCCTGTTCACTAACCCGACAGACGTTGAGCGCATTGTTGAAGGCGGCGTGAAAATCACCTCCGTGAACATTGGTGGTATGGCATTCCGTCAGGGCAAAACGCAGGTCAACAACGCCATTTCAGTCGATGCGAAAGATATCGAGGCATTCAACAAGCTGAATGCGCGCGGTATTGAACTGGAAGCCCGTAAGGTTTCTACGGATCAAAAACTGAAAATGATGGATTTGATCGGCAAAGTTGGGAAATAAGCCCGCGCCGGTTCTCATATAAAGTTTATGTAATAGGAGAAGTGCAATGGAGATTACCACTCTTCAGATTGTGCTGGTGTTCGTCGTCGCATGTATTGCGGGTATGGAATCCGTACTTGATGAATTTCAGTTCCACCGCCCTCTGGTGGCCTGTACGCTGATTGGGGCCGTTCTGGGTGACATGAAAACCGGTATCATCATCGGTGGTACCCTGGAAATGATCGCCCTGGGCTGGATGAACATCGGCGCAGCGGTTGCGCCCGATGCGGCGCTGGCCTCTATCATTTCGACCGTTCTGGTTATTGCTGGTCACCAGAGTATTGGTGCCGGTATCGCCCTGGCGATACCGCTGGCTGCAGCAGGCCAGGTTCTGACCATCATCGTTCGTACTATCACCGTTGCCTTCCAGCACGCGGCGGATAAGGCGGCCGAAAACGGCAACCTCACGGCACTGTCGTGGATCCACGTTTCATCCCTGTTCCTGCAGGCGATGCGTATCGCGATCCCGGCGGTTATCGTAGCGATCTCTGTTGGTACCAGTGAAGTGCAGAGCATGCTGAACGCCATTCCAGAAGTGGTCACCGGCGGTCTGAACATCGCGGGCGGCATGATCGTGGTCGTCGGTTATGCGATGGTCATCAACATGATGCGCGCAGGCTATCTGATGCCGTTCTTCTACCTCGGCTTCGTGACCGCAGCCTTCACCAACTTCAACCTGGTTGCACTGGGTGTGATTGGTGCGGTAATGGCGATTCTCTACATCCAGCTCAGCCCGAAATATAACCGCGTCGCGGGTGCCCCAGCGCAGGCTGCTGGTAACAACGATCTCGATAACGAACTGGACTAGCAGGTGAGCGAAATGGTTGATATGACAAAAACTACCACCGAGAAAAAACTCACTCCGGGTGATATTCGTGGCGTGTTCATCCGTTCTAACCTGTTTCAGGGTTCATGGAACTTCGAACGTATGCAGGCGCTGGGCTTCTGCTTCTCCATGGTGCCGGCGATCAAGCGCCTGTACCCGGAAAACAACGAAGCACGCCGTCAGGCGATCAAGCGTCACCTGGAATTCTTTAACACCCATCCTTACGTAGCGGCTCCGGTTCTGGGCGTAACGCTTGCGATGGAAGAACAGCGTGCGAACGGCGCAGAGATTGACGACGGTGCTATCAACGGTATCAAAGTCGGCCTGATGGGTCCGCTGGCCGGTGTCGGTGACCCAATCTTCTGGGGTACCGTGCGTCCGGTCTTCGCGGCGCTGGGTGCCGGTATCGCGATGAGCGGCAGCCTGCTTGGCCCGCTGCTGTTCTTCATCCTGTTCAACGCCGTGCGCCTGCTGACCCGTTACTACGGTGTGGCCTACGGCTACCGTAAAGGGGTGGACATCGTTAAGGACATGGGCGGCGGCTTCCTGCAGAAACTGACTGAGGGGGCGTCAATCCTCGGCCTGTTTGTCATGGGGGCGCTGGTTAACAAGTGGACGCACGTGAACATCCCGCTGGTGGTATCGACCATCACCGGTCAGGATGGTCAGACGCGCGTCACCACCGTGCAGACGATTCTGGACCAGCTGATGCCGGGCCTGGTACCGCTGCTGTTGACCTTCGCCTGCATGTGGCTGCTGCGTAAGAAAGTGAACCCGCTGTGGATTATCGTTGGCTTCTTCGTCATCGGTATCGCGGGCTACGCAGTCGGCCTGCTGGGTCTGTAAGTTTCAATGCTATAGGCCGGGGGCTTGCCCCCGGTTTTTTTATCTGGAGGATGAATGACTGTCACGGACATCGTACTGGTTTTATTTATTGCTGCCCTTCTGGCTTACGCGATCTATGACGAGTTCATCATGCCCCGCCGTCACGGCGAGACGCTGCTCTCCCTTCCCCTTCTGCGACGCGGGCGCGTAGATGCGTTTATCTTCGCGGGTCTCATCGTTATTCTTATTTACAATAACGTCACCAGTCATGGTGCAATATTAACCACATGGTTATTATGTGCGCTGGCATTAATGGCGGTTTATCTGTTCTGGATCCGCACGCCGAAAATCATTTTTAAATCCCGCGGATTTTTCTTCGCCAATGTGTGGATAGAATATAACCGTATTAAAGAGATGAATTTATCCGAAGACGGTGTGCTGGTGATGCAATTAGAACAACGCCGCCTGCTTATTCGGGTGAAGAATATTGACGACCTGGAAAAGATATACAATTTACTTCTTAAAACTCAATGACTTGGATATATAGCAATGGCTATATTCTGTGTTTATCTTGCGCAAGAAATATAGCCTAAGCTATATCCTTTTCGTTAATTTGCTTTCTATTTTTTAACGATAATTTCACGCTTAAAGACAAATGAAAATCGTTATCAACAAGCATTTTAAATAATGGTTATCCATTGTTGTTTTATATTCTCAAAATATGTTAAGGTTGCGCCCGTCGTTGGGGAGTAGCCGATTTCCTGTTCTCAGGAAATGTACGTGTCAACATACTCGTTGAAAAACGTGGCGCGTACGGTTCGCTGACAGCACATCTTATGTGCGGTGCGATCAGGCGAGACCATAGATACATCAACTGCTGTTTACTGGGGGCAGTGATGTGTCATATGGATATCCCCGGTCTGGACGCTGTTATGAATATCTCCGCTACGATCCTCCTCGCTTTTGGCATGTCCATGGACGCTTTTGCGGCTTCCATCGGAAAAGGTGCCACGCTCCACAAACCTAAGTTCTCAGAAGCCCTGCGTACCGGCCTCATTTTTGGCGCTATCGAAACGCTGACGCCGCTTATCGGCTGGGGTCTTGGCATGCTCGCCAGCCAGTTCGTGCTGGAGTGGAACCACTGGATTGCCTTCGTACTGCTGGTGTTTCTCGGTGGCCGAATGGTGATTGAAGGTTTTCGCGGCGGTGATGATGAAGACGAAGAGCCGCAGCACCGTCACGGGTTCTGGCTGCTGGTCACCACGGCGATTGCCACCAGCCTTGATGCGATGGCCGTCGGCGTCGGTCTGGCATTCCTGCAGGTCAATATTATCGCCACCGCGCTGGCCATCGGCTGCGCAACGCTGATTATGTCCACGCTGGGCATGATGGTTGGACGGTTTATCGGCCCGCTGCTGGGTAAACGCGCCGAGATCCTGGGAGGAATTGTGCTGATTGGCATTGGTGCCCAGATCCTCTGGGCACACTTCGCCGGTTAATCTTCGCGCTGCCAGACGTGGATACTGAAATCCGTCTGGCAGTTAAATATTGATTGTACAGCTAACGCTTCCCACACTTCCGGTTTTGCCCGCCACGCGAACGGCGTCATCTGCAGCAGCGCGGTGGCTTCTTCCCCTTTCAGCGTCATTTCATACGCCACGGTTTGCTCTTGCTTCAGGGTAAAACCGGCCAGCTGTTCAGAATGAAGGGCATGCAGTCGCACTTCGTCGTAGATCAGCCCTTTCAGCTCCATCAGATGACGCGGGCCCGGCGTTACGGTGACTACCCATCCGCCCGGTTTCACCACGCGAGCCAGCTCTTCCGCCTTGCAGGGCGCGTAAATACGGATAACCGCATCCATGCTGGCATCGTCAAACGGCAGCCGGTGGCTGGATGCCACGCAGAACGTCACGTCAGCGTAACGCTTTGCCGCCGCGCGAATGGCCACTTTCGACACGTCCAGACCGAATGTCAACGCGCCCTTCTCACGGGCGATCTGGGCAAAGCGTGCGGTGTAGTACCCTTCCCCGCAGCCGATATCGAGCATGGCGGTGGCTGAACCCGGCAGGATGTCATTCAGCATCTGCGCGACGGTCTCCCGCAGCGGCAGATAGTGCCCGGCATCCAGAAACTCACGACGCGCCTGCATCATCTCTGCACTGTCGCCTGGATCGCGGGAGCGCTTATGCTGCACCGGCAGAAGATTCACGTAGCCTTCTTTTGCCATATCAAACTGATGCCCCTGCGGACAGGTATAGCTTTTATCTGAATGCGTCAGGGGGGCGTGGCAAAGGGGACAGCTGAAGGACATGGTGACTCCGGAGCATAATCAAAGGGCGAAGTGTACCGCTATTCGCCCTGGTTATAAACGCCCGGTTAACGCATAACGATAAGGTGATCGGAACCCGCCGGTAACCCGTCAGGTTTCACATTCTCCAGACGCAGCACGTTGCCCATAATCTCGCTGAAGACAGGTGCGGAAACGGCACCGCCGTAGTAGGCACCATTTTGCGGATCGTTAATGACCACCACCAGGGCAAAGCGCGGATCGCTGGCGGGCGCGACGCCGGCCGTATAGGCAACGTATTTATCGACGTACTTCCCGCTGTCGTCAATTTTCTTTGCCGTACCGGTTTTCACCGCCACCCGGTAATCACGAACGGCGGCCTTAACGCCCCCGCCGCCGGGCAGCGCAACGCTCTCCATCATGTGCTCCACCTCGTGCGCAATCTCTTCCGGCATGACGCGGTGCCCGATAACGGGTGGATCGATACGCGTAATCGAGAGAGGTCGCTCGAGCCCGAAGCCGCCAATCGTGGCGTAGACGTGCGCCAGCTGGAGCGGCGTCACCATCAGCCCGTAGCCGAAAGCAAAGGTCGCGCGATCGAGCTGGCTCCAGTATTTACGATTTGGCAACAGCCCCGCGCTCTCGCCCGTTAAGCCAAGCCCCGTATTCGTGCCAAATCCAAAGTTGCGATAGGTATCAATAAGATGCTGGACAGGCATTGCCAGGGAGAGTCGTGACACGCCGGTGTCGCTCGATTTTTGCAGGATCCCGGTCATCGTCAGTTCAGGATAATAGCCCACGTCGCGGATACGATGCCCGTCAAGGGTATACGGGTGAGTGTCAATCACGCTGTCCGGCTGGACCAGGCCCTGCTGCAGGGCCGTCATCAGCACCAGCGGCTTGACCGTCGAACCGGGCTCGAACGTATCGCTGATGGCGCGATTGCGGAAATCGTTTATCGTCGCGCCTTCCCGATTATTGGGGTTGAAATCCGGATAGCTCGCCATGGCGAGTATTTCCCCGGTTGGGATATTAATTAGCACCGATGCACCAGACTCGGCCTTGTTCCAGGCCACGGCATTATCGAGCGCATCTTCGGTGATGGTTTGCAGCCGCTCGTCGATACTTAACTGGATGTTATGCGCCGGTGCAGGCGCCACTTCCGTCAGGTTTTCAACCACGCGACCGTATCGGTCTTCCCTTACCTGCCGCACACCCGGCTTGCCGGTCAGCTGCGCGTTAAAGCTTTTTTCCACGCCTTCAATGCCCTGCCCGTCAATATTGGTGAAGCCAATCAGGTTCGCTGCCACATGGCCGGCAGGATAAAAACGGCGGGATTCATCGCGTAAATTGATGCCGGGCAGATTCAGCTTATCGATCCACTTCGCCTGTGCGGGATCGACCTGACGGGCAAGATAAATAAAACGCCCCTGCGGGTTGGCGTTGATTCGCGCCGAAAGTGTGCCCAGGGAGAGATGCAGCGCATTTGCCAACGCCTGCCAGCGTTCATCAACGCCAACGCCCCCTTTTGCCAGCACCGTTTTAGGGTCGGCCCAGACGGCCCGGACGGGCACGCTCACCGCCAGGGGGCGACCTTCGCGATCCATTATCATGCCCCGCGGCGCATCAATCGCCAGCTGGCGGAGGGATCGCATATCTTCCTGCTTCACCAGGTTGTCAGGCTTGATGATTTGCAGCCAGGCAACGCGGCCCAGCAAAAAAGCCAGACTACAAAAAATAGCTAAACAGAGCAGCACAAAACGCGCCGGCGTGAAATTGCCAGCGGTCGTTATCAATTTCTTCTTCACCTGAACCCCAGGACTGTTAAACAACGCCCTGATTTAACGGGAAAAGATGGGGTTAAGGTGGCAAAACAGTGCTACTAACCTCGCAGCTTTGCAACAAGTTACTAACAAGACCGCAAATGTTAATATTTTGAAAGATAAAGGACATAAAAAAGCCCCGCGTTATGCGAGGCTTTATGTCTGAGATTGAAGTGCGAAGCGCTTCAGTCAGCAGCGGTTCGATCAGATAGCAGTTACGTTAACTGCAGCTGGGCCTTTCTGGCCATCCTGAATTTCGAACTCAACGTTCTGGCCTTCAGCCAGAGTTTTGAAGCCGTTACCCTGGATTGCAGAGAAGTGTACGAACACGTCTTTGCTGCCGTCAGCAGGAGTAATGAAACCAAAACCTTTAGACTCGTTGAACCACTTAACTTGACCTTTAATCTTTGCCATTTTGCAAAATTCCTTAGAGTGTTTTCTTAGCCCGCAGGCATTAACTGAGATAAAACTGAGACATTACTGCATGAGGCACTAATATAAGGTTCGGCAGAGAAGCGGTATTCAACGACAACGTGTTTACTCAGGACTTCTTTACTGAAAATGCCACACATAAACAGAACTGTACCTCGTTTGACCCAAAACGTGTTATCACACACTATGTTTAATATGGCAAGCCATTTTTAAACATGTCTCGATCCGCCGCACAAATTCGAACAGTGCCTGTCAGGTTTTGCACAATTATGCGCATCACTTACAGACAGCTCTGCTGCGTAACAAAGACCCAGCGTTGCTTTCACAAGCGCTGTAATCTAAGACTTTTTTAACATAGCTCAATCATTACGAAGCGTCCAGCAACCGGGAAAAGAAATCTTACGTCCTGATTGAGTTAGAACAATTTGTGAAAACTTATGCTTAAATCATTGTAACGCGACCAAATTGTTTCAGACAAAAAACACTGTTAATAACCCGCGCCGAACTGTATTAAAATGCACCAACTAATAAACAGTGTTATGCACCAAAATAATGAAATTTTTATGACTCTGCATCAAAAGAAGGCAAGCAAAACGTTTCGATAAAAATAAAAAATTCCTGCACGCGTTTACAGACAGAATATATGCACTACGTTATCGCTTCGTTTATAAGGATAAATATTCACCAACTTTCAGTATCCTGAAAGAATGATTAACTGGTGCTAAATTATCTAGCGCGTCAGTTAACTCCCGCACAGGTTCATCCAGGGATTCATCTGCCAGTTCAAACACGCCCCAGTGAATGGGAAACGCCAGAGGGCAGCCCAGCTGCTGCCACAATGCCACCGCAGATTGCGGATCCATATGATGGACAGCCATGAACCATCGTGGGGCATAAGCTCCAATCGGTAATGCGGCAGCATCTATATGGCCCAGACGCTCAGGTATCAACAGCAGCTCGGGCGAATACCCCGTATCTCCGCTGAACCAGAAACGATGATGTCGACCTTCCATAACCCAGCCGCACCATAATGAGCGATTGCGGTTCCATGGCGTGCGCATACTCCAGTGCTGTGCCGGTACGGCGGTTAGCGTCATCCCCTGCCAGGTGAAGCTCTGCCACCAGTCGAGCTCAACCACGCATTTTGCCCCCCGGCGGCGAAACCAGGCGGCCAGGCCCAGCGGAACAAAAAAACTGACCTCGGGGAAGCGTTTGAGAATACGGCGAATGGTCGCGTCATCAAGATGATCGTAATGATTATGGGAGATGACGACCGCATCAAGCTGATGGAGTTGATCGACTGACAGAGCGGGAGGCGTTTTGCGCTGTGGTCCCAGGAAAGGGAGTGGAGAAGCGCGCCGTGAAAAAACCGGATCGGTAAGGATGATATTGCCGTCCAGCTGCAGCATCACGCTCGCGTGTCCCAGCCACCATACCCCATCTTCATGAGGTTGCGTAAGCTCAACCGGTTGCCACCACTGTTGGATAAAGTCTTCATAACCCAGCGCGGGTGGCTTCGGTAAACCGGCCTCTTTACGCGCTTTGCGCCAACGGTCAAGGTCGCTGGGTTGATGTCCAACAGGATCGGTATTACGAAAACCATTCGGAGTGTGATGTTTCAGGGAGGGGTCATACCAGGGATTTTTCCAGACCACAGCCACCTCCCGGACAAAAGATTAACGCTCAGCCACCAGGCGGATAAAGTCGTCTTCGTCTTTGTTATCTTCAGCGACCGCGTCTTTCGGCGCGTCTTTTTCTTCCGGTTCGTTAGCCTCACACAGACGGCGCAGCAGCGCATTCTGACGTTTTTGCTGATCGAGCAGCGCTTCCAGCAGTTCAATCTGCTCGTTAGTACGGGAACTGGCGCGGTTCACGAAAAACCAGATGACCAGGCCCACAAGCAGAACAACCAAAGAAATCATCAGGGATGCCATATTCAGCAGCCCTGAATTCAGTAACTCACCCATTTCACCACCTCAATAAAAACGTCTATTTTACCACTGGCGCGAAGGAAGGAAATCACCTTGAGAAAAAATGCGTATTACCACGGAATAAACTTATTGATTGCGCAAACGCCGCTAAAAAACTGTACATCCTGATCGCACATCACGTTGATCGTCTGCGTCCATAACACCACGCACGCTATCAGCACGATAATCAGAATTACCCAGCGTATTTTTTTCACTCCACACTCCGTCTAAAAACCTGATGTAACGAGGTTATCACGCTTATCTTAAACAAGGACTAACTGTACCGCCATCGCGCTTTTTTTCAGAATCCTGCACTTGTTTCATCGTGTAAACCCTTTACGCTAGCTTTATGATAACAACGACAAAAGAGGTTAATGATGCGCTTCATCATTCGAACAATTATTGCGCTAGCCATCGTCTGGATTGGCCTTCTGCTCACGGGTTACGGTGTGCTCGTGGGAAGCACCGAGAACGCAGCCGGGTTAGGGATTCAATGTAAATATTTAACAGCACAGGGCGTGAGCACTGCGCAATATTTGCATACTGACAGCGGGATCGTTGGCTTGACCCACTGTCCGGTCCTGCGTAAGACATCCGTCGTGATTGATAATGGCTAATCGGCCGGTGAAATGACTGGCAAAAAAAACGCCGCAACAGATGCGGCGTTTTTTTATACGAGCAGAGATTAAAACGGGTAGTCGTGGTAACCCATCTGTTCAGAAATCTTACGTGCGGCAGTGTGCAGAATAGCCACATATTCATGCAGGCGCTCTTCGGAGAAGCGTAAGGTCGGGAAGGAGATACTCAAGCCCGCGATCACAACCCCAAAGCGGTCAAATACCGGAACGCCGATGCAGCGCAGCCCTTCTTCCTGCTCCTCGTTATCTTCGCCATACCCCTGTTCGCGTACGCGATCGAGCACCGTTAACAGCGCGTCCGTGCTGGTAATGGTTCGTGAGGTACTTTGCTTGTATTCCACGCCTTCGAGGATCTGCTTCACTTCTTCACGATCGCGCCACGCCAGCAGAACCTTACCAATCGCGGTGCTGTAGAGCGGGTTGCGACGACCAATGCGCGAATACATGCGCAAATTGTACATGGAGTCGATTTTATGGATGTACACAATGCTGTCTTCATCCAACGCGCCGAGATGGATGGTCTCTTTGGTCAGGCGAGAGATTTCACGCATCTGAATATCAGCGCTGCGGATCAGGTCAACATTTTGTAGCGCACGGGCGCCCAGCTCAAACAGCTTCAGCGTCAGAGAGTATTTTTCAGATTCGCCTTCCTGGGCTACGTAGCCCAGCGACTTCATGGTTTGCAAAAAGCGATATACGGTGCTTTTAGACATCATCACGCGCTGCGACAACTCTGTAATACCTATTTCACGCTCTTCCCCCAGCGCCTGTAAGATACCAAACACCTTCAGCACGGAAGAAACAGAATCTGGCTGTTTATCCAAATCCGCAATAGCCATTTACCACCTCATAGAGAGTGTTTTATAAAAATCAGAACCGGTTTTTATTATAAGTTCCCGTCATGTCACCTGCAATCAATCCGCGTTTACTTCGTTACAAATCTGCGACATATCGCGGCTGTAACAATGCTAAAATAGTTACCCTGAGAATAATTTCACGCTGAGCTTTTTTAATCCTAATGGAAAAGACCCTTTCCGATGGCCTGCCTTTACCCCAGCGGTGTGGCGCTATAGCGACCATCATTATCGGTATCTCAATGGCCGTCCTTGACGGCGCAATCGCGAACGTTGCCCTGCCAACCATCGCCAGCGACCTGCATGCCTCTCCCGCCAGTTCGATATGGATCGTTAACGCCTATCAGATTGCGATTGTGGTTTCCCTGCTCTCGTTCTCTTTCCTGGGCGATATGTTCGGTTACCGTCGGGTGTATCAGTGCGGTCTGGTGGTTTTCACCTTCACGTCGTTGTTATGCGCACTTTCAGATTCACTGCATACCCTGACGCTTGCCCGCATTGCGCAGGGTTTTGGCGGCGCGGCGCTCATGAGCGTAAACACGGCGTTGATCCGCTTAATTTATCCGCAGCGTCATCTGGGTCGCGGCATGGGGATAAACTCGTTTATTGTCGCCGTCTCTTCCGCCGCCGGGCCAACTATTGCGGCGGCGATCCTTTCCGTTGCGTCATGGCAATGGCTGTTTGCTATTAACGTGCCGCTGGGCATTGTCGCTATATTCTTTGCCCTGCGCTTTCTTCCCGCTAACGGCCTTAAAAGCACCATGCCGCGCTTCGATGTGGCGAGTGCGGTGATGAATGCCCTGACCTTTGGCCTGCTGATTACGGCGCTGAGCGGCTTTGCGCAGGGACAGTCCCTGATGCTTACCGCCGCGGAGCTCATCGCCCTGCTGGCGATCGGCTTCTTCTTTGTTCGCCGCCAGCTCACTCTCCCCGTGCCTTTGCTGCCGGTCGATCTGCTGCGTATTCCCCTCTTTTCCCTCTCTATTTGCACGTCAGTCTGCTCGTTCTGCGCCCAAATGCTGGCCCTGGTTTCTCTGCCCTTCTTTCTGCAGAGCGTGGTCGGCCGTTCAGAAGTGGAGACCGGCCTGCTGTTAACCCCCTGGCCGCTGGCGACCATGGTGATGGCTCCGCTGGCAGGTTACTTAATTGAACGCGTCCATGCCGGTTTACTGGGAGCATTGGGGCTTGCGGTGATGGCGACAGGCCTTTTCGCGCTGGCTCTGCTACCGTCCTCGCCAACCGATCTGGACATCATCTGGCGCATGATCCTGTGCGGCGCAGGGTTTGGCCTGTTCCAGTCCCCTAACAATCACACCATTATCACCTCCGCGCCGCGCCATCGCAGCGGTGGTGCCAGCGGCATGCTGGGGACCGCGCGCCTTCTGGGGCAAAGCACAGGTGCGGCACTGGTTGCCCTGATGTTTAACCTCGCCGGGCAAAACGGCAACCACGTTGCGCTTCTCACCGCGGGAGCCCTTGCTTCCCTCGCGGCGGTCGTCAGCGGCCTGCGGGTGACCCAGCCCAAAGTTCAGGCATAAAAAAAGCCGGGCGGAGTGTTCTCCTGCCCGGCTTATTAGGGTTCTTAGCGTTACTTCAGGTATTCCCCACTGCGCAGCGCTTCGATACGTTTATCCAGCGGCGGGTGAGACATAAACAGCTCGCTCAGCGATTTGGATTTACCGTTAATGCAGAAGGCCATCATGCTGTTCGCTTCCTGCGGCTCGTAGCTGGTTTTCAGGCGCTGCAGCGCGGCAATCATCTTCTCACGACCAACCAGCTTCGCCGAGCCGGCATCCGCGTGGAATTCACGGTGGCGGGAGAACCACATGGTGATGATGCTGGCCAGAATACCGAATACCAGTTCCAGAACCATCGAAACGGCGAAGTAGATCAGCGGGTTGCCGTTGCTCTCTTCACCTTCGTCACGGTTTCCGCCCATAAAGCCAGCCGCGATCTGCGCCAGAATACGGGAGATGAAGATCACGAAGGTGTTCACCACGCCCTGAATCAGGGTCATGGTCACCATGTCACCGTTGGCGATATGGCTGATTTCGTGGGCAATAACCGCTTCGGCTTCGTCACGGCTCATGTTCTGCAGCAATCCGGTGCTGACGGCAACCAGTGACGCATCGCGACGGGCGCCCGTGGCGAAAGCGTTGATGTCCGGGGCATGGTAAATCGCCACCTGCGGCATGGCGATCCCGGCCTGACGGGATTGCTGAGCCACCGTATTCATCAGCCACTGTTCCATATCGTTACGCGGCTGTTCAATAACCTCACCACCCACCGATTTCAGTGCCATCCACTTCGACATCAGCAGGGAGATGAACGAGCCACCAAAACCAAACAGCAGCGCCATAATCAACAGACCCTGAACGCTGCTCGACTGAATTCCTGTCAGGCTTAGCACGAGCCCGAAAACCACCATGACCGCCAGGTTGGTGAGCAGGAAGAGCGCGATTCGCATCATAATTTTCTTTTTACCTCAGTTTAACAAAACGCACTATGCGATTACCCACATCGTATGGGTATTGCGGCTATTTTCAAGCATCCGGCGGGCGTAAGTCACCAGAAAGACACAACTTTACACAATTGGAAATCTGGCTGACGGAAGGATGAAGAACAAAAAGAAACAGGCACAATTCCTTGTGCCTGTTGGGTGATTATTTTGCCGGAGCGGGCTGTACGGCAGGTTTCTCTTTTTCCTGATTCGCCAGGTCGAGAGCGATATGCACCGTCTCGTCCAGATACGGATCCGGCTCCTGGTAATCTTTTGGCAGATCGTCCAGTTTTTTGAGCAGAGGCTTACCTTCGCGCTTGAAGCGATCGTTGATACGCGCCAGGCGGGTTGCATCGTCTTCGTTATTCTCTTTCTCACGCTGTGCGTAGTTCAGAGAAACGATATTCCGCTTATCTTTCAGGGCATTGAATCGTGCAATGTCCTTCATGATGTACTGGAACTCCGGATCTTTCGCGATGCGGTCGTTATGCGCTTTCAGCAGTTCAGGGCCAAATTGCGTCATATCACCCGCTTTCACGTAGGTCGCGGCATTGATGCTGTCCCACGGCAAGGCGTTATCTTCAAACTTCTCGCCGGTTTCGGTCTCTTCCGTGCCTGTCGGCATCATGATGTCCGGCGTTACGCCCTTACGCTGCGTACTGCCGCCGTTCACGCGGTAGAACTTCTGAATGGTGTACTGAACCGAGCCCAGCGCAGGCCATTCCGGACGCAGCATCTGATCGTAAATACGATTCAGAGAGCGATACTGCTGAACGGTGCCTTTCCCGAAGGTTGGCTCACCGACGATCAGCGCGCGGCCATAGTCCTGCATTGCAGCGGCAAAGATTTCAGACGCGGAAGCACTGAAGCGGTCAACCAGGACCACCAGCGGGCCTTTGTAGTAGACCACACCGTCGTTGTCGGCATCTTCACGCACTTTACCGTTGTTATCGCGCACCTGAACCACCGGACCAGATGGAATGAACAGACCGGAGAGTGAAACCGCTTCCGTCAGCGCCCCGCCGCCGTTACTGCGCAGGTCGATGATAATGCTGCTGACGTTCTGCTTTTCAAGCTTCTGCAGCTGAACCTTCACATCGTCAGTCAGGCCCACGTAGAAGCCAGGAATATCCAGAACACCCACCTTCTCTTTACCCACGGTTTTCACCGACATTTTCACCGCGCGGTCTTCCAGACGGATACGCTCGCGGGTCAGGGTAACGATACGGGTTTTGGTGCCTTTACCGGCAGGCAGAATTTCCAGACGAACCTTGCTGCCTTTCGGACCTTTGATCAGCGCAACCACGTCATCGAGACGCCAGCCGATCACGTCGACCATGTTCTGGCCTGTTTGTCCTACACCCACAATGCGATCGCCTACGCTAATCGCTTTGCTTTTGGATGCTGGGCCACCCGCGACCATGGAATTGATCACCGTGTAATCATCATCCATCTGCAGCACCGCGCCGATACCTTCCAGAGACAGGCTCATCTCGGTATTGAACTGTTCGGTGTTGCGTGGAGAGAGATAGTTGGTGTGCGGATCGATTTCGTGCGCAAAGGCGGTCATCGCGAGTGAGAAAACATCCTCACTGTTGGTCTGCGCCAGACGACGAATGGCAAATTTGTAACGACGCGTCAGCGTGTCACGGATCTCTTTTTCGTCTTTGCCGGTCAGCTTAAGACTCAGTTCGTCGTATTTAACTTTACCGTCCCACAGCGCATTCAACTCGGCTTCGTCTTTCGGCCAGGGTGCTTTACTGCGATCCAGATTAAAGGTGTCAGTACCGGTGAAGTCCATCGGACGTTCCAGCACTTTCAGCGCGTACTGATAGCGTTCAAAGCGGCGCTTTTGCGACAGGTTGTAGAGATCGTAGAACAGATCCAGCTTGCCAGAACGCAACTCGTCACCCACCTCGGATTTACGCTTAGCGAACTGCTCGACATCGCTGGCGAGCAAAACGTTATGGCTGTAATCCAGCAAGTTCAGATAGCGGTCAAAGATTTTGGCCGAAAAGGCCTGATCGAGATCGAACTGACGATAGTGCGAGCGGGTAAAACGTGAGGTCACGCGCTCGCTCACCGTCGCGTGCTGCGTCTCTTCCTTGAGAACCGGAATTTGATCAACACGCGTAATATCGTCCACTGCAAAAGCGTGACCTGTTATGGCAAACAGGCCCGCCAGCGCGGTGAGCTTAAAAAAAGTGTTCATGCCAGGCTTGGCCTCCGTTTCAGAACAACAAGTGTTCTGCGCGTACAATCATTGACATACCAGAAGTCAGCTGTACACGAACGCCATCTTTGGTGATTTCCAGTACGGTGGCGTCCATAGCATTGTTACCCGCTTTTACCTTCAGTGCCTGACCTACGCTCAGGGCGTTAATGTCAGAAACCGGCGTATGGCGCGGCTCTTCACGAGGGGCACGCGGGGCTTTTGCTGCTGGTTTGTCTGCACGCGGTTTGCGATCGTTATTATCGTGACGGCGCGGCGCAGGGCGTGGTTTACGCTCACGACGAGGCGCTTCTTCCTGGCCGTTTGCCGCTGCGGCTTCGCGTTTTTTCGCCTGCTGTTCTGCACGTTGTGCCTGAACGCGTGCTTTGGCTTCTTCAAGCTGCTTACGCGCGTGCTCAACGTGCTGCTCGTCCAGTTCACCACACGGGTTGCCGTCGAGATCCACGCGGGTCGCGCCAGCTTTGATACCGTACAGGTAGCGCCAGCTCGAAGTATAAAGACGTAAGGCGGAACGCAGCTGAGTTTTGCTGAGGTTCATTTCCCCTTCAACACGCGCCACCAGATCCTGAAAAATACCGACTTTCAGGGGACGAGCTTCACCTTCCGCGCTGAAGCACTGCGGGAAACGCTCGGCCAGAAATGCGATAACTTCTTTACTGCTATTCAACTTAGGTTGATTTTCCATGAAATTTCCTGATTACAACGGACGTTGCCAACAAGCGCAGGCATGAACAGGCGTCATTATAATGACGCTATCAGTAAATGCTACGTTATCCGTTGATTATCCTGCGACGCTCGCAAAGAATTTTTGATAATCGGTTGCAGCGAGTACGTTTTCCAGATTCGCCACCAGCTCGCGCAGCCCCTGTTCGTCCTCGGTTGTAAAGCGACTGAAGACCGTACTGTCGATATCCAGAACGCCAATAATCTGATTTTTGACCACCAGCGGCAGAACGATTTCAGAATTACTGGCGGCATCACAGGCAATGTGCCCGTCAAACGCATGAACGTCTTCCACACGCTGGACCTGATTTTCGGCCACCGCCGTGCCGCATACGCCACGCCCTACCGGAATACGCACGCAGGCCAGTTTGCCCTGGAACGGGCCGAGCACCAGCGTTTCACCTTCCAGGAGGTAAAAGCCGGCCCAGTTCACGTCAGAGAGACGTTCAAACAGCAATGCGCTAGTATTTGCCAGAGTGGCTAAGAAGCTGGTCTCACCCGCCATCAATGCCTTAAAATCGCGGTTCAGATCCGCGTAGAATTCTGTTTTGTTCATTATTCAATCACTTAGTTGTCTTACAAATTTACCGCATAGCCTATTAAAATAAGCATTAAATGCGCTCATGCTCAAGATGAATCCGTTCATGAGTTATTATAACTTTCAACAATACTTATTTGTGCGCAGCTGATGGCCTTAAAAACAACCAAAATTACGCCGACAAGAAAGATAACTGTCCATACGGTAAGCGAAGCTTTGCCACGTGCACATTATCAGCGTTGCCCCCAGTGCGATACGCTTTTTATGTTGCCGAAGATGAAATCGCACCAAAGTGCCTTTTGTCCCCGCTGCGACGCCAAAATTCGCGACGGCCGCGACTGGTCGCTCACCCGCCTCGCCGCCATGGCCGTCACCATGCTGCTGCTGATGCCCTTCGCCTGGAGCGAACCGCTGCTGAAACTCTACCTGCTTGGCGTACGCATTGACGCCAACGTGCTGCAGGGTATCTGGCAGATGACCCGTCAGGGCGATCCCATCACCGCTGCCATGGTGCTTTTCTGCACCGTTGGTGCGCCGCTGGTGCTGGTCGCCGCCATTGCCTATCTGTGGTTTGGTAATATTCTCGGCATGAACCTTCGCCCGGTTCTGCTGATGCTGGATAAGCTCAAAGAGTGGGTGATGCTGGATATTTATCTGGTGGGCGTGGGCGTTGCGTCAATAAAGGTGCAGGACTACGCCTTTTTGCAGCCCGGCATCGGACTTTTTGCTTTCATCAGCCTGGTATTGCTGAGCATCCTGACGCTGATCCACCTGAACGTTGAACAGCTCTGGGAGCGATTTTACCCTCAGCGCCCCGCCACGCTTCCTGATGAAAATCTGCGCGTCTGTCTGGGATGCCACTATACCGGCTTGCCCGACGCGCGTGGGCGCTGCCCGCGGTGTCACATTCCGTTGAGACTGCGGCGCAACAACAGCCTGCAAAAATGCTGGGCCGCGCTGATCGCCTCCCTGGTGTTTCTGATCCCAGCCAATATGCTGCCGATCTCCATCATTTACGTGAATGGCGGGCGTCAGGAGGATACTATCCTCTCCGGGATTATCTCCCTTGCGCACAGCAACGTCGGGGTGGCGGCGATCGTCTTTATTGCCAGTATCCTGGTTCCCTTTACCAAAGTGGTGGTGATGTTTACCCTGCTCATCAGCATTCACTTTAAGTGTGAACAAGGCTTACGGACCCGCATTCTACTGCTGCGGTTCGTCACCTGGATTGGCCGCTGGTCAATGTTAGATCTGTTCGTGATTTCGCTGATGATGTCGCTCATCAATCGCGACCAGCTACTTGCTTTTACAATGGGACCCGCGGCTTTTTATTTCGGCTCTGCGGTGATATTGACTATTCTTGCTGTGGAATGGCTGGATAGCCGCTTACTTTGGGATGCACATGAGTCAGGAAACCCCCGCTTCGCCGACTGAAGCGAGAATTAAAACAAAACGCCGCATTTCGCCATTCTGGTTGCTGCCCGTCATCGCCCTGATGATTGCAGGCTGGCTGATCTGGACGAGCTATGAAGATCGCGGGAGTACCGTCACCATTGATTTCCAGACCGCCGACGGCATCGTCGCCGGGCGAACGCCCGTTCGCTTCCAGGGGGTTGAAGTGGGTACGGTTCAGGACATCTCCCTTGGAAAAGGGCTGAACAAGATTCAGGTGCGGGTCAGTATTAAATCTGACATGCAGGATGCCCTGCGCAGCGAAACGCAGTTCTGGCTGGTCACGCCAAAAGCGTCTCTGGCCGGCGTGTCGGGGCTGGATGCGCTCGTGGGCGGTAACTATATCGGCATGATGCCGGGTAAAGGAGAGCCGCAGGATCACTTTGTTGCCCTGGATACACAGCCCAAGTACCGCCTCAACAACGGCGATTTAATGATTCATCTGCAGGCGCCGGATCTCGGTTCTCTGAACAGCGGTTCGCTGGTCTATTTCCGCAAAATCCCGGTTGGCCGCGTGTACGATTACGCGATCAACCCGAATAAACAGGGCGTCACCATCGACGTGCTGATCGAGCGTCGCTTCACCAATCTGGTGAAAAAAGGCAGCCGCTTCTGGAACGTCTCCGGCGTGGATGCGGACCTCAGCCTGAGCGGTGCGAAAGTGAAGCTGGAGAGTCTGGCCGCGCTGGTGAATGGTGCCATTGCTTTTGACTCCCCGGAAAACTCAAGCCCTGCCACCGCGGATGACTCATTTGGATTGTACGCAGACCTGGCGCACAGCCAGCGCGGCGTGATCGTCAAACTCGCTCTGCCCGATGCTAAGGGGCTAAAAGCGGGTTCAACGCCGCTGATGTATCAGGGATTGCAGGTTGGTCAGCTCACCAAAATGACGCTCAACCCGGGCGGCTCGGTCACAGGAGAAATGACTGTCGACCCGAGCGTGGTCGACCTCCTGCGCGAGAAAACGCGTATCGAAATGCGCAGTCCAAAGCTCTCCCTGAACGATGCCAGCCTCAGCACGCTGTTGACCGGCAATACGTTTGAACTCATCCCCGGCGAAGGTGAGCCCAGCAATAGCTTCGTGATTGCCCCGGCGGATAAATCCCTGCTGCAAAAGCCGGGCGTAGTGACCGTCACGCTGAATGCGCCAGAAAGTTACGGAATCGAAGCCGGCCAGCCGTTAATTTTACACGGCGTGCAGGTCGGCCAGGTGCTGGAGCGTAAGCTCTCCGCGAATGGCGTGACCTTCTCGGTCGCCATCGATCCGCAGTACAGCGACCTGGTGCACGGTGACAGCAAATTCGTGGTGAACAGTCGCGTCGATGTGAAGGTGGGACTGGACGGCGTGGAATTCCTCGGCGCCAGCGCCAGCGAATGGGTTAACGGCGGCATCCGCATTCTGCCCGGTGATAAAGGCCCCGTTCGCGACAGCTATCCGCTGTATGCCAACCTGGAGAAAGCGGTTGAAAACAGCCTGAGCGATCTCCCTACCACCACGCTGACATTAAGCGCCGAGACGCTGCCGGACGTACAGGCAGGTTCCGTGGTGCTGTATCGCAAGTTTGAAGTTGGGGAAGTGATCGCCGTTCGCCCGCGTGCGGACGCGTTTGATATCGAACTGCATATCAAGCCGGAGTACCGCAAGCTGCTGACGCCAAACAGCGTCTTCTGGGCCGAAGGCGGCGCGAAAGTTCAGCTTAACGGTAACGGGCTGACCGTGCAGGCCTCCCCGCTCTCACGCGCGCTGCGCGGGGCAATTAGCTTCGATAATCTTAGCGGCGCGGGCGCGAATCTGCGCAAAGGCGATAAGCGTATTCTCTTCCCGTCCGAAACCGCCGCGCGTGCCGTGGGTGGACAGATTACCCTGCACGCGTTTGATGCCGGTAAGCTGGCGGAAGGCATGCCAATCCGCTATCTGGGCATTGATATTGGACAAATCCAGAAGCTGACGCTGATTACCTCGCGCAACGAGGTGCAGGCCACCGCCGTGCTGTACCCGGAATATGTGCAGACCTTCGCCCGGACGGGTTCGCGCTTCTCGGTGGTGACGCCGCAGATCTCGGCCGCGGGCGTTGAGCATCTCGACACCATTTTGCAGCCGTACATCAACGTTGAGCCGGGCCAGGGCAATGCCCGTCGTGATTTCGAACTGCAGGAAGCCACGATCACCGACTCGCGCTACCTTGGCGGCCTGAGCATCGTGGTGGAAGTGCCGGAAGCGGGCTCGCTGAGCATCGGCACGCCGGTACTGTTCCGCGGCATTGAAGTGGGTACGGTCACGGGCCTGACGCTCGGTACGCTCTCCGACCGCGTGATGGTGGCGTTACGCATCAGCGAACGCTACCAGCACCTGGTCCGTAATAACTCGGTATTCTGGCTGGCATCAGGATATTCGCTGGACTTTGGCCTGACGGGAGGCGTGGTGAAAACCGGCACCTTCAACCAGTTCATTCGCGGCGGTATCGCGTTTGCCACGCCGCCGGGCACGCCGCTGGCGCCGAAAGCGCAGCCGGGTAAACACTTCCTGCTGCTCGAAAGCGAACCGAAAGAGTGGCGCGAATGGGGAACCGCCCTGCCGCGTTAATCTGACAGGCTCCGGTGTCAACGCACCGGAGCCTTTATGTTACACTGCGCACCTGAACTTTTCCCTGTGGTGTGCCCGTGGCTCAAAACTCCGTATTTCTTCCTGAACAATTCCTGGCGCAGATGCGCGAGGCGCTTCCTTCTCACCTGTCGTTAGATGATTTTATCGCCGCCTGCCAGCGTCCGTTACGCCGAAGTATTCGCGTCAACACGCTGAAAATCAGCGTCGATGATTTTCTGGCGCTGGTCTCGCCGTACGGCTGGCAGCTTACGCCGGTCCCGTGGTGCGCCGAGGGATTCTGGATCGAACGCGATGACGAAGCCTCGCTGCCGCTGGGCAGTACCGCTGAACATCTGAGCGGCCTGTTCTATATTCAGGAAGCCAGCTCGATGCTGCCGGTGGCCGCCCTGTTCGCCAATGGCAATGCGCCTGAACGCGTGATGGATGTTGCCGCCGCTCCTGGCTCAAAAACCACGCAAATTGCCGCCCGAATGGGTAACCACGGGGCGATCCTCGCCAACGAGTTTTCCGCCAGCCGCGTGAAGGTGCTGCATGCCAACATCAGCCGCTGCGGTATTCATAATGTTGCCCTGACGCACTTCGACGGACGCGTGTTTGGCGCCGCTTTACCGGAAGCCTTCGATGCCATTCTGCTGGACGCGCCCTGCTCCGGCGAAGGGGTGGTGCGTAAAGATCCCGACGCGTTAAAAAACTGGTCAGTTGAGAGCAACCTTGAGATCGCCGCCACGCAGCGCGAGCTGATCGACAGCGCATTTCACGCGTTGCGCCCTGGCGGCACGCTGGTCTATTCAACGTGCACCTTAAACCGCGATGAAAACGAAGACGTCTGCCTGTGGCTGAAAGCGAACTACCCGGAGGCAGTTGAGTTCCTGCCGCTTAACGGCCTGTTCGCCTCGGCACAGGAGGCGGTCACGCCGGAGGGTTTCCTTCACGTGTTCCCGCAGATTTACGACTGCGAAGGTTTTTTTGTGGCGCGTTTGCGTAAAACGCAGGCGGTTGCTCCCCTGCCCGCACCTAAATTCAAGGTCGGCAACTTCCCGTTTTCCCCTCTTAAAGGTCGCGATGCAGCACAGCTTGAAGCCGCCGCCAAAAAGGTTGGGCTGGTCTGGGATGAGAGCCTGCACCCCTGGATGCGTGATAAAGAGATATGGCTGTTCCCGGCACAGATCGAGCCGCTTATCGGAAAGGTCCGTTTTTCCCGAATCGGTATCCGCCTGGCGGAAGTGCATAATAAAGGGTATCGCTGGCAGCATGAGGCCGTTATCGCCCTTGCCGGAGGCGAGAATACCTTTGCCCTGACGCATCAGGAAGCCGAAGAGTGGTACCGTGGTCGCGATGTCTATCCGGACAGCACGCCATCAGGCGATGAAGTGATAGTGACGTATCAGGGATATCCGCTGGGGCTGGCAAAAAAGGTCGGTTCAAGGCTGAAAAACAGCTATCCGCGCGAGCTGGTTCGGGACGGCCGTCTGTTTACCGGTAACGATCGCACAGCCTGAAAAAAAGCGCATTTTTTTACTGGCGATTTTGCTCTCCTTGTCTACGATCAAAAATGGGTGATCGCACTGGTCATACCAGATTTTGACAACCGACCCGGAGAGCACTATGACGAAAACCAGCGTGCGTATTGGCGCTTTTGAGATCGACGACGCAGAACTGCGCGGCGAAGCCCAAGGCGATCGAACGTTAAGTATTCCCTGCAAATCCGACCCGGATTTGTGCATGCAGCTCGATGCATGGGATGCAGACACCAGCGTCCCGGCAATACTTGATGGCGAACATTCTGTCCTTTACCGCGAGCATTACGATAGTAAAACCGATGCCTGGGTCATGCGTCTTGCCTGACCTAAAGAGAACCCGCCCGAAGGCGGGTTATTTATTACTGCAGCTGCGCCAGCGTGAAGTAACCGTCGAAAACAGCCCCCGTATCAATGTAGTGAAGATTATTAAAATCGTATCTTCTGTCGAGAGGCGTATGCCCAAACCAGAAATGATCCGCGCCGCTGATGCCCTCTCCTTTGCCCACCATAAATCCCATCAGCCTGTCACGGTTCCATAAGACGCGCTGGGCACTGACCGGTTTTTGCCATCGGTATTCCGCGGCCGGATAATCCGCATGGGCAATCACATTCAGACCGTTCGCACAGGTTATCTCGATGATATGCGGTAAATCGCGACAGGCGTCGAGCAACGACAGGGCAAGCTGTTGCTGGTCGCGTTCAAGATGCGAAAACCATATTCCGCCATTCATCGTCCAGAGTGAAAAATCGTTATTATCCAGACTGTCGAGAGCCATTTGCTCATGGTTTCCCCGCACGGCACGAAACCATTTTTCATGAATTAACTGCAGGCATTTAACGCTATCAGGGCCACGATCGATCACATCCCCGACCGAAATAAGTAAATCCTCATACGGGTTAAAGTGACGGCGTTTAAGCTCATCCATAAGCCACTGGTAACAACCGTGTATATCGCTGACAACCCAGACGTGACGCCACATCCCACCTTCAATTCGCTGATACATAGAACCTCCTTAAAACAGTATAGCCGCCGCAGAAAAGGCGACAGACCGGCGCGGTCGTCACGAAGTGAAACAAACGGTAAACCAAACAGAAATAAAGATCCTCGCGCTATTAATCCCTTTTTATTGGCTCTTTAGAATAAGGGTATAAAAAAAGAGGGGTCTTCACGTGTCTAATACGCACCTGCATAACGATGTTTTCTATCCGCATCGCACAAACATTATTTCCGAGCTGGTGAACGGCAAACGCGTGCCGGGTCCAATCTGGCGTAAACGCGAATATCGCCTGAAATTCCTTTTACGCTCGCTTCTGTTCTGGTCTTCTACCCATCGCATGCTGGAAGCCCTTTCGGGTCGCGACGATTTCGACAGGCTGCTGGCCTCTCAAATTACGTTGCCCAGCAAGACCCACCGACAGTATCTGATGCGCGGCCTGACGGCTAACGATCGCGCCGACGCTATCGTCAACCATTACTACTGGATTGATAGCCTGAGAGAGAGCGGTCTCGCTCAGGCCCTGAGCAGCCCGCAGGAGCAAACCGTTGTGCAGTTCCACGCCAAAGACGGCGTAACCTATACGGTCAATGCCTCCTCTGCGGGGAAAGCCGAGCGCGAAGGCGAAAGCACGCTGTGGCTACGCGACAACGAGGATACGCTGCTGGCCAGCCTGACCTTTAGCGTCGCGCGCAGTAACGGCCAGCAAGTCATGGTCATCGGCGGGCTTCAGGGGCCCCGCCGCAGCGTATCGCGAGACGTCATTAAGCAGGCCACCCGCGCCTGCCACGGCCTGTTCCCCAAACGAGTGTTGATGGAAGTCCTCTTCCAGCTGGCTGCACAGTCATCTGTCCGGGCGATTTTTGCCGTCAGCGATGAAGGGCACGTTTTCCGCGCGCTGCGATATCGCCTGAGCAAAGGCCGCCATTTCCATGCCAGCTACGATGAGTTTTGGGGATCTCTGGACGGTAAAAAGCTGTCAGCCTTCTGCTGGCAGTTGCCGCTGCACATGGAGCGTAAATCCCTGGAAGAGATTGCCAGTAAAAAACGTGCCGAATACCGCCGTCGCTTTGAGCTGCTCGATGAAATAGAGGCATCCGTTAAGTCCCACTTTTAAGCCTGGCTGGCGTCTTCGCTCACTGCATAGCGGATGCATTCCGTTTAAAAAAGAATGATAAAGCAGCCCACTATTGCACAGGGCGAGGGCGCTCAGTTAGCATTGCGCGAAATGAAACCGGCGAATGCGTTGGGAAGAGCGCAATGTGGGCGCAAAAATGAGGGACTTCGGTAATGATCTATGACTGCTTCTTATATTACGATGAAGATATGCTTCTCGAAATCAGGCTAAACACGCTCGCGGACGTTGTCGATCGCTTCGTTATCGTTGAGTCAACGCATACCTTTACCGGTAAAAAGAGGCCGCTGCATTTTGACATTAATAAATACAGCCAGTTTAAAGATAAAATTATCTACGTTGTTCATGATAAAGAACCGATTACGAAAGCCGCTGAAGAATCACACCCTGCTCGGGAGGTGATTCCGGGTCTGCCAGAGGGAATGGTGGTGGATGCGTGGGCAAATGAAGCCGCGCAGAGGAATGCCATCATGCAGGGTTTGAAGCATGCCAACGATGATGATTTGATTTTAGTTTCCGATGTCGATGAGATATTTTCACCACAGGTGGTAGCATCGATAAATCCCAAAAAGCTCTGCACCACTATTTATCAGAATTTCTATAATTATCAGTTCAACCTGCAGGTTTTTAATACTGACAACACGCCAAGAAAATGTAAATTACCGCGAGCCACACAATATAAAAATCTCGTTAGTTTCTTTGGCGGCGAACCTGAATCATTCAGGAATCTTAAACGCACCCGAAGCGTTAAAAACTGGTCCTGGCTAAAGTGGAACTGGTTCAAGATTAACAACAGCATCATTGACAATGGTGGCTGGCACTTCTCGTGGGTAATGACACCCGAGCGCATCTCAGAAAAAATGTCGACCATATCCCATACTGAATACGATCTTCCTGAGTTTAACAACCCGGAACACATCATAAAGGTCATTAAAAATGCGGAAGATATCTGGGGGCGCGACAGGACGTTAATCAAGCAAGAGCTAACGGTTGAAAACTTCCCGGAGTACATAGTCCGCCACAAAGACAAATTCAGCGCGTTCATTATTTAGCTTAGGGCTGCCCTTTTGCTCGCCAGAAGGCGTTTGCTCAGCGGTCGCTCGGCCACAAAATTTTAACAAAGATCCCAAAAAACCCTGGACGCACGCGGTCCTGAGTATGTTATGGTTTAGACAGGATATGGAATGTTCGAGAAAGTTTCGGGTGATTTAGAATCAACACCGAACAACACTTTGAAAAACATACAGATAAAAAGAGACCGAATACGATTCCTGTATTCGGTCCAGGGAAATGGCTCTTGGGAGAGAGCCGTGCGCTAAAAGTTGGCATTAATGCAGGCTAAGTCGCCTTGCCTTTTAAGAATAGATGACGACGCCAGGTTTTCCAGTCCACAGCAAAAGCGGTCGGAAAAAAAGCGCCAGAGCATCATTAAAAGTGAAAAACCGCAGTGCTTTCGCAAGCATCTGCGGTTTTTTATTGGAAACCCGAACGTTAGCAGAGCTTGTCGGCGCGCTCGATAAACGGCGCCAGACTCATTTTTTGTCCCGGATGCGCCGGGTCATCGATCTGAATAATGCTAATCGGCTGGCCGCTGCTCTTGCCGCTGGCTACCTGCTGCTCTGCGGTGTCATTCAGCGGGTATTGCACCAGCGTGCTCGGGTTGATGGCATACAGCGCATGACCTGGACGGCAGGTCAGCATCACCTCTTCGCGATTGAACGCCCATTTGTCCTTACCCACTTCAAAACGACTCACGGTGATAACCTGCGGTGCGGCAAGCGCGCTACCCGTACAGGCCAGCAATATGAGAGAAATTACTGTCTTTTTCATATGATATTTAACCTTGTCAGAAGGGTTCCCAGGTGGCGAACAGACTGACCGTTGCCAGCACCAGCGCTCCCAGCACCACTTCTGCCTGTGTCATCCTGATAAAAATCTGTTGTGCTCGCCCGCTCTCCGGACGAAACCGTGGCACCAGAAAATACCGATTTGCCAGCGCAATTACCACCATCAACGCCACCAGCGCACATTTGAACAACAAAAACCGCACGTAGCCAGCCTGCCAGGGAATATCGAGGCCCAGTATCATGAGCGCATTTATCACCCCGGAGAGCAGGACGCCCGCAACGGCGTAATGCCCCACGCGCGAGAAGCGCATCATGGTAAAGATGGCGGCATTCTGCCAGCGCCCTTTCGCCAGACGCATGCAGAACAGCAGGGGCAGTAATCCGCCAAGCCAGGTGGCGGCACATATCAGGTGAAAAGCATAATTAAGACGCTGCAGCGCCCCCGTCGGACCGTCGTTCATCGCCGCATGCCCTACCCCAGCCAGCAGGATAAGCTGGCCCATTGCGAGCAGCAGCAGACGCGAACCTTTCAGCGGCGCGAGCCATGCCGCACTGACCGTCAGCGCAGCGAGAATTATTTGCCACAGCCAGACGCCGCCAAACCGGGTTCCCATCACGCTGAACCAGATCTGTGGCGCAAATACATCTCCCCAGCCGTTGCCCATCAATCCACCCTGCAGCACAAACATCAGGACTGCTGCCGCCAGGCTCACTAAGGCCGCCACTTTCTGCTGCGACTGAAAACGCCGGGACAGCAGACGGTGGAGAGAGTAAGGCGCAAACCAGACGCTGTAAAGCGCATTGCCAAACACCAGCATCAGCGCCCCGAAATGGATAAAGCGTAGCCCGATATAACACAGCGCCAGCATGCTATTTCACGCTAAAGTGATAGCTGCCTTTGGTTTTATGGCCATCCACGGAGACCACATGCCAGTCCACCTGGTAAGTCCCTGATGCCAGCGTTTGTTCCAGCGGCACGGTAAGCTGAGCTTTGTTCTTTTCGTCGCGCGTAGCGGTTCCCGTTTTGACGATCTGCTTTTGCGCATCCGTTACCACTACACCGCTAAATCCAGGTTCGATACCTTCTGAAAAATTCAGCGTAAGTGCCTGCGGTGCGGTCACCACGCTGTCTGCTGCCGGGATCTGCTGTTTAAGATGTGCATGTGCCAGCACGGAAGGCGTCATCATTGTCGAGGCCACAAAAACCAGTGCGCAGACCGCGCGGGAAGCGGAGAAACCCATCCTATCATTCCTTTTTGTTATGTCTGTATGCTAAAGAATAACGCTGTATAATAAACGAGTCGAGGATCATCCTGCCTCCGCTTGTCATCGTCGTGCAATCGCGGTAACGTTGCCGCCGCATAAAAAGGAGAAGGTAATGAAGATCAATCTGGCCGCCCTTCCGCAGGACGAGATGGATAAAGTGAATGTCGATCTCGCTGCCGCTGGCGTCGCGTTCAAAGAGCGTTACAACATGCCCGTCGTGGCTGAAGTCGTGGAACGGGAACAGCCCGCCCATCTGCGCGACTGGTTTCGCGAAAGACTCATCGCCCACCGCCTCGCCTCGGTCAACCTCTCTCGTTTACCGTACGAGCCTAAAGTTAAATAAGCTTAACGAGTCGTTACATTTCCTTACGCGGAATCTGGCAGGATAAGAAAACCCTGATTATTTTAGGTGTATTCTTAAATCTTTGCGACTCAGTGTATAAGGAAGTCACGATGTCACATTGGAATATAGCGGCAGCCCAGTATGGCGGGCTGCATCAAACTGTAGATCACCATGTTACGCACCACCTGCGCTTCATCGCCGAAGCAGCACGGCAGCGGTGCGATCTGCTGGTTTTCCCTGAACTCTCATTAACGGGCTCAGGCTCGCCCACGTTACCTCCCCCGCCCGATGACGCGCAGCTGGAGCCGCTGCTCAACGCGGCACATCAACACCAGATCACCGTTATTGCCGGGCTCCCCCTGGAGCAGAATGGCCAGCGCCAGAAAGGCCTTGTGCTGTTTTCGCCCGCTCGCCATCGCATTTTGCGCTATCCGCAAGGGCGCGGTGCCAGCCTCGTGCCGGGGGATAAACACCTTACCATCCTTGATGCACATCCCGATTCGCCCAATCTCGATCCCCGGGCAACGCTTGTTACCAGCTGCCAGTCGGTGGGGGATAATCGCTGGCGGCAGTCCATCAGTAACCTGCAGCGCTTCGCGCATAAATATGCCATTGCGGTGCTGATGGCGAACGCCTGCGGCGGCAGCGCGCTGTGGGATGAAAAAGGCCAGCTGATCGTGCGCGCGGATAAGGGAGAGCTTCTGGTGACCGGCACGCTCGGCGGAGAGGGTTGGCAAGGCGATATCATTCCTTTAGGCTAGGCGTTTTAAGCTCAGGAGTTTTCAATGCTGCGCGTCATCGATACCGAAACTTGCGATCTTCAGGGCGGAATAGTGGAAGTGGCCTCTGTCGACGTGGTTGATGGTAAAATCGTCAACCCAATGAGCCATCTGGTGCGTCCCGATCGCCCCATCAGCCCTCAGGCGATGGCTATCCATCGCATTACCGAATCGATGGTGGCGGATAAGCCGTGGATCGAAGAGATCATTCCGCACTACTACGGTAGCCCGTGGTACGTCGCGCATAACGCCAGCTTTGACCGCCGGGTGTTACCTGAGATGCCGGGCGAATGGATTTGTACCATGAAGCTGGCGCGTCGCCTCTGGCCGGGGATTAAATACAGCAACATGGCGCTGTACAAGTCCCGTAAGCTAAGCGTCCGTACCCCTGAGGGGCTTCACCATCACCGCGCCCTGTATGACTGCTATATCACCGCCGCGTTGCTGATTGATATTATGAATATCTCTGGCTGGACGCCGGATGACATGGCGACGATCACAGGACGTCCCGCGCTGCTGACCACGTTTACCTTTGGTAAATATCGCGGGAAGCCGGTGTCCGAGGTGGCGAATAAAGACCCGGGCTATTTGCGCTGGCTGTATAACAACCTCGACAGAATGAGCCCGGAACTGCGCTTAACGCTGAAACATTATCTGGGCGACGCTTAACGCTCCGCACGGCCTGGCAGCGTGTCCTGCGCCAGGCCTATTAAAAAGGCATATTCCAGCGCAACCCCTTCGTACGATTTAAATCGCCCCGATTTCCCCCCGTGTCCGGAATCCATATCGGTACACAGCAGCAGCAGATTGTCATCGGTTTTCAGCTCACGCAGTTTTGCCACCCATTTTGCCGGCTCCCAGTATTGCACCTGAGAATCATGCAAACCGGTGGTGACCAGCATATGCGGGTAGGCTTTCGCCTCAACGTTATCGTACGGGCTGTACTCTTTCATATAGCGGTAGTACATCTCATCCTGCGGATTCCCCCACTCCTCAAATTCCCCGGTAGTAAGGGGAATGGATTCATCGAGCATGGTCGTGGCCACATCGACAAACGGAACCTGTGCGACAATCCCCTTAAAGCGGTCGGGACGCTGGTTGATCGCCGCCCCCATCAGCATGCCGCCCGCGCTGCCCCCCATCCCAAAGCAGAGCTGCGGATCGCCGTATCCCTGCTCAATCAGCGCATCGCAGACGTCGAGGTAGTCATTGAAGGTGTTTTTCTTTTTCAGGAATTTCCCGTCTTCATACCAGTGCTGGCCCAGCTCACCGCCGCCGCGAATATGGGCGATGGCGAAAACAAAACCGCGATCGAGCAGGCTTAGCCGGCTGCTGCTGAAATCGGCGTCCATGCTTGAGCCATACGAGCCGTAGCCGTACACCAGAATCGGGTTTTTGCCTTTCTGGAAATGAGCCCGATGGTAAACAAGAGAGACCGGCACCTCCACGCCATCACGGGCGGTGACCCACAGGTGCTCGCTGCGGTAGTTTTCGGACTCAAACCCTTTTACCTCGGTCTGTTTAATCACCTGGCGCTGCCCGGTATCCATATCCAGCTCAAACAGGGTGTCCGGCGTGGTCATGGAGGAGTAGCCGTAGCGCAACCGCGACGATTCGGGTTCAGGGTTGAACCCAATCCACGTCACGTAGGCCGGGTCATCAAACGCAATCCCCACCACTTCCCGGGTTTTACGGTTGATTTGCCGGATACTGGTCAGCCCGCGCTGACGCTCTTCCACCACCAGCCAGTCGGTAAACAGGGTGAACCCTTCCAGCATCACCTGATCCCGCGCGGGGATAAGCACCTCCCACTTGCGCTCATCGCGCACTTTGGTTTTATAGAGACCAAAGTTTTTGCCCTCGCGATTGGAGCGCAAATAAAAGCTGTGCTGGAAGTGATCCAGGCTGTACTCGTGATCCTTACGGCGCGGCAGGAAACAGAGCGGCTGGGCATCGGGCAGTTCGGCATCCAGCAGCAGAACTTCAGACGTCGTCGCGCTGGCAAGGAAGATAATCACATAGTGGCGCGAGGAGGTTTTATGCAGGCTGACATAGAACGTTTCGTCTTTCTCTTCATAAACCAGCTCGTCGTCAGCGGAGTCTGTTCCCACGGTATGTCGCCACACCTGGTAAGGCAGCAGCGTCGACGCGTGCTTTTTGACGTAATAAACCGTCTCGGAATCATTCGCCCAGACAAAATCCGGGGAGACGTTTTCCAGCATTTCCGGATACCAGTTGCCGGTCTCCAGATTGCGAAACCGCAGGCCGTACTGGCGGCGGGAGAGATAATCCTCCGCCAGCGCCATCACCGCGTTGTCAGGGGAAATGGACATGCCGCCCAGGGTATAAAACTCGCTGTGGGCGGCGCGCTGGTTGGCATCCAGCAGAATATCCCACTCATCCCATTCGGCGCTTAACACCGACTGACGCTGGTAGATGGGATACTCATTGCCGGGCTCGTAAATATGGCGATAGCGATAGCCGTTTTTGGTCCAGGGCGCGGAGATATCGCGCTGGGGAATACGCTGCACCATTTCATTCAGGAGCTGGTCCTGAAGCGTCTGCTGGCTGGACATGACCTTGCGGCCATAGTCGTTTTCCTCGTGCAGGTAGTCGAGTACCTCTGGCCGGGAGCGCGAATCGTCCCTCAGCCAGTAATAGTTGTCTATACGCGTATCGCCATGCGTGGTGATCGCATAAGGAGTACGTCGGGCTTTCGGTGGCATGTCATCATTCTTTTAAGTTTTACACCCTATAAGGTTGGCAAAACCCACGCATGATGCAAGCGAAACAGCGTCGCGACGGCGACGACTATCCCTGTAACGCCTGTTTTTGCTCCCGGATATCCCGCTCAATGCCCTCGCGCACGTCCTGAGGGATCTTTAACGCATCGCCCAGGGCGTTAAGGTAGCTCCGCTCCATAAAATGATCGATATCGATGGCTGCGCAGCTGAGGAAATAGAGCTCCAGCGCCTCTTCCTCATTTTTCACACTTTGCGCAAGACGCTGCGGCTCGAGCGGCTGTTCAATCGCCTGCGCCACCAGCACTCTTCCCTTCTCTTCAACGCCGGCCTCGCGCAGCTGCTGCTCGATCGCCGCTCGTTCCTTATCGTCAATATGCCCGTCGCTTTTCGCGGCAAAAACCAGCGCAAGAATGAGCCGTTCAGTACGCAGATCCAGCGGCGAGGTGTGCTCGCCGTAATGCGGTTCATCGCTGTGCGCGGTCCGTATTCTGTCCTTGTATTTATTCCACAGCACGGTGCCCGCGATGGCGCCGCCGCCGGCCAGCAGCGCGCCTGTACCATACTTTGCCAGCAGCTTGCGTGAGGATTTATTCGCGACCAGCAGGCCTGCCAGCCCGCCGAGCGCTCCGGGTACCAGCAGTTTGCTGAGGTCCCGCTCGCCAGACGATGTTTTCTGCCCTAACAGGGATTGCAATTGATTTAACCAGCCAGACATGGTTTCCCTCACTTAACGGTGAACATGTTTCACAGCGTAAGCGAGCAGGCGTCAGGAAATGTCTGGTCGGGCTAAAGAAGCGCAAATTTCTGTCCCCTCGCTTAGCCGTGCACGAGACAGACGCAAACGTTTTCGTTTATACTGCGCGCAACTTTTTCAGGGGGATTGTTATGATTCGTTTAGGAACTGCGCTGCGGCCTGCGGCGACGCGAGTGATGCTGTTGGGATCGGGCGAGCTGGGGAAAGAGGTCGCCATTGAGTGCCAGCGTTTAGGTGTGGAAGTCATTGCCGTAGACCGTTACGCCGACGCACCCGCCATGCACGTCGCCCATCGTTCTTATGTGATTAACATGCTGGATGGCGATGCCCTTCGCGAGCTGATTACGCGCGAAAAACCCGATTTTGTCGTGCCGGAAATTGAGGCCATTGCCACCGATACGCTGATCGCCCTGGAGCAGGAAGGCCAGCGCGTGGTGCCCTGCGCGAAAGCCGCAAAGCTGACCATGAACCGCGAAGGTATTCGTCGCCTGGCGGCGGAAGAGCTGGGATTGCCCACCTCGAGCTACCGTTTTGCTGGCGATAAAGCCGCGTTCCTGCAGGCCGTTGAGGAGATTGGCTACCCGTGCATCGTTAAGCCGGTGATGAGCTCCTCCGGAAAAGGACAGAGCTTTATTCGCGACAGCGGCACTCTGGATAACGCGTGGGATTATGCCCAGCAGGGCGGCCGTGCCGGAGCCGGTCGCGTGATCGTCGAAGGCGTCGTGAAGTTTGATTTCGAAATCACCCTGCTGACCGTCAGCGCCGTTGACGGCGTCCATTTCTGCGACCCGATTGGTCACCGTCAGGAAGATGGCGATTATCGCGAATCCTGGCAGCCGCAGCAGATGAGCACCCTGGCGCTGGAGCGTGCTCAGGAGATCGCCCGTAAAACCGTCCTGGCGCTGGGCGGCTATGGCCTGTTCGGCGTGGAGCTGTTTGTATGCGGTGATGAGGTGATTTTCAGCGAAGTCTCCCCTCGCCCGCATGACACCGGCATGGTCACGCTGATTTCGCAGGATCTCTCCGAGTTCGCCCTGCACGTGCGCGCCTTCCTCGGCCTGCCCGTCGGCGGTGTTCGTCAGTATGGCCCTGCCGCCTCGGCGGTGATCCTGCCGCAGTTAACCAGCCAGAACGTCACGTTTGATAACGTCGACGGGGCGGTGGGCGCTGGATTGCAGGTACGTTTGTTCGGCAAGCCGGAGATCGACGGAACTCGTCGTCTTGGCGTGGCCTTAGCCACCGGGGATAACGTTGACGACGCCGTGGCGAGAGCGAAAGCGGCCGCTGCGAGCGTCAAGGTTGCAGGATAAAAAAACGGGCCAGAAGGCCCGTTTTTCATATGGCGAATGGCTTACTGCTTCGCGCCTTCAACCGCTTCGCGAGCCAGTTTGGTAATGCGATCCCAGTCGCCCGCTTCCAGCGCATCCGCCGGAACCAGCCATGAACCGCCGATGCACAGCACGCTTTTCAGCGCCAGGTAGTCACGGTAGTTGGCAGGAGAGATACCGCCCGTCGGGCAGAAGCGTACCTGAGAGAAGGGGCCCGCAATCGCCTGCAGCGCTTTGGTGCCGCCGTTCGCTTCGGCCGGGAAGAATTTGAACTCTTTCAGACCGTAGTCCATGCCCAGCATCAGTTCAGAGACGGTGCTGATGCCAGGGATCAGCGGAATAGTACCTTCCGTGGCGGCTTTCAGCAGCGGCTCGGTCAGGCCAGGGCTGATGGCGAACTGCGCGCCCGCTTCGGTCACTTCCGCCAGCTGCTGCGCGTTGAGAACGGTGCCCGCACCGATGATGGCGTCCGGCACTTCTTTCGCGATAGCGCGGATAGCATCCATCGCGCAGGCGGTGCGCAGGGTCACTTCCAGAACGCGAACGCCACCCGCAACCAGCGCTTTCGCCATCGGTACAGCGTGCTCCAGCTTGTTTACCACGATAACCGGCACGACAGGGCCAGTGGTCAGGATTGCTTCTGCACTTGTTTTCCAGTTTTTCATCAGAGTTTTCTCTCGCCAGATCGTTAAAATCAAGTCGTCTTAAAACGTAATACAGGTTGCGCCCTGCTCCGCACCGGAGAGTTTCTCACGCAGCGCGCTGAACATTTCGCGTCCGGTCCCCACGCGCGATGCGCTCAGGTCAGGAATATGAGGCTGACGTGCCGCCAGCTCGGCTTCATCCACCAGCAGGGTTAACTCGCCCGTCTGACCGTTCACGCGGATCATGTCACCGTCGCGTACTTTCGCCAGCAGACCACCATCGTAGGCTTCCGGCGTCACGTGGATGGCTGAAGGCACTTTACCGGATGCCCCGGAGAGGCGTCCATCGGTGACTAGCGCAATTTTGAAACGGCGGTCCAATAATACACCAAGTGGTGGCATAAGTTTATGTAATTCTGGCATCCCGTTGGCTTTAGGCCCCTGGTGACGCACCACCACCACGCAGTCTTTATCGAGCAGACCGGCGTCAAAGGCCGGTAATACGTCGTGCTGGCTTTCAAATACCACCGCCGGCGCTTCGATAACCTGGTTCTCTTCCGGTACGGCAGAGGTCTTCATTACCGCACGACCGAGGTTGCCGCTCAGCACTTTGGTGCCGCCATGAGGAGAGAACGGTTTGTCGATTGTGGCAATCACCTGCGCATCAAGGGACGCGCTCGCCCCTTCACGCCAGTCCAGCTCGCCGTTGTTCAGCCACGGCTCCTGGGTGTAGCGCTGAAGGCCAAAGCCCGCCACGGTATTCACGTCTTCATGCAGCAGTCCGCCTTTCAGCAGCTCGCGCATCAGCAGCGGTACGCCGCCTGCGGCCTGGAAGTGGTTAATATCCGCCGGACCGTTCGGGTACAGGCGCGCCATCAGCGGCACCACGGAAGAGATCTCGGAGAAGTCATCCCAGTTAATCAGAATGCCCGCCGCACGCGCCATGGCCACCAGGTGCATGGTGTGGTTGGTTGACCCCCCGGTTGCCAGCAGCGCGACAATTCCGTTGACGATGACTTTTTCGTCGACCATTTTGCCCATCGGCATCCATTCGTTGCCGTTGCCGGTCAGACGCGTGACCTGACGGGCCGCGGCCTCGGTCAGTGCCTTGCGCAGCGGCGCATCCGGCTGGATGAAGGACGAGCCCGGAAGCTGCATTCCCATAAATTCCACGACCATCTGGTTAGTGTTAGCCGTACCGTAGAACGTACAGGTCCCCGGCGCATGATAGGACGCGGCTTCCGCCTCCAGGAGCGCCTGACGGTCTGCTTTCCCTTCCGCGTACAGCTGGCGGATACGCACTTTTTCTTTGTTCGGCAGACCGCTCGCCATTGGGCCTGACGGCACGAAGATCGCAGGCAGGTGGCCAAACGACAGCGCCGCCATCACCAGGCCCGGGACAATCTTGTCGCACACGCCGAGGTACAGCGCGCCATCGAACATATTGTGTGACAGCCCCACCGCGGCAGACATGGCAATCACTTCGCGGCTCAGCAGGGACAGCTCCATGCCGTCCTGCCCCTGCGTCACGCCGTCGCACATGGCAGGTACGCCGCCCGCCACCTGGCCCACCGCATTTACGCTGTGCAGCGCGTTACGGATGATAGCGGGATAGACCTCATACGGCTGGTGTGCGGAAAGCATATCGTTATAGGAGGTAATGATGGCGATATTGTTACGCAACATGCTTTTCAGCGACGCTTTATCATCAGGCTGGCAGGCGGCGAAGCCGTGCGCCAGGTTCCCGCAGGCCAGCTGAGATCGGTGGACGGTGCTGCTCTTTGCCTGTTCAATCCGGGCGAGGTAGGCCGAACGGGTCTCTTTCGAGCGCTCGATAATGCGTTGTGTTACGCGTAACAATGTCGGATTCATAAAAGCTCCTCTAAATTATCTGTCCGGCTCGGGAGTTTACAAAGTCGCTGGCAGTTGTTAACAACGCTGAAACGCTTGCTGTCCGGAGCTCTGGGGCAAAATCACTTCCGGCAGTGTAATAAAAAAAGCTCCGCGGGTGAATCCACGCGGAGCTTAAAAGTTGAAAATTGTGCCACTAGCTGTGTTAGATCATGTTACCGGTAAAATAACACTTTCGAGCTAGAGGATTATCTTACTCAAACTCGTTCCAGGAGCGGCCATCGCGGGTGATCATCGCCACCGACGCGACAGGTCCCCATGTACCCGCCTGATACGGTTTTGGCGCATCCTGATCGGCCGCCCAGGCTTCGGTGATGGAGTCGACCCATTTCCACGCCTCTTCCACTTCGTCGCGACGCACGAACAGCGCCTGGATACCGCGCATGGTTTCCAGCAGCAGACGCTCGTAAGCATCGGCCAGGTGCGTCTGGTTAAAGGTTTCGGAGTAGCTCAGATCCAGCTTGGTGGTCTGCAGGTTGTGTTTATGATCCAGCCCCGGCACTTTGTTCAGGATCTGGATATCCACCCCTTCGTCCGGCTGCAGTCGAATGGTCAGTTTGTTCTGCGGCAGTTCCTGCCAGGACTCTTTGAACAGGTTCAGTTCCGGGTTTTTGAAGTAAACCACCACTTCGGAACATTTGGCCGGCAGACGTTTACCGGTGCGCAGGTAGAACGGAACGCCCGCCCAGCGCCAGTCGTCGATATCCACGCGGATCGCCACGAACGTCTCGGTGTTGCTGGACTTGTTCGCGCCCTCTTCTTCCAGGTAGCCCGGCACTTTTTTGCCTTGCGCAAACCCGGCGGTGTACTGGCCGCGGACGGTCTTCTCACGCACGTTGGAGCGATCGATGCGGCGCAATGACTTCAGCACTTTCACTTTTGCGTCACGGATGCTGTCAGCCGTCAGGTCAGACGGTGGAGACATGGCAATCATGCACAGAATTTGCAGCAGGTGGTTCTGGATCATGTCGCGCATCTGACCGGCCTGGTCAAAGTAACCCCAGCGACCTTCAATCCCCACCTCTTCCGCCACGGTGATTTCCACGTGGTCGATAGTGCGGTTGTCCCAGTTATTCACAAACAGGGAGTTAGCGAAACGCAGCGCCAGCAGGTTCAGTACCGTCTCTTTACCGAGATAGTGGTCGATACGGTAGACCTGGCACTCTTCAAAGAACTCGCCCACCTGGTCGTTGATTTCACGCGAGGTTGCCAGCGACGTACCCAGCGGCTTCTCCATCACGACGCGCGCCGGTTTGGCGTTCAGTTTGGCTTCACCCAGACCTTTGCAGATGGCGCCGAAGGTGCTTGGCGGCATGGCGAAATAGTTAATGGTGACACGGTTTTTCTGATCCAGCATCGCGCCTAAGCGGGTAAACGCGCTGACGTCGTTGACGTCCAGGTTGCAGAAATCGAGGCGTCCACTCAGGGTATCCCACAAACTTTCATCAATTTTTTCCTTCATGAAAGTTTCGAGCGCCTCGCGGACGACTTTGGTATAAGCGTCCTTATCCCAGTCTGCGCGCCCAACACCCAGGATACGGGTATCCGGATGAATTTGGCCCGCTTTCTCCAGTTGATACAGGGAAGGCAGCAATTTTCGGCGTGCAAGATCGCCTTTCGCGCCGAAAATGACCAGGTCACATGCCTGGGCTGTTTGCGTTACCGCCATGTCATTCTCCTCAGTTGGATCACCTGGTACTTCTGCCAGGTATCGTTGTAATTTTATTACAATGCACTGTACTGCTTTTACGTCATTCCCGAAACCATTAGCGCTTATCGTCGCGTGCGATAACGCGATTTTTCCCCCTTTGGAGGATTACGACGGCGCAATGACGCAACAACCGTCGTTTCTTTGCGCAACAGGGTCACAGCAAAACCCGACACCGATCAAGTAATGAAAAAAAACAACAACATTATCTTGTCGATTGTTACCCTTAATGGAAGCCACAAGGGTAATATCGGCTAAATCGAATCACGATTTCATCAATTTATGAAATCGTTTACACCCATGAGCGTCCTGTTAACATGAACATGCTGGAAAAAATCCAGTTTCAACTGGAACACCTTAGCAAATCCGAGCGAAAAGTGGCCGAGGTCATTCTCGCCTCCCCCGCTCAGGCGATTCATTCAAGCATCGCCGCTCTGGCACAGGAAGCGGGTGTTAGCGAACCGACGGTCAATCGCTTTTGCCGCAGCCTCGAAACGCGCGGCTTTCCTGATTTTAAACTGCATCTGGCACAAAGTCTGGCTAACGGCACCCCATATGTTAATCGTAATGTGGATGAAGACGACAGCGTTGATGCCTATACCGCGAAAATTTTTGAATCGGCTATGGCTTCGCTTGACCACGTCCGCCAGTCGCTGGACATGAGTTCCGTGAATCGCGCGGTGGATTTGCTCACCCAGGCCAAGCGGATTGCGTTCTTTGGTCTCGGGTCGTCGGCGGCCGTGGCGCATGACGCCATGAACAAATTTTTCCGCTTTAACGTCCCGGTTATTTATTCCGATGACATTGTGCTGCAACGCATGAGCTGTATGAATTGCAGTGAAGATGACGTCGTGGTACTGATTTCGCACACCGGCCGCACCAAGAGTCAGGTAGAGCTGGCGCAGCTGGCCCGTGAAAACGATGCCATGGTGATTGCCCTCACCACGGCAGGCACGCCGCTGGCCCGTGAGGCGACGCTGGCGATCACCCTCGACGTGCCGGAAGACACCGACATTTATATGCCGATGGTTTCCCGACTGGCGCAGCTCACCGTGATTGACGTGCTGGCAACCGGTTTTACCTTACGTCGGGGCGCAAAATTCCGGGATAACTTGAAGCGGGTCAAGGAAGCGCTGAAGGAATCGCGTTTTGATAAAGAATTGCTTATAAAGAGCGATGTTCCCTGATAGTTGATAACGAAGACGTAACCAATAATTACGATGTAACGATTTACGGCATTCGGTCCACTCTCCGCTGCCTTGCAGCAGATGAAGGCCGATTCAATGTTCACGCAACACCAAAGTTGTTTCAGTCAACGGAGTATTACATGTCCAGAAGGCTTCGCAGAACCAAGATCGTAACCACCTTAGGCCCGGCCACCGATCGCGATAATAATCTTGAGAAAATTATCGCCGCCGGCGCCAACGTGGTGCGTATGAACTTCTCTCACGGTACGCCAGAAGACCATAAATTACGTGCCGATAAAGTGCGTGAAATCGCAGCCAAACTGGGCCGCCACGTTGCTATCCTCGGCGATTTGCAGGGTCCAAAAATTCGTGTATCGACCTTTAAAGAGGGTAAGGTTTTCCTCAATATCGGCGACAAATTCCTGCTTGATGCCAACCTGGGCAAAGGCGAAGGCGATAAAGAGAAAGTCGGTATCGACTATAAAGGCCTGCCGGCTGACGTGGTGCCAGGCGATATCCTGCTGCTCGACGACGGTCGCGTACAGCTGAAGGTGCTGGAAGTTCAGGGCATGAAAGTGTTCACCGAAGTCACCGTCGGCGGCCCGCTCTCCAACAATAAAGGCATCAACAAACTGGGCGGCGGCCTCTCTGCAGAAGCGCTTACCGATAAAGACAAAGCGGACATCGTGACGGCTGCGCTGATCGGCGTTGACTACCTGGCGGTCTCCTTCCCGCGCTGCGGCGAAGATCTGAACTATGCGCGTCGCCTGGCACGTGATGCAGGCTGCGATGCTAAAATCGTCGCGAAAGTTGAACGCGCGGAAGCCGTTTGCGATCAGGATGCCATGGACGATGTGATCCTCGCCTCTGACGTGGTGATGGTTGCGCGCGGTGACCTGGGCGTGGAGATTGGCGACCCTGAGCTGGTAGGGATCCAGAAAGCGCTGATTCGTCGCGCACGTCAGCTGAACCGCGCGGTGATCACCGCGACTCAGATGATGGAATCGATGATCACCAACCCAATGCCAACCCGTGCAGAAGTCATGGACGTGGCTAACGCCGTGCTGGACGGTACCGATGCGGTGATGCTCTCTGCGGAAACCGCTGCGGGCCAGTATCCGGCAGAAACCGTGGCCGCTATGGCGCGCGTCTGCCTGGGCGCTGAAAAGATCCCAAGCATCAACGTTTCTAAACACCGTCTGGACGTGCAGTTCGACAACGTGGAAGAAGCGATAGCGATGTCTGCGATGTATGCGGCAAACCATCTGAAGGGCGTTACCGCGATCATCACCATGACCGAATCTGGCCGCACCGCGCTGATGACCTCTCGTATCAGCTCTGGTCTGCCGATCTTCGCCATGTCCCGTCACGAACGTACCCTGAACCTGACGGCGCTGTACCGCGGCGTGACGCCGGTTCACTTCGACAGCACCAGTGACGGCGTAGCTGCGGCACACGATGCCGTAAACCTGCTGCGCGACAAAGGCTATCTGGTGTCCGGTGATATCGTCATTGTGACCCAGGGCGACGTGATGAGCACCATCGGCTCAACCAACACCACGCGCGTTATGACCGTCGAGTAATAATGTCTGTGTTAAAAAGCCCTCTCCAGATGGAGAGGGCTTTTATTATTTCCGCGGATAAAGCTCTTTGCGTTTATAGGGCTCAGTTTCACCCGGCTTACGCGTTTTAAGCAGCTTCAGGATCCACGTGTACTGTTCGGCATGCGGCCCCACCAGGATTTCCACCTCTTCGTTCATTCGACGCGCAATGGTGTGGTCGTCCGCGGTCAGCAGATCATCCATCGGCGGACGGACCTCAATACTCAGGCGATGCGTTTTGCCGTCATAGACCGGGAACAGCGGGATCACGCGGGCACGACAGACTTTCATCAGGCGACCAATCGCGGGGAGCGTCGCTTTATAGGTCGCAAAGAAATCGACAAACTCGCTGTGCTCCGGGCCGTGGTCCTGATCCGGCAGATAGTATCCCCAGTACCCCTGACGTACCGACTGAATGAAGGGCTTAATGCCATCGTTACGCGCATGCAAACGTCCGCCAAAACGACGACGCACCGTATTCCAGACAAAATCGTAGATTTTATTTCCCTGGTTATGGAACATCGCCGCCATTTTCTGGCCCTGAGACGCCATCAGCATCGCCGGAATATCAACGCCCCAGCCGTGGGGAACAAGGAAAATGACTTTCTCGTCATTGCGGCGCATCTCCTCGATGATGTCCAGCCCTTTCCAGTCAACGCGATCGACGATTTTATCCGGCCCTTTCAGCGCCAGTTCAGCCATCATCGCCATTGCCTGCGGGGCGGTGGTGTACATTTCATCAATGATTGCCTCGCGCTCGGCGTCGCTTTTCTCAGGAAAACAGTAATAGAGGTTAATCTGCGCGCGGCGGCGGGCGCTCTTGCCTAAACGCCCGGCCAGACGGCCAATTTTCCCCAGAACGGGATCGCGTACGGAAGCAGGCAGCATCGCCATCCCCGCAAAAGTGTAAACACCAAGCCAGGCGCCCCAGTTGCGCGGATGGCGGAAGGATTTTTCAAACTCAGGAATGTATTCAATATTGTTTTTTTTGGTTTCCATGCTGGATCCAGGGTCTGATGACGCAAAATTTTATTCAGATAGTGTAGCGAGGCAGTCGTCCACGCACAAAAGAAAAAGCCGGCGTCAGTGTGCGCCGGCTTTTTTAACAAAAACAGAGGGCTTAGTTTAAGCTCAGCTGCGGCATCACCTCTTTCACCTGCGCCAGATAATCAGTACGATCTTTACCTGTCAGGCCTTCGGTGCGCGGCAGTTTCGCCGTCAGCGGGTTCACGGCCTGCTGGTTGATCCACACTTCATAGTGCAGGTGCGGGCCGGTAGAGCGTCCGGTATTGCCGGAGATCGCGATACGGTCACCACGCTTCACCTTCTGGCCCGGTTTGACCAGCAGCTTACGCAGGTGCATGTAGCGGGTCGTATAAGTACGACCATGACGTACCGCGACATAATATCCGGCGGCACCGCTACGCTTGGCCACCACCACTTCGCCATCCCCTACTGCCAGTACCGGCGTGCCCTGCGGCATGGCAAAGTCAACGCCACGGTGCGGCGCGACGCGCCCGGTTACCGGGTTCAGACGACGCGGGTTAAAGTTAGAGGAGACGCGGAATTGTTTTGCCGTCGGGAAACGCAGGAAACCTTTTGCAAGGCCCGTACCGCTGCGGTCATAGAACTTACCGTCTTCGGCACGAATCGCGTAGTAATCTTTGCCTTCGGAGCGCAGACGTACGCCCAGCAGCTGGCTTTGCTCGCGCTTGCCGTCCAGCATTTCGCGGGACATCAGGACGGAGAACTCATCGCCCTTCTTCAGCTTGCGGAAATCCATCTGCCACTGCATGGCTTTGATCACCGAGCTGATTTCAGCGCTGGTCAGGCCTGCATCGCGCGCGCTGGAGACAAAGCTCGCGCCCACGGTACCTTTCAGAACGCTGTTAACCCAGTCACCCTTCTGCATTTCGCTGGTCATCTTGAAACCGTTTGCAGTGCGATCGTAGGTGCGGGTTTCGCGGCGGGACATTTCCCAGGTCAGACGCTGGAGATCGCCATCCGCCGTTAATGTCCAGGAGAGCTGCTGTCCGATTTTCAGGTTACGAAGATCTTTATCCGCAGCCGCCAGCTGGCTGATATTGCCCATGTCGATGCCGTACTGGTTCAGCACGCTGCTCAGCGTATCCCCGGTAGAGACAACATATTCGTGGATACCCGCTTCGTTCTCGGTTTTATCGTCCAGCTCATCCTGCGGGATAGCTTCATCTTCCTGAGCCGCCTGGTCGATAGGCTCACTGGCTTCAGGCAGCAAAGAACGGATTTCGCTCTTTTCAAGCTCAATGGTTTTAATGATAGGGGCAGAACTCGGGTGGTAAACATAGGGCCGCCAGACGGCGACCGCTAAGGTGAGAACTGTAAGCGACCCCAGCATAACGCGGTGGGGTCTTGGCAGATTGTTAAATGCCAGGGCGACAGAGCGGGCTATCTGTTGCACGTATTCACTTCCTCGTTAATCTCCTTTCAGGCAGCTCGCATACTGGTTCGCCAGTTGGCTGAGGAACTGCGAATAGCTCGCTTTGCTCAACTGGATATTCGTACCTAGCGGGTCAAGGGTTCCCATGCGCACGGATGTTCCCCTGGCCACGGCTTCTACGACCGCTGGCCTGAACTGTGGCTCAGCAAAAACGCATGTCGCTTTTTGCTCAACCAACTGTGTTCTGATTTCATGTAAACGCTGCGCACCAGGCTGAATTTCAGGGTTGACGGTGAAGTGGCCCAGTGGGGTCAAACCGTAGTGTTTTTCGTAATAGCCGTAGGCGTCATGAAAAACGAAATACCCTTTACCTTTCAACGGTGCGAGCTCATTACCAACCTGCTTATCGGTTGCGGCTAATTGTGCCTCAAAATCCTTCAGGTTGGCGTCTAGTTTGGCTCTACTTTGCGGCATAAGTTCCACTAATTTGTCGTGGATTGCAACCGCTGAAAGCCGCGCTATCTCTGGGGATAACCAAAGATGCATGTTGTACTCGCCGTGATGGTGATCTCCATCACCTTTTTCGCCGTCTGCGGCATGATGGTCATGTTCGTCGCCGTCGTCATCCGCCCCTTTCATGAGCAACGGTTTCACGCCGGAGAGTTCGGCAATCGCGACCTGTTTTTCACCAGCAACCTGTTTTGCTGACTTCTGCATGAACGCTTCCATTTCCGGACCAATCCAGACGACTAAGTCCGCGTTTTGTAAGCGTTTTACATCTGACGGGCGCAGGGAATAGTCATGCTCAGATGCACCATCAGGGAGCAGAACCTGGGTTTCCGTTACCCCGTCTGCAATGGCAGACGCGATGAATCCGAGTGGTTTAAGCGAAGCGACAACCGCAGCGTTAACATCTTGTGCGGTTGTACCCCAAAGGGCAGCGGATAATGCTGCGAAAAGAAGCGTATTTTTATGTAACATAATGCGACTAATCATCGTAGTGAATGCGTTGAATGTGATATTATAACATTCGTTGACTTCTTCAAGCTTAAAATGACATGACGACATTGGTTTCTCTTGAAAATATTTCGGTCTCATTCGGGCAGCGCCGCGTCCTCTCTGACGTGTCGCTCGATCTGAAGCCCGGCAAAATTCTGACGCTGCTCGGCCCCAATGGCGCAGGCAAATCCACCCTGGTGCGCGTGGTGCTGGGTCTGGTCGCACCCGATGAAGGCGTGATTAAGCGCGAGGAAAAATTGCGTATTGGCTATGTGCCGCAAAAACTTCATCTCGACGCAACGCTGCCGCTGACGGTCAGCCGTTTCCTGCGTCTGCGCCCCGGCACCCGAAAAGCCGATATTCTCCCGGCGCTGAAACGCGTGCAGGCGGGCCATCTTGTCGATGCGCCGCTGCAAAAACTGTCCGGCGGTGAAACTCAGCGTGTTTTGCTTGCCCGCGCGCTGCTGAGCAGCCCGCAGCTGCTGGTACTGGATGAACCAACTCAGGGTGTGGATGTGAATGGTCAGGTTGCGCTTTATGATTTGATCGACCAGCTCCGTCGGGAGCTTGATTGCGCCGTGCTGATGGTGTCTCACGACCTGCATCTGGTGATGGCAAAAACCGACGAAGTGCTGTGCCTCAACCACCACATCTGCTGCTCCGGCACGCCTGAAGTGGTGTCAATGCACCCGGAGTTTATCTCTATGTTCGGCCCACGCGGCGCTGAACAGCTGGGTATTTACCGTCATCATCATAATCATCGCCATGATTTACAGGGACGAATCGTACTGCGTCGGGGAAATGGACACTCATGATTGAACTGTTACTGCCCGGCTGGCTGGCCGGGATTATGCTAGCCTGCGCCGCGGGCCCGCTCGGCTCGTTTGTTGTCTGGCGCAGAATGTCCTATTTTGGCGATACCCTTGCGCACGCATCTCTGCTGGGCGTTGCCTTTGGTCTGCTGCTGGATGTAAACCCCTTCTACGCGGTGATTGTGGTCACGCTGCTGCTGGCCGCCGGTCTGGTCTGGCTGGAAAAGCGCCCTCACCTCGCCATTGATACGCTGCTTGGCATTATGGCGCACAGTGCCCTGTCTCTGGGACTGGTGGTGGTCAGCCTGATGTCGAACATCCGCGTGGATCTGATGGCCTACCTCTTCGGCGACCTGCTGGCCGTGACGCCGGAAGATCTCATCGCTATCGCCGTTGGCGTGGTGGTGGTGCTCGCTATTCTGCTCTGGCAGTGGCGGAATTTACTGGCCATGACCGTCAGCCCAGATCTGGCATTTGTCGACGGCGTGAAGCTGCAGCGCGTAAAACTGCTGCTGATGCTGGTGACGGCGTTAACGATTGGTGTCGCAATGAAGTTTGTCGGCGCGCTGATTATTACGTCGCTGCTGATCATCCCGGCCGCCACGGCGCGTCGTTTTGCCCGTACGCCGGAGCAGATGGCCGGCGTAGCCGTGATTATCGGGATGATTGCGGTAACGGGTGGGTTAACGTTCTCGGCGTTCTATGACACGCCTGCGGGGCCATCAGTGGTGCTAAGTGCGGCGGTGATGTTTATCTTCAGTATGATGAAAAAGACCGCGAATTAACATGGAGGGCGCTGAAGCCCTCACCTGGCCCTCTCCCTCGGGGAGAGGGAACAAAACATTACGGCATTGCCGGTGGCGTAATGCCGAAATGATTCCACGCCCGCACCGTTGCCATACGTCCACGCGGGGTGCGTTGCAGGAAGCCCTGCTGGATCAGATACGGCTCCAGCACATCTTCAATCGTCTCACGCTCTTCCCCAATAGCCGCAGCCAGGTTATCCAGCCCGACAGGGCCGCCAAAGAACTTGTCCAGCACCGCCAGCAGCAGTTTACGGTCCATATAGTCAAAGCCTTCGGCATCGACGTTAAGCATATCCAGCGCCTGAGCGGCGATCTCCGCGGAAATCGAGCCATCGTGCTTCACCTCGGCAAAGTCACGCACGCGGCGCAGCAGGCGGTTGGCGATACGTGGCGTACCGCGGGAACGCTTCGCCACTTCAAACGCGCCCTCTTCGCTCATTTCGAGCCCCATATAGCGGGCGCTACGGCCAACGATGTGCTGGAGGTCCGCCACCTGGTAAAACTCGAGACGCTGCACGATGCCGAAACGGTCGCGCAGCGGAGAGGTCAACGACCCGGCGCGGGTGGTGGCGCCAATCAGGGTAAAGGGCGGCAGATCGATTTTGATGGAGCGCGCGGCCGGGCCTTCACCGATCATGATATCCAGCTGGTAATCTTCCATCGCCGGATAGAGCACTTCCTCCACCACCGGCGACAGGCGGTGGATCTCATCGATAAACAGCACGTCATGCGGTTCGAGGTTGGTCAACATCGCCGCGAGATCGCCCGCCTTCTCCAACACGGGGCCGGAGGTGGTGCGCAGGTTGACGCCCATTTCATTGGCAACGATATTCGCCAGCGTGGTTTTGCCTAAACCGGGAGGGCCAAAAATAAGCAGGTGATCGAGCGCATCGCCGCGCAGCTTTGCCGCCTGGATGAAAATCTCCATCTGGGAACGAACCTGCGGCTGGCCGATATACTCATCAAGCAGTTTTGGGCGGATCGCGCGATCCACCACGTCATCTGCCTGAATAGTGCCTGCCGACACCAGGCGGTCTGCTTCAATCATCCTTTACCTCACAATGCAGCGCGCAGCGCTTCACGAATCAGGGTTTCACTGCTGGCGTCCGGTTTGGCAATTTTGCTCACCATACGGCTGGCCTCCTGAGGTTTATAGCCCAGCGCCACCAGCGCGGCAACCGCTTCCTGCTCGGCGTCATCATCCGTCGCAGGGCCACCGGGAGAGGTCAGTACCAAATCGGCAGCCGGAGTGAACAGATCGCCATGCAGACCTTTAAAGCGGTCTTTCATCTCGACAATCAGGCGCTCGGCGGTTTTCTTACCAATGCCCGGAAGCTTAATCAGCGCCGCAGGATCTTCGCGCTCAACGGCATTCACGAACTGTGGTGCCGACATGCCGGACAAAATCGCCAGCGCCAGCTTCGGACCGACGCCGTTGGTTTTAATCAGCTCGCGGAACAGGGTGCGTTCCTGCTTGTTATTGAATCCGTAAAGCAGTTGGGCATCTTCACGCACCACAAACTGGGTAAAGACAATCGCCTCTTTGCCCGCGTCCGGCAGCTCGTAGAAGCAGGTCATCGGCATATGGACTTCATAGCCCACGCCACCCACTTCCAGCAGCACTAACGGGGGTTGTTTTTCAATGATGATGCCTCTGAGTCTGCCTATCACGTGACGCTCCTGCGTTCTGGGAGAAATTAACTGCCGACATAATAAAAAAAGGCTGGATGTTTATCCAGCCTGATTTCTGATTATCGTAACCTGCCTCGCGCCAGATTGAGCCGCGACTCGCTCATTTGCATCGCGTTCTGGCTGACGTGACAGTGGGTAATCGCAATCGCCAGCGCATCCGCGGCGTCGGCCTGCGGGTTCGCGGGAAGCTTCAGCAGGGTACGCACCATATGCTGCACCTGGCTTTTCTCCGCGCTCCCAATGCCCACCACCGTCTGCTTGACCTGACGTGCCGCGTATTCGAATACCGGCAAATCCTGGTTCACGGCAGCGACGATGGCGACACCGCGCGCCTGACCGAGCTTTAGCGCTGAATCGGCGTTTTTCGCCATAAAGACCTGCTCGATGGCGAAATAGTCCGGCTGAAACTGGGTGATGATCTCCGACACGCCCGCATAAATGAGCTTCAGGCGCGAAGGAAGATCGTCCACTTTGGTGCGAATACAGCCGCTGCCCAGGTAGGTTAACTGGCGTCCCACCTGACGGATAACGCCATAACCGGTGACGCGTGAGCCTGGGTCAATCCCGAGAATAATCGACATCACGCGTCTCCTGTAACGGGTTTAAACGCTCTCATCAGAGAGTCGCTGCAACCTCATCAGAGATTTCACCGTTGTGGTACACTTCCTGCACGTCGTCGCAGTCTTCGAGCATGTCGATCAGACGCAGCAGTTTCGGTGCCGTTTCCGCATCCATGTCCGCTTTGGTGGACGGGATCATGGAGACTTCAGCGTTGTCCGCTTTCAGGCCAGCCGCTTCCAGCGCGTCGCGCACGGCACCCATCTCTTCCCACGCGGTATAAACGTCGATAGCGCCGTCATCGAAGGTCACCACGTCTTCCGCACCGGCTTCCAGCGCCGCTTCCATGATCGCATCTTCGTCGCCTTTCTCGAAGGAGATGACGCCTTTTTTGCTGAACAGGTAAGCAACGGAACCGTCAGTGCCCAGGTTGCCACCGGTTTTGGTGAACGCGTGGCGCACTTCCGCAACGGTACGGTTACGGTTGTCGGACAGACACTCAACCATCACCGCAGTACCGCCAGGGCCGTAACCTTCATAAATGATGGTTTCCATGTTCGCGTCTTCGTCACCGCCCACGCCACGTGCGATTGCACGGTTCAGGGTGTCACGCGTCATGTTGTTTGACAGCGCTTTATCTACCGCCGCGCGCAGACGCGGGTTAGATGCCGGGTCGCCGCCGCCCAGACGCGCTGCTGTCACCAGCTCGCGAATGATTTTGGTAAAGATCTTACCGCGCTTGGCATCCTGTGCCGCTTTGCGGTGTTTGGTGTTGGCCCACTTACTATGACCTGCCATAAAAAGTTCTCCAAAAATCGCGCCTTCTCAGGCTGCGTTAATTACAAATTCTTCAATCGCCTGCCGGTTGCTCCACGACTTGGTCAGTGCGGCGGCATCCGCCGCATTCACCCAGCGGTAGGTCAGGTGTTCGGTAAACACGATCTCCCGTTCATGGGGGAGCGCGAGACAGAACCACGACTCCGTATTGCGCTCGGTACCCGGCGCGTAGCGATGACGTAAATGGCTAAAAATTTCAAACTCCACCGTGCGCTGGCAGTCCTTCAGGGTCAGTTGCTCGCGGGCAACGTCAATGGTGACCTCTTCCTTTACTTCGCGCGCGGCGGCCTGCGACGCGGTTTCCCCCTCTTCCAGACTGCCGGTAACCGACTGCCAGAAATCAGGGTCATCGCGCCGCTGCAACATCAGCACCCGCTTCGTGTCTTCTGCATAAATGACCACCAGGACCGAAACGGGAAGCTTATATGCCATATCAGTTTTTCTCTTCCTTCTTCACCACTTCAATGCCCAGCTCGGCCAGAGAGGCCGGGTTGGCAAAGCTTGGCGCCTCGGTCATCAGACACGCTGCGGCAGTGGTTTTCGGGAAGGCAATAACATCACGAATGTTATCGGTGCCGGTCAGCAGCATGGTCAGACGGTCAAGACCGAAGGCCAGACCCGCGTGCGGCGGCGTACCGTATTTCAGGGCGTCCAGCAGGAAGCCAAACTTCTCGCGCTGCTCCTGCTCGTTGATGCCCAGAATGCCGAACACGGTCTGCTGCATTTCGCCGCTGTGAATACGCACGGAACCGCCGCCCACTTCGTAGCCGTTGATCACCATGTCATAAGCGTTGGCGACCGCATCTTCCGGTGCCGCTTTCAGCTCTGCCGCCGTCATGTCTTTTGGCGAGGTGAACGGGTGGTGCATTGCGGTCAGGCCGCCTTCACCGTCGTCTTCAAACATTGGGAAGTCGATAACCCACAGCGGCGCCCATTTGTTTTCGTCGGTCAGGCTCAGGTCTTTGCCAAGCTTCAGACGCAGCGCGCCCATCGCATCCGCCACGACTTTCTTGTTGTCTGCGCCGAAGAAGATCATGTCGCCGTCCTGCGCGCCGGTGCGCTCAAGGATCGCTTCCACGATGTCCGCGTTCAGGAATTTCGCTACCGGGCTGGTGATGCCTTCCAGACCTTTCGCACGCTCGGTCACTTTAATATAGGCCAGACCTTTCGCGCCGTAGATCTTGATGAAGTTGCCGTAGTCGTCGATCTGCTTGCGGCTCAGTGCCGCACCGCCCGGTACACGCAGGGCGGCCACACGGCCTTTAGGATCGTTAGCCGGGCCAGCGAAGACGGCAAACTCAACGCCTTTCACCAGGTCTGCTACGTCCACCAGCTCCATCGGGTTACGCAGGTCTGGTTTGTCAGAGCCGTAACGACGCTCGGCTTCAGCGAAGGTCATGATAGGGAAATCGCCCAGCTCAACGCCTTTCACGTCGTTCCACAGGCTACGCACCAGGGCTTCCATAACTTCACGCACCTGCTCGGCGGTCATGAAGGAGGTTTCCACATCGATCTGGGTAAATTCTGGCTGGCGGTCAGCGCGCAGGTCTTCGTCGCGGAAGCATTTCACGATCTGATAATAGCGATCGAAGCCGGACATCATCAGCAGCTGTTTGAACAGCTGTGGAGACTGCGGCAGCGCGTAGAATTTGCCTTTATGAACGCGGGATGGAACCAGGTAATCGCGCGCGCCTTCCGGCGTGGCTTTGGTCAGCATCGGGGTTTCGATGTCGAGGAAACCGTGGTCATCCATAAAGCGACGCACCAGGCTGGTGATTTTCGCACGGGTTTTCAGGCGCTGAGCCATTTCCGGACGACGCAGATCCAGGTAGCGGTATTTCAGACGCGCTTCTTCAGTGTTGACGTGGTTGGAGTCCAGCGGCAGCGCTTCTGCACGGTTGATAATCACCAGATCGGACGCAAGCACTTCGATGGCGCCCGTCGCCATGTCGGCGTTGACGTTTTTCTCGTCACGCGCGCGCACGGTGCCGGTAACCTGAATGCAGAACTCATTACGCAGCTCAGAGGCCAGCTTCAACGCATCTGCGCGATCCGGGTCGAAGAACACCTGAACGATACCTTCGCGGTCGCGCATATCGATGAAGATAAGGCTACCAAGATCACGACGACGATTGACCCAACCACACAGGGTTACCTGCTGTCCGACGTGGGACTGACGCAGCTGCCCGCAATATTCTGTACGCATGAGATATCCCTTAATTAGCCGCAGGCTAAATGTCGCCTGGTATGCAGGCTACTATGTCGCAGCTTTCTGTATGTCACAACTGGATGAAAAAAGGCGGCTATTATACTGGAAATTCCGCCGGACGATAAGAGCGAACCACGGCCAGGCGGTCGTTTGCTGCACTCTTATTGCGCATTCTCACAAAAATTAACAAAATTATCCGACCAGGAACAGGCCATCACGTCGTATGGTGTCCGGAAGTGATTCATTTAACGGGAGTAACGATGTTAACACTTGATGCCAGTAAAACCGCACTTGTTGTGATTGATTTACAGGAAGGCATTCTGCCCTTCGCCGGTGGCCCGCATACCGCGGATGATGTGGTCAGCCGCGCAGCTCGCCTGGCGGAAACATGTCGTGCCAGCGGTGCGCCTGTTGTCATGGTGCGCGTCGGCTGGTCTGCGGATTACGCCGAAGCGTTAAAACAGCCCGTTGATGCAAAGGCTTCAGCACGCGCCCTGCCTGAAAACTGGTGGACGTACCCGGCCGCACTCGGCAAACGCGACAGCGACATCGAAGTGACCAAACGCCAGTGGGGCGCATTTTACGGTACCGATCTCGAGCTACAGCTCCGCCGTCGCGGCATCGACACCATCATCCTGTGCGGCATTTCCACCAACATCGGCGTGGAGTCTACCGCCCGCAACGCGTGGGAGCTGGGCTTTAACCTGGTGATTGCCGAAGATGCCTGCAGCGCGGCCTCCGCGGAACAGCATCAGGGCAGCATGACCCATATCTTCCCGCGCATCGGCCGCGTGCGCAGCACGGATGAGATTGTCAGCGCGCTATGATGTACGTGGGCCTGCCCCAGTGGTCGCACCCGAAATGGGTGCGCCTTGGCATCACCAGCCTTGAGGAATATGCCCGGCACTTCAACTGTGTCGAGGGTAACACCACCCTGTATGCGCTCCCTAAAGCCGAGATTGTTACGCGCTGGCGGGAACAAACGACCGACGACTTCCGCTTCTGCTTTAAGTTTCCGGCCACCATTTCCCATCAGGCCGCGCTGCGCAACTGCGGGGATTTGACCGAAGAGTTTTTTACGCGCATGTCGCCGCTGGCGAACCGCATCGGTCAGTACTGGATCCAGCTGCCCGCCACGTTTGGCCCGCGCGATTTACCTGCGCTCTGGCAGTTCCTGGATGCCCTGCCCCGTGAATTCACCTACGGCGTTGAAGTCAGGCATCCTGAATTTTTTGCGAAGGGCGAAGCAGAAAAAGCGCTCAATCGCGGCCTGCTTGAGCGTTCCGTTAACCGGGTGATCCTCGATAGCCGACCGGTGCACAGCGCTGTTCCCCATAGCGAAGCCATCGTTGAAGCTCAGCGTAAAAAACCGAAAGTGCCGGTTCACGCCATCGTGACCGCGCATAATCCAATGGTCAGGTTTATCGGCAGCGATAACATGCAGCAAAATCAGGCGATGTTCGCCGTCTGGCTGCAAACGTTAGCGAAGTGGGAACACACCACCACGCCGTATCTCTTTTTGCATACGCCGGATATCGCCCAGGCGCCCGAACTGGTCGATGCTCTGTGGCAGGCCTTGCAGGCTGCGGTGCCGTCCGTGGGCAGCGCCCCTTCCATCCCACAACAATCTTCTCTTTTCTGATATCACCCCCTATCATAGTGAAGTGCCATCTGCCAAAAACAGGGAGTTTGTATGGTCAGCGCGCTGTATGCGGTGTTAGGTGCATTACTGCTGATTAAGTTTTCATTTGATGTTGTGCGCCTCAGAACGCTGTACCGCGTCTCTTACGGTGACGGCGGATTTTCCGAGCTACAAAGCGCTATCCGCATTCACGGCAATGCGGTCGAATACATCCCCGCAGCCTTAATCCTGCTGCTTTTTATGGAGATGAATGGCGCAGAAACCTGGATGGTGCATATCTGTGGCCTGCTTCTTATTGCTGGCCGCCTGATGCACTATTACGGTTTTCACCACCGCTTGATCCGCTGGCGTCGTTCCGGCATGAGTGCGACCTGGTGTTCGCTTTTGCTGATGGTGCTGGCTAACCTGTGGTATATGCCGTGGGAGTTGGTTTTCTCCCTCCATTAGCGCACAATACGCCACTTTATTTTTCCCGGATTTTTACGTTATGTCAGATCGCGACACGCTTTTTTCCGCGCCTATCGCCAGCCTGGGCGACTGGACCTTCGATGAACGGGTAGCCGAAGTCTTCCCGGATATGATCCAGCGCTCTGTTCCCGGTTATTCCAATATTATCTCTATGATCGGCATGCTGGCTGAGCGCTTCGTTCAACCCGGCACGCAGGTCTATGACCTGGGCTGCTCGCTCGGCGCGGCAACGCTGTCGGTTCGTCGTAACGTTCACCACGAAGGCTGCCGAATCATTGCCGTCGATAACTCCCCGGCCATGGTTGAGCGCTGCCGTCGCCACATTGACGCGTATAAAGCCCCTGTTCCGGTCGACGTGGTGGAAGGCGATATCCGCGAGATTGAGATCAATAACGCCTCGATGGTGGTGCTGAATTTCACCCTGCAGTTCCTGGTGCCTGAAGACCGCCAGCTGCTGCTGGACAAAATTTATCAGGGGCTGAATCCCGGCGGCGCGCTGGTGCTCTCGGAGAAATTCAGCTTCGAAGATGCCGAGGTTGGCGAACTGCTGTTCAATATGCACCACGATTTCAAACGGGCGAACGGCTACAGCGAGCTGGAGATCAGCCAGAAGCGCAGCATGCTTGAAAACGTGATGCTGACGGATTCCGTAGAAACCCACAAAGCGCGTCTGAGCAAAGCCGGTTTTGAGCACAGCGAACTGTGGTTCCAGTGCTTTAACTTTGGCTCTCTGGTGGCGCTGAAAGCGGGAGAATCCGCATGATCGAATTCAGCAACTTCTATCAGCTGATTGCCAAAAACCAGCTTTCCCACTGGCTGGAAACCTTGCCCGCGCAGATTGCCGCCTGGCAGCGCGATCAGCAGCACGGCCTGTTAAAGCAGTGGTCAAACGCGGTGGAGTATCTGCCCGAACTGACCCCGCATCGTCTGGACCTTCTGCACAGCGTAACCGCCGAGAGCGAAGAGCCGCTCCCGGCCGGGCAGATCAACCGCATCGAAACGCTGATGCGTAACCTGATGCCGTGGCGCAAAGGGCCGTTTTCACTTTACGGCGTGAACATCAATACCGAATGGCGCTCGGACTGGAAATGGGATCGCGTGCTGCCCCACCTTTCCGACCTGACCGGACGTACCATTCTGGACGTGGGCTGCGGCAGCGGTTACCACATGTGGCGCATGATTGGTGCGAGGGCGCATCTGGCGGTAGGTATTGACCCGATGCAGCTGTTCCTGTGCCAGTTTGAAGCGGTGCGTAAGCTGCTGGGTAACGACCAGCGCGCGCACCTGCTGCCGCTGGGCATTGAACAACTCCCTGCCCTGAAAGCCTTTGATACCGTCTTCTCCATGGGCGTGCTGTACCACCGTCGTTCCCCGCTTGAACACCTGTGGCAGCTGAAGGATCAGCTGGTCAGCGGCGGCGAGCTGGTGCTGGAAACGCTGGTGATTGAAGGCGATGAACATGCCGTTCTGGTTCCGGGCGATCGCTACGCGCAGATGCGCAACGTTTACTTCATCCCTTCCGCGCTGGCGCTGAAGAACTGGCTGGAGAAGTGCGGGTTTGTGGATGTGCGGATTGCCGACGTCAGCGTGACCTCAATTGAGGAACAGCGCCGCACCGACTGGATGATCACCGAATCGCTGGAGCAGTTCCTCGACCCGGCCGACCACAGCAAAACCATCGAAGGCTATCCGGCCCCGATGCGTGCGGTGTTGATTGCGACGAAGCCGTAGTTTTCCCCTCACCCCGGCCCTCTCCCCATAGGGGCGAGGGAGAAAAACCGCACCGAGCCGTCCCCTCTCTCCTATGGGGAGAGGGTTAGGGTGAGGGGATAAAAAAAGGCCCCTGTTGAAATTGCAGGGGCCTGGTACAAGCAAGCATCATATTGGGCGACATGATGCGCGGTAAAAATCGGTACGTTGCTACACGTGATGGCGCTCAATCAGCGACTTCATTTCCGCAACCGACTCTCCCTCTACGCCATAGCGTGAATACTCATCCGCTTCAGCATCCGTCGACATTGACAATCCTGTATTGCGATAACGCATGGGCGAAGGTATCCATTTACCCGCGGAGCTGTGCAGCTCTTCTACCCCTGCGTTTAAAAACCGTTCCAGATTGCTGGCGCGGACTCCCGCACCCGCCATTATTATTGGAACACCGGAATGTGCTTTTAGTTCCGTAATTAATTGCAGTCCTTTTTCAGCTGACGCCTGCTGACCAGATGTCAGGATGCGCGCCACGCCAAGTTCTCCAAGCGTTTCAAAGGCCTGAAGCGGATCTTTACACATATCAAATGCGCGATGAAAAGTGACGGCCAGCCCCTGCGCGGCGCTCATAATCTGACGCATGCGCGGTATATCGATGTTGCCGTCTTCATTCAGCAGGCCGGTCACCAGCCCCGGAAACCCCAGGTCCCGAACGAGTGCGATATCATCAAGCATGGCACTGAACTCGCCCGCCGTGTAACAAAAATCACCGCCGCGCGGACGAATAATCGGGTGAACGGGAATGGTGACGGCCTGACGGGCAGACCTCAACACGCCGTAAGACGGCGTCAGCCCGCCCTCTTTGGGTGCCGCACACAGTTCAATGCGGTCAGCCCCGTGCTTTTGCGCGGTCACGGCACACTCCACGCTGTAACAACAAATCTCCAGCAGCGCCATTTAATCCTCCTGAAATTCCACTAAACGAAACATCATGCCACGCCGTCCGTTTTCAGTCCCGGCGTGAACTCACATCTCTTACGCTTCGCTGGCAACGATCTGCTCAATGGTCCACGGATGAAACTTAACCGTGACCTGTCCGTCAGTGACGGCCAGCGTCGGGTTAGGTAACCGCTCGCGCTCGCCTTTGGGTGAACTCGTCTTCACAAAAATCCCCGGCTTGCTTAAGCCTTCGTCGGAAAGGAGGGCCAGCGCGCGCGCGTTCAACGTTTCCGGCTCACCCGGCAGGACTATTTCGATATGCTCCCAGCCTTCGTGCGGATAGCGTTTCTCGCCCGGCCACGGCAGTTCAACCACGCTGAAGTGCCAGTGCGCCACGTTCACCGGTTCATGCAGTTTGAACAGGCAAATGGGGCGGCCATTGATGATGTTCTCGGAGAGCAACTCGCCGCACCGTTCGAACCCGCGACGCCAGCGCTCGGCCGTGGCATTCTGATGACAGCGCAAAGAGATGTGATCGGCCTCAAGCGGCGCGATATCCAGACCGAGACGGGTGGCAAGATCTGTGAACGCCTGGGTGAAGCGCGGTAAATCTGCGGAAATATCATGCAGTTCGTCAATGGATTGCCAGTTCGCCATAAGTCACTCTCTTTTCATGTCGCAAAGCCGCTAATTTACTCTGTTGCCCTGTTTTGACCAACCGCAGAATCCGGCTTTTTGCGACTGCATGATTATGCACACCTTCACCGCCTGGATTCTGAGCAATCTTCAGGCCCCGCAATGCTGACGCCAGAGGGCATTTGCAGTATACTCCCGCCCTAAATTCTTTAACTGGCGCGGGCGGTTGTAAGCCCGCATCAAAAACGTAAGGTATCCAGGTGAATATTCAGGCTCTTCTCTCCGAAAAAGTCAGTCAGGCACTGATTGCCGCAGGCGCACCTGCGGATTGCGAACCGCAGGTTCGTCAGTCAGCAAAAGTACAGTTTGGCGACTATCAGGCTAATGGCGTGATGGCAGTGGCTAAAAAACTGGGCATGCCGCCGCGACAGCTCGCTGAGCAGGTACTGACGCATCTGGATCTTTCCGGCATTGCCAGCAAAACCGAAATCGCCGGTCCGGGCTTTATCAACATCTTTCTTGAGCCTGCATTCCTGGCAAGCCACGTTGACGCGGCCCTGAAATCTGACCGTCTGGGCGTTTCCCAGCCGGAGGCGCAGACCGTCGTGATCGACTACTCTGCGCCGAACGTGGCAAAAGAGATGCACGTTGGCCACCTTCGCTCCACTATCATCGGTGACGCCGCGGTGCGCACGCTCGAGTTCCTCGGTCACAAGGTGATCCGCGCGAACCACGTGGGCGACTGGGGTACCCAGTTCGGCATGCTGATTGCTTACCTGGAAAAACAGCAGCAGGAAAACGCGGGTGAAATGGCGCTGGCGGACCTTGAAGGGTTCTACCGCGAAGCCAAAAAACACTACGACGAAGACGAAGCCTTTGCCGAGCGAGCGCGCAGCTACGTGGTTAAACTGCAGGGCGGCGACCAATACTTCCTCGAGATGTGGCGCAAGCTGGTCGACATCACCATGTCGCAGAACCAGCTGACCTATAACCGCCTGAACGTCACCCTGACCCGTGACGACGTGATGGGTGAAAGCCTCTATAACCCAATGCTGCCCGGCATTGTGGCTGACCTGAAAGCCAAAAACCTGGCGGTAGAGAGCGAAGGCGCAACGGTGGTGTTCCTTGATGAGTATAAAAACAAGGAAGGTGAACCGATGGGCGTGATCATCCAGAAAAAGGATGGCGGCTACCTCTACACCACCACAGACATCGCCTGCGCGAAATACCGTTACGAGACGCTGCATGCTGACCGCGTGCTGTACTACATCGACTCCCGTCAGCACCAGCACCTGATGCAGGCGTGGACCATCGTGCGTAAAGCCGGTTACGTGCCGGATTGCGTGCCGCTGGAACACCACATGTTCGGCATGATGCTGGGTAAAGACGGCAAGCCGTTCAAAACCCGTGCGGGCGGTACCGTGAAGCTGTCCGACCTGCTGGACGAAGCGCTGGAACGCGCCCGCCGTCTGGTGGCTGAAAAGAACCCGGACATGTCTGCCGATGAGCTGGAAAAACTGGCCAACGCCGTGGGTATCGGTGCGGTGAAATACGCGGATCTCTCCAAGAACCGTACCACCGACTATATCTTCGACTGGGATAACATGCTGGCGTTTGAAGGTAACACGGCGCCTTACATGCAGTATGCCTACACCCGCGTGCTGTCGGTGTTCCGTAAGGCGAACATTGATGAAAACGTACTGGCGAATGCGACAGTGACCATCACGGAAGATCGTGAAGCACAGCTGGCGGCGCGCCTGCTGCAGTTTGAAGAGACGCTGACGGTTGTCGCGCGTGACGGCACGCCGCACGTGATGTGTGCTTACCTGTACGATCTGGCGGGTCTGTTCTCCGGCTTCTACGAGCACTGCCCTATTCTGTCTGCGGAAAACGAATCGGTCCGCAACAGCCGCCTGAAGCTGGCGCAGCTCACGGCGAAGACCCTGAAGCTGGGTCTGGATACCCTGGGTATCGAAACCGTAGAACGCATGTAATACAAAAAACCCGGCGCAAGCCGGGTTTTGTTTTGTAGCCCCGGTAAGCGCAGCGCCACCGGGGATATCCGCAGGTTCAAAAGTATTTCCGCAAATACTCCGTCAGACACAGTATCGCCATCGCCTGTCCGTACGGCATCGACGTCAGCGGGATCTGGCGATAAAACTCAAGATCGCTGCCCATGCCCGTGCCGAACGACGTTTGCAACAGCTCGCCTTCCGGCGAAATATTTTTGACGATACCGCGAATCGCTTTTTCTGCCACTTCGGCATACTCCGTGCCAACGTAGCGCTTGCGCACGGCTTTCAGAATACCGTAGGCAAACCCTGCCGTGGCGGACGCCTCAAGATAAGAATGTGGATCGTCGAGCAGCGTATGCCATAGCCCGCTGTCGTCCTGATATTTCGCCAGCGCGGCAATCTGCGCATTCAATACCTGCACCAGGTAGCGGCGCACGGCGCTGTTTTCCGGCAGATCCACAAGCTCAAGGAAGTCCGGGATCGCGATGGTGAGCCAGCTGTTGCCGCGCGCCCAGCGGGCACGGGCAAAGTTATGGTTGCCGTCGTAGCTCCAGCCGTGGAACCACAGCCCGGTCTCCCGGTCCATCAGGTTCTGCACGTGCAGCAGGAACTGATACACCGCCTCTTCAACGTATTCCGGTTTGTTGAGCAGCTTGCCGATTTTCGCCAGCGGCAGCACCGTCATCATCAGCGTGTCATCCCACATCTGTTGATGGTTTTCTTCCGCCAGGGTGATGTGCTGCATCCCGCCGTGTTGCGTGCGCGGCATCTCGGCCATCGCCCATTCCGCCCAGCTTTCCAGCCACGGCCGCCAGGCCTGATTTTTGGTCTCTTCGTAGCGATAAGCCAGCGTCAGGAACGGCGACATGGTATTCACGTTTTTGGTGGTCGCGCCTTCCGCAAAGCGGTCAGCAAACCAGCTGTCGATGATGTCTCGCATACCTTCGTCGCCGGTCTGGCAGAAATATTGCCAGATACCGTACAGGCCAACGCCGTGCGTCCACTCCCATCCGGCCCAGCCTTTAGTGTCGATCACGCGCCCGTCGTCCAGCCGCAGCAAAAATTCACCCGTTTTGTCGTGGATATTGACCAGGCTATGCGTCACCTTTTGAATCAGCGATTTCAGTTCGTCCCGGGCGATAAAGCGCTCTGGCTGACGTAATAACGGGCTATGTTTGACAGGCCAAACTTTCATCATCTTAACCTCTGTTGTATGTCGAATTCAGTACCGCGCGATCCTTCAGCGAGGGTGCCGCTGGCTTATTGCGATTCAGATAACCGATGTTGTTATTGCCCCACAGTGACTCATAAGGCATACCGGCCAGCATCTCGACGGTGGCGCGGGCGTGTGGCGTCGCTGACTCAGGCATCGCATGACCACACTCACGCATTTTCGCGGTCTCCTCGCGCAGCGTGCTGTGGGTCTGCAAATTGAGCCTGAAGCGCAGGGAAACGAGGAAGCCGCAGAACAGCACCAGGATCGTGCCCACGCTCAGGATCGTCAAAATGGTGTGGCTCACTTCCGCAGGCTGCACTTTCTGGCCGCTGACAAAGCCGGACATCTGCATCACGATACCCACCAGCATCACCGCACCGGCCTGTGACGCCTTACGGGTCAGGGTCATGATGCCCGCGAAGATCCCTTCGCGGCGCTGGCCGGTGATCGCTTCATCCACGTCAGCAATGTAGGTATAGGTGTTCCACGGCACGTAGTTGATACCGCCGCGACCGAGACCGGCAACCGCTGAGATCAGCAACAGCAGAGCGTAGACGTCGCTCAGGCCCGCGTAATAGAGCATGGCGTAAGAGAGAGACGCCAGACCAAACAGCACCACGACCATGCGGTAGGACGGTGCAGGCCCGAAACGGATGCACAGCGGGATCATGGCGATAACCGCAAAGAACTGGAAAATAGCCATCGTGCCCAGCAGATTGGACGCCATTGACGCTTCCTGCATCAGCACGAACACCACGTAGTAGGTGAATACCGCATTAAACACGTCCTGCGCGATATAGCCGCCAAGGTACATGCCCAGATGCTGACGGAAAATCTTGATGCGCAGCGTGGAGCTTAACTCAACGATCAGGCGGTTGAGGCTCTGCCCCAGCGTCAGCTTCTTCTTCTCTTCTTCAGCACGCAGCGCCGCTTCTGACCACTCTTCGCGCGGGCGTTCCCAGGTAAAGAACCAGACGAAGGTTAGCATCAGGGCGCAGAGCAAGGAGAAGACCAGGCTTGCGTAGAAGAAGGAGATGGCGTTTTCTTTCCCGAAGTGGGTTAACAGGATCCCCGGCAGGAAGGAGGCCAGAATGGCGGACATCTGCGCCATTGAGATACGCGCCCCGGAGAACTTGGTTTTCTGTTTAAAGTCATCGGTCATTTCCGGTACCAGCGTTTCGTACGGCACCAGAATCATGGTGTAGACAATATCAAACACCAGATAGGTCAGCAGGTAGTACCAGAAGCTCATGTCCCCAACCCACATCAGCGAGTAGCTGAACACGCACGGAATCCCCAGCAGGATAAAAAACTTACGACGGCCGAAGCGCTTACCGAGCCAGGTCGTCCCAAAGTTATCGGTTAAAAAGCCCATTAACGGGCTAACGACGGCATCCAGCACCCTTGCAGCGGCAAAGATAAACGTTGCTTCGATCGGTGAGAGCCCGCAGAAGGTGGTATAAAAATATAAAAGCCAGGCCGCCGTCAGGGCGGTGGTACCCGCCCCGAGGAAATCGCCTGACCCGTAAGCGAGATAATTTGCGAGCCCAATTTTACGTGTTCTCATTGCCGTCACCCCTAATCAGTTTTGGGAGACTCCCTGCAAGCAAGCGTCTTCCGGGAGCTTTTAGACGGCTACAGTAAATGCATCGACCGGTTGATACCTTTCTGTTTCTGCCATCACTAAGAGGGTCAATGGCAATAATGCAAAGAGTACCGTCACGCGCGTCACTGATTTATAAAACAGCGTTTCTATTTGATCAAAAGGTGAGGTCAGTTTTGAGAGCCAGCCATCAAAATTGCTGATGGCTGGTGAAAAGGCAGGGTGTTAGCGGTAGTTCACGATGACAGAATTACTCTGTACTTTCAGCGCCGGGATTAAACGTCCCCCGCCCGGCACTTCCCAGATGAAACGCAAAGGTTCAATGGCCGGTACGCCGTTGAACGCCTGTGTCGTGCCATTTTCGCCATCGATTTCCGTGCAGCGCGTCTGAGAACAGAGGCGCACCCGCAGCCCTGCGGGCGTTGGGCCAATCAGCCGGTAATTCCAGACCACAAGGCCCATCTGACCGGAAACGCCTTCAGAAGGCGACAGCGGGTTAGATGACATAGCAACGCCCCGGTTGCTGAGGGTCACTCCCATGCTGCTTGCCTGCCAGGTGCCTTCCCCGGCAGCGTGCGCCGCCAGCGGGAAGAACAAAATCCAGAGCCATTTACGCATTATTTTCCTCCGATCGTCGCGGTCATGCGGATGTGACGGTTATCCGACAGCTCCATATTCGACAGCACGACCAGCTGGTTCAGGCTACGACGCAGGAAGCGCGACAGCAGCGGACGCAGCGCATGGTTCACCAGCAGCACCGGCGGCGCGCCCAGCATCTCCTGGCGCGCCAGCGCCTCCTGCGTTTGCGCCAGCAGACGGTCCGCCAGGCCCGGCTCCAGGCCGCCCCCGCCCTGCAGGGCCTGCAGCAGCAGGCGTTCAAGCGGCGTATCGAGGCCAATGACCTGCACCTCTCCGGTTCCCGGGAACCACTGCTGGGTGATCGCACGACCCAGCGCCACGCGTACCACCGCCGTCAGCTCGTGCGGATCGCTTTGTATCGGCGCATGCTCGGCAAGGGTTTCGAGAATGGTGCGCATATCGCGGATCGGCACTTTCTCTTCGAGCAGGTTTTGCAGCACCTTGTGCAGCGTGGTTAAAGTCACCACGCCCGGGACCAGATCTTCCGTCAGCTTCGGCATCTCCTGCGTGACGCGGTCAAGCAGCTGCTGCGCTTCCTGACGGCCAAACAGCTCTGCCGAAAATTGCCCGATCAGATGATTAAGATGGGTCGCCACCACGGTACTGGCTTCAACAACCGTATAGCCCTGGATTTGCGCCTGCTCTTTCAGGGCACTTTCAATCCAGATAGCGGCCAGACCAAAGGCCGGATCGATGGTTTGCTCGCCCGGCAGCGTGCCTGCGGCGGTGCCCGGGTTAATCGCCAGCCAGCGGCCCGGATAGGCATCACCGCTGCCTATTTCGACCCCTTTCATCAGAATGCGGTAGCGCGCGGGCGGCAGGTCCATATTGTCGCGGATGTGTACAACCGGCGGCAGGAAGCCCATGTCCTGGGCGAATTTTTTACGGATACTGCGGATACGGCCAAGCAGCTCGCCATCCTGCTGGAAATCGACCATCGGAATCAGGCGATAGCCCACTTCCATTCCCAGGGAATCTTCCAGCTGAACGTCGTTCCAGGTCGCTTCGACGGCCTGGGTATTCTCCGGCATTTTTACCTGAACAGGTTCCGCTGCCGGTTTGATTTCACGGCCACGCATCCACCAGGCAAGCCCCAGCAGACCCGCCGTAAACAGCAGGAAGACGAGGTTTGGCATCCCCGGCACCAGGCCGAGCAAACCCAGAACGGCAGCGGCCAGCAGCATAACGCGCGGGTTGCTGAAGAGCTGGCCCACCATCTGCTCGCCAACGTCCTGATCGGTACTCACGCGGGTCACAATCACACCCGCCGCCGTGGAGATAACCAGCGCCGGGATCTGCGCGACCAGACCGTCACCAATGGTCAGCAGCGTATAGCTTTCCGCCGCGTGGCCCATGTCCATCCCGTGCTGCAATACCCCGACCAGCAGGCCGCCGACCACGTTAATCACCATGATCAGAATGCCTGCGATGGCGTCACCGCGCACAAACTTGCTCGCACCGTCCATGGAGCCGTAGAAGTCCGCCTCCTGCGTCACTTCCGAACGGCGTTTTTTGGCTTCATCTTCGGCGATAAGGCCGGCGTTCAGGTCGGCGTCGATCGCCATCTGCTTGCCCGGCATCCCGTCCAGCACAAAACGCGCGCCCACTTCCGCGATACGCCCTGCACCTTTGGTAATAACCATAAAGTTGATGATTACGAGGATAACGAACACCACGATACCGATAGCGAAATTGCCGCCCACCAGGAAGTGGCCGAATGCCTCCACCACTTTACCTGCCGCTGCAGCACCGGTGTGACCTTCCATCAGAATGATACGCGTGGACGCCACGTTCAGCGCCAGTCGGAGCAAGGTGGTAAACAGCAGAATGGTCGGGAACGCGGCAAACTCCAGGGTACGCTGGGTGAACATCGCCACCAGCAGCACCATAATGGACAGCGCAATATTGAAAGTGAAAAGCAGATCGAGGATGAATGCCGGGAGCGGCAGTACCATCATCGACAGAATTAGCAGGATCAGAATCGGCCCGGCAAGGATTTGCCATTGGGTCGATTTCAGGTTGCCGGGCAGGCGCAACATTGCCACCAGATTAGCCATCAGTGTCCTTCTCGTTCATAAAATCCAGCGCGGCAGGCACCGGAAGGTTTTCAGGTTTCACAGGCCGCTGACCGCCAGCCAGACGCCAGCGCTTCAACTGCCACACCCAGGCCAGCACTTCCGCCACGGCGGCGTAAAGTTGTCCCGGGATCTGTTGTCCGATATCCGCATGGCGGTACAGGGCACGCGCCAGCGGAGGGGCTTCCAGAATCGGCACGCGGTTTTCAGTGCCAATTTCCCGGATACGCAGTGCGATCAGCCCCGCCCCTTTCGCAACGACTTTCGGCGCGCTCATTTTGTTTTCGTCATAGCGCAGCGCAACGGAATAGTGTGTCGGGTTGGTGACGATGACGTCGGCCTTCGGCACATCGTCCATCATCCGGCGACGGGCGGCGGCACGCTGCATCTGGCGGATACGCCCTTTTACGTGCGGGTCACCTTCCATCTGCTTATATTCGTCACGGATATCCTGACGCGACATGCGCAGCTTTTTGAAGTGGGTATAAAGCTGGAAGATCACGTCAAAACCCACCATCGGGATAATGCTGAGCACCACCAGCAGCGCGCAGAGCCCGACCAGATTCAGCGCGTTGCTCATCGCGGTGAGAGGCGATTCGCTGATAAGACGCATCATTTCCGGCCAGTGGTACCAGAGGTAAAAGCCTGCGGAACTGCCCATCAGCACCGATTTGAGAACGGCTTTGAGCAGCTCAGCCCCGGTCTGCGCAGAGAACATTTTCGCAATACCCGGCAGCGGGTTCAGTTTGGAAAATTTCGGTTGCAGCGATTTGGCACTAAAAACCAGACCGCCGAGCATCACCGGAGAAACCAGCGCGACCAGCACGACCCCGGTAATCAAAGGCAGCAGCGCGACCATGGCCCCTTTAATAAGCTGAATAATCTGGCTGAGGATCAGATTCGGATCGTTGACCATGCTGTGGTCAAAACGTAACCCGGTGGACAACATTCCCGCCAGCTTGCGGGCGAGCGACTCCCCGCCCCACCAGATAATGCACACCCCTACGATAAGGATCAGCAGGGAGGTCAATTCTCGGGATCGGGGGATCTGCCCTTCCTCACGCGCTTTTTCTAGTCGGTGGGGTGTGGGGGCTTCCGTTTTGTCGTCGTTCTCTTCTGCCACAGTGCATGCTCAGCCCATTACGTCACGGGTATCATGCCAGCACCGCCTTTCATCAATGGGCTGAAAAACCCCTATAACCGGGTCTTTTTATCCTGTTTAAGCCCCCACTCTGCAATTCGGGCTAGGGAAAAAAGGGTAAGGAATGTTCGAACGAACATTCTCCAGCTTTTGTGATGTGTTTCATATTACAAAATGAATTAAGCGCAGTTTTAAAGAAAATTCACTCTAAAATATCCCGAAAGAAAATTAACATAACCGTCGATTTTAACCTCCCGGTATTGCAGGAATGATATAACTATGTAAATTCAATAATTCAGAGCAATCGAAATCATATAAATCATTCCCCCACATAATCCAAAAATGGATAAATCTATATAACATTAATCCTGAGACTCCATTACTAGCAGAAAATTAAATGTTATAATTTCACGCGACATAATTTACTTTCCACCAGAAAGCAAAATGCATGCCAGATAATTATTTTTACTTAAAGGAACATTTAAGATGGATTTGAAAAAGAATATTATTGCGGGCTTAGCCCTTGCAACACTGTCGATGAATGGTTTCGCCGCAGAAATGAATGCCGGCACTATTCACTTTACGGGTGAAATTATCGAATCAAGCTGCACCATTCAGGGTGACGACGGCACGGACAGTACTATACCACTGGGTACCTATCCTACATCATTGTTTAATACCGTTGGGAAGGAGACCGCACTTACGGAGTTCTCCATTACGCTGGCGAACTGCCCGTTAACAAGCGCTGGGCTTCCGGCTGTTCAGCTGACCTTTAACGGCCCAACGACCCTGACCAAGACCAAAACGCTGCTGGACGTCAGTAAAATTACCACCACGGGCGAAACCGCGGCCACCGGTATCGGCATTGCCGTCAGCCCGGCGGGTAAAGATGATAAGCTCATCACGATGGACGGCGCTGAAGGGCAGATCTATATCGAACTGGCGACAAAATCCGAAGATACGATTAAAGCTGATTTTAATGCCCGCTATAAATCATTTGCAGATGCGGTTACCGCCGGTCCAGCAGATGCTGATATGACGGTAAATATTCTTTACCGTTAATAATCGTATTACTGATATTCATAATATATATATTTAGGCGTCATGACGTTTAAGGAGTCATGATCTGATAATAGTCCGGACTCGGACTATTATCATTTCCCTTCAACCTCCTTTATTAAAGGTTTCACCATGCGCATTTTACTCCAGGTCTTATTATGCATTCCTGTTATTGCGAGCACCTTTTGTCACGCAGCAGGTATTCAGATCGGTCGCACACGCATAATCTACGATGCCGCGAAAAAGGAAGTTGCCCTGCCCTTACAAAATAATGATAAAGAGCTTCCATGGTTAATACAGTCATGGACGGATACAGGTGATGGTAAAACGCACGGACCGTTTATCGTGACACCGCCTCTCTTTCGGCTCGATCCGCAAAAAGAGCAAAGCCTGCGTATTACCTGGAACGGGACAACCTTAGCAGGCGATAAAGAGTCTCTGTTCTATATGAACGTACGAACCGTTCCTGCCACGGCTACGGATGAAGGAGACAAAAACGTCCTGCGGTTAATCTATAAAACGCGTCTGAAACTGTTCTGGCGCCCTGTCGGACTGAGCGGTACGCCCTCTGAATCCTGCAAAAACCTGCGCTTCGCGCGTCATGGTCAGCTGCTCACTGTCATCAACGAGGGGGCGTTTTACAGCGTCTTTGATTCACTTGCGCTGGGAGCGCACAAAGTGGAGAAAGCCGACATGGTTGCCCCTAAATCCCGCGCTGACATTCCTCTCCCTGACAATGCTCAGGGAACGAGCGTCACCTGGCGCTGCATAACCGATTACGGCAATGCTTCCGAAAAATATACCGCCACCCTGGCGCAGGATTAAAAGACCGCGATGATGACAGGACGTAATGATATGTCATACGAGCGGCTCTTTAGACCGAATCCGCTTCTTCGCTGCCTTGGCGGTGTCTTGCTCATCGCGAGCTTCTCGACGCTGGCCCGTGAGTATCGTTTCTCTCCCTCATCGCTTGAAGGAGACATGCTGGCCCAGCAGGATATCGACCTTTCACTCTTTTCAAAGTCGAATGCTCAGCTACCCGGCACCTATTCTTCACGAGTGCAGGTGAACGAACACCGCCTGAGCACCACCAGTATCGCTTACGTCAGCTCCCCGGAAGGGTCACTGATACCGCAGCTCACACCGGATATGCTGCGGGCATGGGGGGTTGCTATCGACCAGTATCCCGCCTTGCTTGCGTTACCCGCCAATAAGGCTTTGCCTAAAGATATCAGCAACTATATCCCCCAGGCCTCCGCGCGGCTTGATTTTTCAAACATGACATTAGCGTTGAGTATTCCTCAGGCCGCGTTAAGAAGTACCGGTCGCGATTACATCGATCCTTCGCGCTGGGACGACGGTGTTCCCGTGTTGTTCAGTGACTACGCTTTCTCAGGATCAAAAAATAAGGAGAGCGGCGACAACAGCGCCACCAGTCAGTATCTGAATTTGCGCACCGGCGCCAACATGGGTGGCTGGCGAGTGCGCAACTATTCAACGTGGAGCAATTCAGAGAATGAAAACCTGTGGGAAAACATCAATACCTTCCTCCAGCATGACGTTGACGCCCTCAAGGCACAGTTCACGGCCGGAGAAAGCAACACGCGGGGCGAGGTATTTGATAGCTTACAGTACCGGGGCGTTAACCTTGCGTCGGATGAAGAGATGCTTCCCTACAGCCAACGCGGCTATGCCCCTGTCATACGCGGCATCGCCAGTTCAAATGCGGAAGTCTCGGTGCGCCAGAATGGCTACCTCATCTATCAGCAAAATGTCGCGCCGGGCGCGTTCGAAATCGACGATCTCTACTCCACGACCAACAGCGGCGATCTGGACGTTACGGTGAAAGAAGCTGACGGCACCGAGCATCACTTTACGCAGCCCTACTCCAGTATCGCGGTTATGCTGCGGCCTGGGCATATGAAGTACGAAATGACAGCAGGCCGTTATCGTGCTGAAAGCGGGAGCGACCAAAAGGAACCCGACTTTTTCCAGGGAAGCATGATTTACGGTTTAAATAACCTTCTCACCTGGTTTGGAGGGCTGACGCTCTCGAAAGACTATAACGCAGCCAATACCGGTGCCGGTCTGGCGCTCGGGCCGCTGGGCTCGCTGTCCGCTGACGTTACCATGGCCGACACCCGGCTAGACGATAACAGCCAGCATACCGGCCAGTCATGGCGTTTGCTTTATACCGGTAAGCTGGATTCGACCGATACCAACTTCAGCCTCGGCAGCTACCGATACTCCAGCCGCGGGTATTACAGCTTTGCCGACGCCAATCAAAAGCATGACGGCCACGAAGACGATCTGCAGTTTCGTTACAATAAACGCAACCGCATTCAGGCCAGCGTTAGCCAAACCGTTGCTGGGGTGAGTCTGTATCTTAACGGTTATCAGCAGGATTACTGGGGCACCTCTAAAAAAGAGCGCAGCCTGTCTCTGGGATTCAATACCGTTGTTGCCGGCACGAGCTATCACATTGCCTATACGTACAGCAAAACCAACGGCGACGAGTCTGACAGGATGGTCTCTTTGGGATTTAGCATTCCTCTCGCCAGATGGCTGCCACGCGCCTGGAGTAGCTATAACATCAGCAACACTAAAAATGGCTATACGCGGCAAAACGTGGGCCTCAACGGCACGCTTCTGGAGGATGAGCGTCTGAGCTACTCGTTGCAGCAGAGCCACTCCAACCACGACGGGGAAGATATCAGCAGCGTCTATGGCAGCTACCGTTCGCAATACGCTAATCTGACCGCCGGATATTACGCTTCCACCGATCACTCTCAGCAGCTTAACTACGGCATTAGCGGCGCTATTGTTGCCCATCCTCAGGGCATCACGCTGGCTCAACCTTTAGGAAGCCAGTTTGCTATCGTCAATGCCAACGACGCTTCCGGCGTCCGTTTCCTGAACCAGCGGGGTATTCAGACCGACTGGCAGGGTAACGCAGTCATTCCATCACTCACTCCGTACCAGGAGAACAATATTCGTATTGATACCTCGAGCCTGCCGGAAAATGTGGACAGCAGCGATACCGCCATCACCGTCATTCCCTCGCGCAACGCGGCGGTGCTGGCCAGATTTGATGCCCACACAGGCTACCGGATGCTGGTCACCCTGAAGCGTCCAAACGGTCTCCCCGTTCCGTTCGGCGCCATCGCGACCAGTAGCGACCCGGTGATGAGCGGCATTGTCGATGAAACCAGCACCGTCTATCTGTCAGGCATTGGAGAGACCGCGCAGCTCACCGTGAAGTGGGGCAACGGCACGGGCCAACAGTGCCGCGCCAGCATTACGCAACAGTCAGCCAACCAAACCGAAAGCCCTAACGGTATTCGCTCGGTTAACGAGCTTTGTCAGCAGGAATAAGCACATGACAACTATACTCAAGAAACGGGCCGTCTGGGCTTCATTGGCCACGGCACTGAGCCTGACCGCAACCAGCCCGAGCATGGCCGCGACTTTACTTCATGACTGCTTCGGTGCGCCGCAAGCCTACACCACGACGTTCGATCATGAGTTTTCGTCCAGCGAAAATATCGCCAATCATGACTATGATGTGCCAAATCATCTGGTCGGCAATGGCCCGGTGATAGTGGCCAACTGCAGCTGTCCCGGAAATATATTTTCTTCGAGCATGGTTTATGAAAAAACCTTCGCCGGAAGCCCGTTGAAACCGGGAACAAGCGGATACGGCTATTTGACAGAAAAGATCGATGCCGATATCACCGCCTATGCGGATGCAATCAACTCTCCGGACGGCACTTCTTTGACCCCGATAGCTGTCAATGAATACCCGACGTCCAGAGCTAATATGCGTAACACTAGCGAGAATGCACTCGCCAAAACGGAGGGAGATGCCAACGTTTGCAGTAGTGGCACCCAGCCGAGCAACGCCGCTACAGTAAAGCGTAATTTCCGCTGGAACGTCGTGGCGATCCTTCTTCACATTAAAAAACCCATCCTGGGTCAAGAGGTGATCCCTTCGACGATCGTCGCGCAAAACTATGCCTGTCTTTATTTCGGCTCGGGGGGAAGCTGCGATCCCGGGCAGGCAGATCAGGTCTCTGATATCTGGTTTAGCGGCACGCTTTCTGCGCCGCTAAGCTGCGTTATCAACGAAGGCAGCACCATTGAGGTTGAGTTCGGCAGCATCGTCAGCAAGCAATTCGTCATCAAGGGGCAACCGCCAAAACGTTATGCCATCAAAAACGTTGATATTGCCTACCACTGTGATGATAACGCAGTGGGAAACACGGACCGGATAAAGCTGACGCTGACCGCAGATCAGGGGGTCGCGGACAGCAGTACGCCGTACATTGCAAAACTTCTGGACAGAGACGACCTCGGGGTGCGTGTATATGATGAACACAGTCAGAACGTCGCGCTGGACGGGACCTATGAGTTTCCGGTGACGATGGACGCGCAGGGAAACGGTGTGGTCAAAATTCAGGCTGTACCGGTCAGCACGACCAATGCCTCTCCGGCCCCGGGCCGCTTTGAAGGTAACGTGACGGTGAAGATGGATCTTCGCTAACCGAACTACCCTCAGGTTGACGCCGCAGCCTGAGGGTAATCGAAACAATCAGAAGCCGAGGCTGTCCAGCAGATCGTCTACCTGATCCTGGCTTGCCACAACGCCCGCCTTGCTGGCGTCGAGCTGTGGACCATTGAGCAGGCTTTCGTTCTCGCGTTTTGGACGGGCCGCCGGTTCCGGGATGTTCTCCAGCAGAACCATCAGCAGCTGACGCTCAATCTCCTGGATAACATCCATCATGCGCTTAATCACCTGACCGGTCAGGTCCTGGAAATCCTGCGCCATCATGATGTCCAGCAGCTGGGCGTTGGTGAAGCTGGTGTGCCCCGGCACATCCCCCAGGTACTGACGGGTATCCGTCACCAGCTCTCGGGCATCCGCCAGCTCGATAGGATTCTCAAACCACTCGTCCCAGCGTTTGCTCAGCGCTTTCGCCCCCTTTTCCATCGCATCCTGGTGCGGCTGTGACGCTTCAACACTGTTCAGCGCACGTTCCGCGGCCTGAGCGGTCATCTGCACAACATAGTCCAGACGATCGCGGGCATCAGGAATGGCTTCCGCCGCTTCGGCAATCGCCTGATCCAGCCCCAGCTCACGCAGGCTGTCACGCAGCATGCGCGTCAGGCTGCCGATGCGGACGATAATATCGCTCGGCGAGTGTTCTTCAACGGGTTTCATAGCAGGTTGCAACATTTCCATCACCTCACATGCCGAGTTTCTCGAAGATCTTACCGAGCTTCTCTTCCAGGGTTGCCGCGGTGAATGGCTTCACCACATAGCCGCTTGCGCCCGCCTGTGCAGCGGCAATGATGTTCTCTTTTTTCGCTTCTGCAGTAACCATCAGAACCGGCATAGACGCCATTCCGGCATCGGCACGAATGGTTTTCAGCAGTTCCAGACCGTCCATGTTAGGCATGTTCCAGTCGGAGATAACAAAACCAAACCCGCCAGCCTGCAGTTTGTTCAGCGCATCAACGCCGTCTTCTGCTTCTTCAACGTTGTTGAAGCCCAGCTCTTTCAACAAGTTGCGCACGATGCGACGCATGGTGGAAAAGTCATCCACAACCAAAAACTTAAGCTCTTTATCCGCCATAAAATAATACTCCTGAGTCAAATACGTATTGCCTGTCCGGCACTGATTTTCGCCAGCATCTGCTGGCTTACCTGGCTAAGATCGACCACTTCGCTCACGCCACCCATATTGATGGCCTCGCGCGGCATGCCGAACACCACACAACTTGCTTCATTCTGCGCAATCGTCCAGGCGCCAGCCTGGTGCATTGCAAGCATTCCGGCGGCACCATCGTTGCCCATCCCCGTCAGGATCACCCCAACGGCGTTGCGCCCCGCATGTTTCGCCACCGAATGAAACAGCACATCCACCGACGGACGGTGCCGGTTGACCGGCGGTCCGTCATGAATTTTGATTTGATAGTTAGCGCCGCTGCGCGACAGCTCCATATGCTTGTCGCCCGGGGCGATATAGGCATGTCCCGGGAGCACGCGCTCGCCGTCTTCCGCCTCCTTCACGCTGATCTGGCACAGCTTGTTCAGGCGTTCGGCGAACGAACGGGTAAAGCCTGGCGGCATATGCTGAGTGATCAGAATACCCGGACTTGAAAGCGGCAATGGCTGGAGTACATGACGAATTGCCTCTGTTCCTCCGGTTGACGCCCCAATAACCAGCAGTTTTTCCGAGCTGAGTAAGGGACCGGCCTTCAGGGTCGCAGGCGCGGCCAATGGCGTATGGGCAGCAAGCTTCGCCCGCGACGCGGTGCGGATCTTCTCCGCAATCATTTCGCTGTAGGCCAGCATCCCTTCGCGAATGCCGAGCTGCGGTTTGGTGACAAAATCCACCGCCCCCAGCTCCAGCGCGCGCAGGGTGATTTCCGATCCTTTTCCGGTCAGGGAGGAGACCATCACCACCGGCATGGGCCGAAGCCGCATCAATTTTTCGAGGAAATCTATGCCATCCATGCGCGGCATCTCGACATCCAGCGTTAGCACGTCGGGGTTATATTTTTTAATTAAATCCCGCGCTACCAGAGGATCGGGCGCAGTCGCCACCATCTCCATGTCGCTGTGGCTATTGATAATTTCAGTCATGATCTGACGCATCAGCGCTGAATCATCGACAGACAACACCCTGATTTTACTCATGCTTTTTCCTTACTCAGCGCATATACCGTTTGCCCACGCAGGCTAAACTCACGCGCGAGGTTGCTGAAGTTTTCCGAGTGCCCGGCAAACAGTAAACCGTCAGGCTTGAGCAACGGAACAAACCGACGCAAAATGTCCTGTTGCGTCGTTTTATCAAAATAGATCATGACGTTACGGCAAAAAATGGCATCGAACGGCCCCGGCACGTTGTACTGCTTATCCAGCAGGTTAACGGGCGCGAATTCGACGCAGTTCGCCAGCTCCTGGCGTACGCGCACCAGGCCTTCATGCGGGCCCGTGCCGCGCATGAAATAACGCTGCAGCTGCTGCGGCGACAGCGTTTTCAGTTCATCCTGGCGATACACGCCGTTACGCGCCTTCTCCAGCACCTCGGTATCGATATCGCTGGCGTAGACTTTCCAGCGTCCGGGCGTCATGCCCAGGGTGTCAGCAAGGGTGATCGCCAGCGAGTACGGCTCTTCACCCGTCGAGGCGGCCGCGCTCCATACGCGATACTCCCCGGTGCGACGGCGGGCGTGCTCGGCCAGGACCGGGAAGTGGTGAGCTTCACGGAAAAACGCCGTCAGGTTGGTGGTTAACGAGTTAATAAAAGCCTGCCACTCTGCGCTGTTCTGGTTCGCCTCGAGCATGCTCAGATAGCGGCCAAAATCATCCAGCCCCAGCGTACGCAAGCGCCGCACCAGACGGTTGTAGACCATGTCCCGCTTATGATCCGCAAGCACGATCCCCGCACGCTGGTAGATTAACTGACATATCCGACGAAAATGCGCGTCGGACAGCGCGAGGCGCTGTGTCATCTGCAACAATAATGACGTTTGCCCAGGGGGCATTGGTGATGTCATAGCGCCTTCTTAATTACATTCAGGATACAACTGGCACGGCCTGCGACCGCCCGACTTCTGTTACTGCTTCAACGTGCTCTTTCACATTAAATACCGCGACCAGTCCGGTCAGACGATCCGCCTGGCTGGCCAGCTGATCGGTTGCCGCTGCCGCTTCCTCAACTAACGAGGCGTTCTGTTGCGTCACCTGATCCATCTGGCTGACGGCCTGGGCAACCTGCTCAATCCCGCGGCGCTGTTCATCCGACGCAGAGGCAATCTCGCCCATGATGTCGTTCACCCGCGTCACGGAGGTGACGATCTCGTGCATGGTTTTCGCCGCCGTATCCACCAGCGTTGAGCCCTGCTGAACGCGCGAAACCGACTCTTCGATCAGGACCTTAATTTCTTTCGCCGCGTTGGCGCTGCGGCTCGCCAGGTTACGCACCTCCCCCGCCACCACCGCAAACCCGCGCCCTTGCTCACCGGCGCGCGCCGCTTCCACGGCGGCATTCAGCGCCAGAATGTTGGTCTGGAACGCGATACCGTCAATCACGCTGATGATGTCACCAATTTTCTGCGAGCTGGTGGCAATCTCCTGCATGGTGCTGGCGACATGGGACGCCTGGTCGCCGCCTTTCTTCGCCGTCATCGCCGCCTGTTTTGACAGGTCAGACGCCTGACGCGCGTTATCGGCGTTCTGGCCTACCGTCGCGGTTAACTGCTCCATGCTGGCCGCAGTCTGCGCCAGCGAGGCCGCCTGCTGCTCGGTGCGGGACGAGAGATCGTTGTTCCCCGCCGCAATCTCAGAGATCCCGGTGTGCATGGCATAACTGCCCTGCCGCACGTCGCTCACCGTTTCCCGCAGCGATCCCTGCATCGCCTTCAGGCTCGCAAAGATCGCCGAAATTTCGTTCTTGCCGAACACCGCCACCGGACGCGCCAGATCCCCTTTCGCAATGCTGTCGAAGTGGCTGCTGATAATCGCCAGCGGCTGCACAATCATTCTGCGCGACCAGAGCAGCGCCCCGCCGGTCAGCAGTCCTGCCAGGATCACCACTACGGCAAAGATGACGCCCGACATATGATAGCTTTGACGGCTCTGGTCACCGGCACGCTGAACAGACTGGTTAATATCCTGCTGCCACGCGTTAAAGCTGCCGTCAAACGCCGCCTGAGACGCCTGAACCGGTGCGGTCATAAAGTCCGAAAGCTGGTTGTTCTCAAGCCACGTCGCCTGGTGGTCCAGATCGCTGTACCACTGCTCAAAGTTCGTCTTCATGGCGGCCTTCAGCGCTTTCTCTTTCTCGCTGTCGGCGGCCTGCGCCGTAAAGGCTTTAAACTGTGCGTCAGCCTGCTTCAGGCTGTCGCGCGCGGTCGCCATCAGCGCTTTGATGTCATCCGGCGGATAGCTCAGCGCGGTTAAGGTTCCCGCCTTGTTCAGCGCAGTGCTTGCCTGCAACAGCACGGCACGCGTTTGTGCCAGTGCGGAGCGCTGCTGATTACTCGCCTCAACTTCCTGCAAATTCTGATAGCCATCGCGAAACGCCCAAAAAGACAACCCGTTACTGCCAACCTGCAACACACCGCAAAGGATCAGAATCAAAAACAGTGTGGTCGAGATACGAATACGATTTAACATCCACGCTCCCATCAAGCGGCAAGCAGCCGCGGTTTAATTGTCAGTCAAAATGTTTCCCAGTTTTCATCTTGTCCGGTCGTCGCGGTGCGCGTACGGTTTACAGCCGATTCAGCGGCTGGCACGCGATACGTCGCCTGCGGGGTGACCGTGTTTCCAGCGAGTGAAGCGAGACGAAACGCCGAGACGGCCATCTTCAGACGGCTCGCCTGGTCTTCCAGAGCAGCGGCCGCCGCAGCGGACTCCTGCACCAGCGCGGCGTTTTGCTGTGTCACGCGATCCATTTCCGATACCGCCAGGGCAACCTGGTCGATACCACGACTCTGCTCATCGGACGCAGAGGCGATTTCACCCATGATGTCCGTCACGCGGGTGACGGCATTCACGATGTCATTCATGGTCTCCCCGGCGCTTTCCACCAGCACGGAGCCGGTATCCACGCGGGAGACGGAATCTTCAATCAGAGACTTGATCTCTTTGGCCGCGTTGGCGCTGCGGCTGGCCAGGTTGCGTACTTCCCCGGCCACCACGGCAAACCCGCGCCCCTGTTCACCCGCGCGCGCCGCTTCCACGGCGGCGTTCAGCGCCAGAATGTTGGTCTGGAAGGCAATGCCGTCGATAACGCTGATGATGTCGGCGATTTTCTTCGAGCTGTCGGCGATTTCGTGCATGGTTTTCACCACGCCATCCACCACGCGGCCGCCGCGCTGTGCCGTCTCGGAGGCGCTTTCCGCCAGCTGAGACGCCTGGCGGGCGTTATCGGCGTTCTGCTTCACGGTCGCGGTGAGCTGCTCCATGCTGGCGGCCGTCTCTTCCAGGGCGGACGCCTGCTGCTCGGTACGAGAAGAGAGGTCGTTATTCCCCATCGCAATTTCGCTGGTGCCGGTGTAGATAGCCTCCGACCCGTTACGAACGTTGGCAACGGTTTCGATTAACGAACGCTGCATATGGTCAACGCTGTTTGCCAGCTCGGTGATCTCATTGCGCCCGGAAACGGTCAGCGTTTTGGTCAGGTCACCGCCGGCAATTTCACGAATGTGGGCAATGACGCGCCCGAGAGGGTTCAGCAGGATATGGCGAATGCCGTACCAGACCGCGACCAGCACAATGACCAGCGCCAGCGCCATCACGGCCATCTGCCATTTTGCAAAGCGGTAGTCATTCTGGCTTGCCGTAAAGGCCGAGTGATAGAGATCGCCACTGACCTTCGCGTATTCCCCCAGCGCCGCGCCGAGTGCGTTTTGCATCCCCTGCGTTGGCTGCGCGAAATAGGCGTCCATATTGCCGCTCTCCAGGAACTGAATCAGCTCTGTCAGGCCGGTATGGTAGGCATTGTATTTTTCATCGATATTCTGGCTCACCTGCTCCATAGCAGGCTGCGGGGCGATCTTTTTGAAGGCGTCGTAGTGTTTCGCGGCGTCAGCGAGGGTGGCACGGGCATTTTTCAACAGATCGGTTTTCGCGCTGCTCTGCTGATTGTTGGGGTCCATCATCATGCGCGCGGACGAGCGGCTCAGGTTGATACGCGTTTGCAGCATCAGATCCCACGTCGACGTGAGTTCACTCTGCTGCAGGCGGAGATCGTTCGAGGCCGCGAAGCTGTCCTGGTTCTGTTTTAATGACGAGAAAAAAAGCCCGCCGGAGATGAGCTGAAGAAGTGCGAAAATGACCAGCACCATCATGAGCATTGTGACAACGCGGATACGGTTCAACATACAACACCTTCTCATAGATTTATTAACGGTGTTATCGGCACAGCCCACAGGAACTTTACATTTGCGAAAGGGAAAAGCGCGGGGTTAAAACGCCACGTCGACAATCAGCGTGTCGGTGTAGGTTCCGGCGGGCGGCGTGGCCTGATTGGTCAGGACTTTCGCGGTGTAGTTGTAGGTGCGCAGTAAACCGTCGGTACTGACCTGGGACGATACCGCGCTGGACCAGCGCTCGCTGCCGCTGCCGCCCCAGCGGTTACCGGTGGCTTCCTTATAGATGTCGTAGCTCATGGCGTTGCTGCCGCTCACCATCCGCCGCACGTTGTTCAGCGCGTTGGCACCGTTATTAATGCCGATGGTATACGAACTTCCTTTGGTACAGGTGACGGCAATCGCCTGCGAGACGGTGGGGAAACTTTGCACCAGCGGCGCGCTGTTGAAGTTCACATCTGGCGTGGTCATGGCGCTGCAGTCGTTGGTAACGGTCATATCCAGCAGGATGGTGGTTGTCGCGGTTCCCGTCTGATTGATTGTGCAAACGCCAAGCGCGCCCACGGAGCAGACGCTGTAGTTAATGCTGAAGGTTAACTGCACCTGATATGGCCCGGCAGTGACGTTTTGCCCGGCGACGGTGCGGAAATAGAGCGGAATGTTGTACTGCTTTGACCCCAGCAACCCCAGGAGGGTACTCCCGCTCCAGGTATACGATTTACTTATCTGTACCTCGCTGCTGCTCGCGCATCCCGATAATCCGCACAGCCGGGTGGGGATCACGTCGGTGATGGCCGCATTATCCGTGCGTTTCATCGTGGCCCGGCTGCTGCCCGAGACAGATGCCGCGGTGTAGGTCAGCGTTACCGAGTCGCTGGTCAGCAGATTCAGTACGGCATCGCAGGCCACCACCAGCGTGCCGGTGGTTTGAACTTCTCCGGTTCCGCTAAGCGCGAACGAGGTGACGCTGCCAAACGACGCATTAACCGTACTGACGGTACACGCCGCCCAGCCGCCGCCGGAGAACAGCAGCAGGATGAATAGCAGCAGGCGCGTCATGGCTCCTCCCGGCAAACCAGCGGCCCGTAGGTTTTCAGCTTGTGCTCCGGATTGGCCCCCACGGTCAGGGTAGTCTTACAGCGCCTCCCGTCAGGTGCAATCACCTCCAGCGGGTTCACATCGCTGAGATTTTCCAGCCAGGCGATGCCGTCATACCCCACCACCGCATTGCTGCGCGAGGCGCGTCGAACCAGGCTTCCCACCGGCAACGCCTTCCCGCGCGCGTCATGCAGAATAACGCTGGCCACCCGTTCCTGCTCCATCGGGAAATCGACCAGATAGCCGCTGTGGCGCCGAATCGCGATCCGCCGCTCGGTCTCTTTCAGACGGGTATCCGCCGGCAGATTCAAAGTATCAATCCGGTAGCTTGCCGGGTAATACGCCGACACCCCGCTGACTAGCAGGTAGCCGTTGTTATTGGTTTTACCGACGGGCTGGTTCTCATAGCTGACGGGCACGTCCGGGTGCCCGTCGGTACTGATGACCACAAACGCATCGTTGATCTTATTCGCCGCGAACAGCTCGCCGTCCATCAGCACAACGGCGCCCATCGCCTCGCCCCACCAGGTCATGGTATCCCTTTCGCCATAGCCGCCGCCCTGCAGCTCGATGTTGTTATTGCGCCAGCCCAGCGTACCCTGTTGATAATCACTGGATCTTGACTGGTTGGCCCAGGCCATGTTCCAGCTGAACCCACCGTCAGAAGGCATGGAGTGGTTGTAGTTAATGCGCTGGGTACTGCCTGCATCCGGGGTGTTTTCAACGGTGACGGCAGCGCTGTCGCGCGCCCCCAGCGGCACCTGCAGCGACAGCGCGACCGTCCAGTCTCCCCGCTGCCGATCCCGGCTGCCGGCCAGGTAAATACTGCTCGCTCCCCACAGGTTTCGGCTCCAGGAGAGATTGAGCAGCTCGGTTTTTTGGCTGTCAAAACTCTCCACGCCGATCCAGGCCGCACCGATATTGCCGTACCGTCCCAGATTGAAGGTCAGCGAATACTGGTCCGTATTACGGCTAAAGCTGGCGATGGGCTTATCGTTTTCGTCATACACCGTCGGCTGATCGTAAAGAGCGAGATTGCCAAAGCCGCGGTCGCGACGCGTGTGCTGGGTGGCGACGCTAAACTCGCTGGTACTGTACTGGTAACCCCAGTTGATTTGCCCGCCCGCATCACCGCGCATGCGGCTTTGCGAGTAAGAGGTATTCACCACGCCAAACTGGCCGAGTTTTATCACCGTCCCCGCGCCGCCCAGCGCCAGCTCCTGCGCCCCTTCCGCGTGGCCCTCGAGGGTTAGCCAGTCCGTCATCCCGTAGCGATACGAGCCGCTGCCGGCTGCCGGACCGTAGTCAAAATTCTTGATGCCGTAATTACGCCGCAGGCTGCCGAGCGTCACGGCGCCGTCGCTCAGCCCTTGTTTGAGCAGGTCGCTGGTGACGTAAAACGGTAGCGTGGTGCTTACCTGGCGCCCCAGCGCATCCGTTGTGACCAGCACCGCATCCCCGGCGCCGTTGATATAGGGCAGATTAGTCAGGGTGAAGGGGCCCGGCTGAAGCTGGGTTGAGCCGGAGCGATAGCCGTTGATAAAAAGATCGACCGAAGTGGGTACCGCGGCTTCCCCCGCGAACTCGGGCAGCGGCCATGTCACCAGGTCAGGACGCAGGGAGAAATCCCGCCCGACGCTTATCCCCCCCATCCGCACGCTGGAGCTCCAGCTCAGGGCATCGCTGATCACGTCCCCGGCGCTCCAGCTCATCGCGTCATCTTCGTTGGTGAACAGCAGGGTCGTGTCATAGCGGACATACCCTTCCTGCTGTCCATCGTTACCGGTGAAATTTTCCCGCGCGTAACCGGTCGAGGAAAACGAGCCGTTCTCGTTGAAGTAGCGGAACTCATGCCAGATCGACGCCTGACCGCCGATATGTTCCGTGTGGTTGGTGTAGAGATCGTAATTCAGCAGCGCCCCGCGCCCGTAGTGCGGTTTGGCCTGCGCCGCTTGCGCGCTGAAAGGCGTCACGCGGGCCGTCACCCAGTCGCGGGGAACGTTAAGCAGCAGGCGCTGCGCGGCGCTGTCGTACTCCACCCGAACCTGAGCAAGCGAGGAGAGATTTACCTCGCCGGTGGGAACGTGCGCCGGGGGCAGCCCCGCGCGCAGCAAATCGGCGCTGGAGATAAAGAAAGCGCCTTTACGCTGCGTCACGGGCACGACCAGGCCGGTATCGTAGTGATTGACCACGATGGCCAGCTGGAAAACCGCTTCATCATTTATCGCCTGTGCCTGGGGAGGCGGCGGTAAACTGTCGTCGCCGGGCCCGGCCAGGGTCGCTGAACTGACGCATAGCAGTATCATCATCGCCGGCTTCAGTTGACGGGCGTCGACTGCCATTGTTCGTCCCTGGCATTAATCTGCGCGCTCATCCGCTCTGGCTGACGAACGCTAGCGGGTATAGGCCAGCTGCGGGTGCTGCCCGGCAGGACGTAACCCAGCAATCCTTCCGCCACCGTGCGTTTCTGACCTCCCTGCTCCAGCGCCACCTGGCTCAGCCTGACGTGAACATCACCCCGATTTTTGACCTCCAGCGCAGGCTTCCCCTCCGCCTGCGTCACCCGCCAGCTCAGGTTTTGGGTCTCCGCCAGCGCGTGATGCGCGCCCTCTTTGATGGTCGGGATCCCCTGTCCATATACGAACAGAGGGATGGAGTAACGCATCTGCAATTTCAGGCCGATGGCGGGTTCGGCTTTGGCATCTGGCTGGGGAATTTCATCGACGATAATACGATAGGCCTGTTCGACCCCAGCGGGAACCGAAGCCTGTTTGATAAGGCGAATAAGCTGCTTGCTGCCTGTGCCAATCGTGACGATGGGCGGGCTGACGACCACGTCCTGCTGCGCGGTATAGCGCTCGTGTCCGTCCTCCTGCTTCCAGCGCACGATGCGGACCTGCATCGTCGTGGCACTATTTCCCTGGTTCTGGATCCACAGTTCCGTGGCGTTGGCGTCTGCAGCAAGCCAGGGATCGATGGGCCAGAGCAGGATGGTGGCCGCCGCCTGCGCCTGGCCAGCAACCGCCATTCCCAACGCGCCCGCCAGACAAACCGGTCTGAAAAATGGCTTCATCAACACTCTCCCTTTATTACCATGACAAGGTCACGGTGAGCTGATCGGAATAGGTTCCCGCCGGGCTAAACCCGGTCAATAGCGCCACGCCAAAAAGCGGCAGCGCGATGTTATTGCTGTTGGTATAGGTCACCGCTATCGCCTGGTTGACGCCAATTTCGCTGTTTGCGGCCAGCGAGCTGCTGCTGTAGAGCCGGTATGGCACCACGTCGGCGCCGTTCGCGCGCTTCATGCGGCGAACGGATGAATAATTTTGACCGCCATTAATGCTCATGCTCAGCGCCACGCCTGGCGTACAGGCAATAGACAACGCCCCGTTTGGCACAAAGCTAGTGCTCACCGGCGCGCTCTCGACGCCGTTATGGCTGCCAAAATCCAGCGTACCGAGAAGCCCTCCGCTACCGGTGGCCACCGCGCATCCCGGTACAATCGTCGCGCTGACCTTAAACGACTGGGATGTCACCGCATCTGCCGTGGGCATCGTGAGCAATCCGACGATCAGCGCGAAAAAAGGCTGCACGCGTCCCTCTGCGCGTTTGCGCAGACCTGTGAGAGATGCCTTCATGGCGGTTCGGGACTAGTAGGTGACGCTGACGTTAATCGTGTCGGTGTAGGTTCCCGGAACGACCGTCACGCTGTTACCGCCGCCGGTAATCCGTCCGTAGAGGGTGTAACTGTCCACCCCTCCGGCCGTAGACGCGATCGGCAGCGCGGCGTTATTGGCAATCACGGTGTTAAACCCGCTGTCGCTGTACAGGCTGTAAGCCACGCCCTGTGCCGCATTGGCCGTATTCACCAGATAGCGTTCAGGCGTGCCCGGCGAACCGACAACGGAGCCGGGCGCGGTGGAGTGGGTATTACCGGTGATCGCGACCGTATAGCTGGCGGTCGTACATTGAATGGTGAAGGTGTTTCCGCCGCTGGCGCCGCTCAGCTGCGTCGTAAGCGTGGAAAAGGTTGCCGGATGGGTACCGAAATCGAGCGTACCGAAGTTAATACCACTCTGCGCGGGCGAGCCGTTTATCAGACACCCATTTGTCAGCGTCAGCGTTGCACCGATGGTGCCGCTGCTGGTGACGGCCAGCGCCTGATGGGCCGTTATCGCAGCCAGTAAGGTGCCTGCGCAGATCAAAAGAAGTTTTCTTTTCATTTACCACCCTCCAGAAGACGTCTCCGTTCCCTTGCCACATTTTATTTTTGTCGTTCAAGATGTTAGCCCCGCTTAACGTTCCTCTGAGGGGGTTATTGAGAATTTAGTTTATGGATATCGCTTCGACCACCAGCCCGTTAACGCATAAGGCATATGTCTTATTGACTCAATTTTCTTATAAATAACAGAAAGTTAAATTAATTCAGGCAGCAATTTCATTCTATCCGGGGAGAATATATCCATTAAAGTGTGACGACGATCACAATATATCGTCAGCGCATTAACAACAAAATTAATAAAAATTAAAAAGGAGTTGTATCCCCCTACACTTTGCGTCAATTTATGTGCCGAATAATTTCCCGCATCGTAATAAAAAATTTATATGTATCGACGCGGGCTACATCTGAAGCGCATAGAGGGTCTTTTTTCGTGGCAAGTGCAAACAAACTCACACTCTTCATCGTGATATTCATGCTGGCGGGTATTCTTTCAGGGGCAGCAATTCATGAGTATGCATCTGCGGATGCCATCAAAGCCTGGTCGGATAATATTACCCTTCTGACCGATATTTTCCTCCGTCTGATCAAAATGGTCATTGCACCCTTGGTCTTCAGCACGCTCACCGTCGGCATTATGAAGCTGGGCGAAACCTCCACCATTGGCCGCGTTGGCGGCAAAGCGATGGTGTGGTTTATCAGTTCATCCGTGCTCTCTATTCTGGTTGGCCTGTTTATCGTCACGCTGGAGCATCCGGGAAGCGGTCTGAACCTGACGGTTCCGACAGAAGCGGTGGATACCGGCCTGGCCGTGGGCGGCATGACGCTGAAAGCGTTCCTGTCGCACACCATTCCAACCAGTATCGCGGGGGCGATGTCGAACAATGAGATCCTGCAGATTGTGGTGTTCTCAATGTTCTTCGGCATCGGCGGCGCGTCGCTGGGGCAGAAATTCAACGCGCCGCTGGTGGCCGCGCTGGATGTGGTTTCCCATATCATGCTGAAGGTAACGGGTTACGTGATGTACGTTGCTCCGCTGGCCATTTTCGCGGCGATTTCATCCGTCATTGCCACGCAGGGTCTGGGCATTCTGCTGAACTACGCCTCCTTTATTGGCGGCTACTATGTTGCCATTCTTCTTACCTGCATGGTGCTGCTGGCCGTGGGCTACATGGTGCTGAAAAAAGAGGTGTTTCGCCTGGTCAGCATGCTGAAAGATCCGGTCCTGGTGGCCTTTACCACCAGCAGCTCTGAAGCCGCCTACCCGAAAACGCTGGAACAGCTGGAGCGCTTCGGCTGCTCGCGCAACATCGCCTCTTTCGTTCTGCCGATTGGCTACTCCTTCAACCTGGTGGGTTCGATGGTGTACTGCTCTTTCGCCTCGATGTTTATCGCTCAGGCGTACAACATTCACCTGAGCTTCTCTGAAGTGACGGTGCTGATGCTGACCCTGATGCTGGCGTCGAAAGGGATAGCCGGCGTACCGCGTTCTTCACTGGTGGTGCTGGCAGCAACCATTCCGAGCTTTAATATTCCGGTGGCGGGGATTCTGCTGCTGATGGGGATCGACCACTTCCTGGACATGGGCCGTTCCGCAATTAACGTGCTGGGGAATGGGATCGCGACCGCGATGCTGTCGCAGAATGAAGGCGCGCGGGAAGCGGAAGCTGAGCTGGTAAAGCAGGAAGCGTAAGGTGAAAAAAAGGGTGAGGCCTGATGCCCTCACCCCTGCCCTCTCCCACAGGGAGAGGGAGCAAACACAAAAAACGGCAACCTGGGTTGCCGTTTTGCATTTACCTACGCTACGTGACTCGCGGCGATATCCAGCAGCGCCATCTCATCGCTGTTCAGCAGCTTCTCGATGTTCACCAGAATCAGCATACGCTCGCCGAGCGCGCCCAGGCCGGTCAGGTATTCGGTCGACAGCGTGACCGCAAACTCCGGCGCAGGACGAATTTGGTCAGAGGTCAGGGAAAGCACATCAGATACGCCGTCCACCACGATACCTACCACGCGCTGCCCCAGATTCAGAACGATCACCACGGTGTTGTCGTCGTAGTCAACGTCGCCCTGGCTGAACTTCACGCGCAGGTCCACGATTGGCACAATGACGCCACGCAGGTTGGTGACACCTTTAATAAAAGCAGGCGTGTTAGCGATGCGGGTAACCTGGTCGTAACCACGGATTTCCTGCACTTTCAGGATATCGATGCCGTACTCCTCATCGCCTAAAGTGAATACCAGGAATTCCTGCCCTGATGGCTCGCCCGCCAGTTTCGTTACATTACTCATACCGGTCATGTTATTACCTTCTACTTAATCAGGCGGCTGTGTACGCCACACGTTGTTCACGATTTAATCCCTGAAGCGCCGACACATCGACGATCAGCGCCACGCTACCATCACCCAGAATGGTGGCGGCAGAAATACCCGGCACTTTGCGGTAGTTGCTTTCGAGGTTCTTCACTACCACCTGGTGCTGACCAATCAGCTGATCGACCAGCAGCGCGTAGCGGCGGCCCGCGCTTTGCAGGATCACAACGATGCCCTGCGTGGCCTCTGTCTTCGCCCCGTCCACTTCGAACACTTTCCACAGCTCCACCAGCGGCAGGTACTCACCGCGCACTTCGAGCACGCGCTCGCCGCCCGCCAGCGGATGCAGATCTTCTTCACGCGGCTGCAGGGATTCCATCACGGCGTTCAGCGGCAGGATAAAGACTTCGTCCGCCACTTTGACAGACATGCCGTCGAGGATCGCCAGCGTCAGCGGCAGCAGGATGCGAATGGTGGTGCCAGAACCCTGTTTAGACTGGATCTCAACGTGGCCGCCCATCTCCTGGATGTTACGTTTCACCACGTCCATGCCTACGCCGCGTCCGGACACGTCGGTCACCTGCTCCGCGGTAGAGAAGCCCGGCGCGAAGATGAGCATGCCCACCTCTTCGTCGGTCATGTTTTCATTGACCGCCATCCCCTGCGAAATCGCTTTTGCCAGGATGCGCTCGCGGTTAAGACCCGCGCCGTCATCGGTCACTTCGATGCAGATATTCCCGCCCTGGTGTTCCGCAGAGAGGATCAGGTTGCCGACCGGCGATTTTCCGGCGGCAATGCGGTTTTCAGGCAGTTCAATACCGTGGTCGAGGCTGTTACGCACCAGGTGCGTTAACGGGTCGATAATGCGCTCGATCAGGCTCTTATCCAGTTCGGTTGAGCTGCCCATCAGGGTCAGTTCAATCTGTTTATTCAGCTTGCTGGCAAGGTCGCGAACCAGACGCGGGAAGCGGCTGAAGACATATTCCATCGGCATCATACGGATGGACATGACCGATTCCTGCAGGTCGCGGGCGTTACGCTGCAGCTGACCCATGCTGGTGATCAGATCGCCGTGCGTGACTGGGTCCAGTTCGTTAGAACGCTGGGCCAGCATCGACTGGGTGATCACCAGTTCGCCCACCAGGTTAATCAGCTGGTCGACCTTCTCAACCGCAACGCGGATGCTGGTTGACTCGCTGGAGCGCGCGGCAGGTTTCTCACCGCGGCCAGGTGCCGCGGCCTCTTTTGGCACTGCCTTCAGCGCCGGAGCCGCAGGAGCCACAGCCGGTGCGGCGGCCTGAGCGACAACGGCCACCTCTTCCGCAGCGGCAGGGGCGTCAACCGCGGGCGTTTCGGTTTCGAAGGCGATCTGGTCAGCTTCAATCACAAAGCACAGTACCGCCACGATATCGTCCTGGCCAATACCGTCATCAAGCGTCGCGGCAAGGCTGTCTTTGCCTTTTACCACGTTGCTTAACTTCGCCAGGTTACCCAGCTCTTCTTCCAGCAGGTTAACTTCATTCTCTTTGAGACGTGACAGCACAACGCGCAGTTTGCCCGCTTGTGCAGCGGCTGGCGCGGCCTCGTCGGCAGCAACCGCATCGACAACGCTCAGTTTCGCCGCAGGGACAACGGCTGCAGCGACCTCACCTTTTGCTTCCAGGGCGAGCTGGCGCAGCGCATTGCAGATGTATTCAAAGCTGGCGGCATCAGGCTCTGCCGAACTTTTATAGGCGTCGAGCTGTTCCTGCATAATATCTTTGGTTTCCAAAAACAGGTTGATAATGTCGGTATTGAGCTGCATCTCACCGCGTCGTGCTTCATCAAGCAGGTTTTCCATTAAATGGGTCGTTTCCTGCAGGATGGTAAATCCAAACGTTCCGGCTCCGCCTTTAATAGAGTGCGCCGCACGGAAGATGGCATTGAGCTGCTCGGAGTCCGGTGCTTCGGGCACCAAATCGAGCAAGTGTTGCTCCATATCGGCCAACAATTCGTCGGCTTCATCAAAGAATGTCTGGTAAAAATCGCTAATATCCATGCTCACGCTATCACCTCGGATTGGCTGGTGGCGATGTTGGAACGGCAGCCGAAGGAACGGCCCCAGGCTGTTTTAAATCGTCCAGTGACTCATTCTGACTTTCGGCGTTTTCATGCAGGATGGCCTGCTCCGCCTGCTGGTTCAGCACTAAAAGACTGATACGACGGTTGATGGCATCATCCGGCCCGCGGTCGGAAACGCGCATGGTTGCGGCCATGCCGACTACGCGCAGTACCTTGCCATCATCAAGCCCACCTACCACCAGCTCGCGACGCGAGGCGTTGGCACGATCGGCAGAAAGCTCCCAGTTGCTGTATCCCTTCTCCCCACTGGCGTACGGGAAATCATCCGTGTGTCCTGACAGGCTGATTCGGTTAGGAATGCCGTTCAGCACCGGTGCAATGGCACGCAGAATATCGCGCATGTACGGTTCGACTTCCGCACTTCCGGTTTTAAACATTGGGCGGTTCTGGCTGTCGATAATCTGAATACGCAGCCCTTCCTGCACCAGGTCGATCTTCAGATGCGGGCGCAGCGCGCGCAGCTTTGGATCCGCTTCAATCAGCTGATCGAGATCGCCCCGCAGTTTCTTCAGACGCGCCTGCTCCATCTTTCTTTTCAGCTCGTCGATGTTCGGCTCTTTTTTCACCTCACCCTTCTGCTGGGTGTAATCATCGCCGCCGCCCGGGATCGGGCTTTCGCTGTTAGAGATACGCGGCCCACCGGCCACCGCCGTTGCCAGCGGCGTTCGGAAATATTCGGCAATCTGGATCAGTTCTTTTGGGCTGGAGATGGAGATCAGCCACATCACCAGAAAGAACGCCATCATTGCGGTCATAAAGTCGGCGTACGCAATTTTCCACGAGCCGTGTGCGCCATGCCCGCCGCCCTTGTGCTTGCGTTTTTTTACGATGACGATCGGATGGGACTGGTTTTTCATGCGTCCTCAGTTGTCGTCTGTTGGTTTGGATTTTTCACCGCACGCACGTGTTCTTCAAGCTCGATAAACGACGGACGCTCGCTGGAGTAAAGCGTTTTACGGCCAAACTCAACCGCGATCGGTGGCGCGTAACCGTTGAGGTTAGAGAGCAGCGTGATCTTCACGCACTGCATCATTTTGGTGGTTTCCGCGCTCTTCTGGCGCAGAACGCTCGCCAGCGGAGAGATGAAGCCGTACGCCAGCAAAATACCGAGGAAAGTCCCCACCATCGCGTGGGCAATCAGCGCGCCCAGCTCGGCTGCCGGACGGTCTGCCGAGGCCAGGGCGTGAACCACGCCCATTACCGCGGCAACGATACCGAATGCCGGAAGCGAGTCGCCGACCAGCGCCAGGCTGTTGGCCGGCACTTCAGATTCGCTTTCGTGGGTTTCGATCTCTTCGTCCATCAGCGCTTCGATTTCGAAGGTGTTCATGTTGCCGCTGATGATGAGTCGCAGATAGTCGACGATGAAATCCAGCATCATGGCATCAGCAAGAATTCGCGGATAGCTGGCAAAAATTTCGCTCTCTTTCGGGTTTTCAATATCCCGTTCAAGCGAGAACATGCCCTGCTGACGCGACTTCGCCATCAGGCGATAGAGCAGTGCCAGCAGATCCATATACATGCTTTTGGTGTATTTCGAGCGACGGAACAGCAACGGAATCGCTTTCAGCGTGCCCTTGATCGATTTACCGTTGTTACCAACGATAAAAGCCCCTACCCCTGCACCGCCGATGATAATAAGTTCAGCCGGTTGATAGAGTGCTCCAAGGTGCCCGCCGGTCATCATGTAACCGCCGAAAACTGTACCGAGAACTACCAGGTAACCTAATAAGATAAGCACGACATCATCCTTCCGCTAGTGACTATGGCAAGGACGTCCAGCTCGCAGCGTTTACCGTTTGCGGGGTAAAAAAAAGCAGCGGTAATTGCTTACCGCTGCTGGAATCTTTCCCACACGTTCGGGTTAAACAGCTTGTTCGATCTGTTCATCCAGCAGTTGTGGAATAATATCGGCAGCATCCCGGGAAAGTTTACGTCTTTTTACTGCGCGGGATGGAGGCTGACATAAACTACAGGCGAAGCTGCCTGCAGGTTGATGAGCATGGGTAATAAAATTGCCGTCGCAGCAGTTGCAGCGCGACAGTTCAAGCATTCCGCTCTCAACAAAACGCACCAGCGTCCATGCGCGGGTCAGCGCCAGCAGAGGGCCTTCTTCCTGCTGTGGGCATTGTTCAAGGTAAAGTTTGTACGCTTTGATCACGGCGTCAACGCCGCTACACAAACCGGTTTTGAGAAGATACTGCCAGGCATTACAGAACATGGAAGCATGAATATTCTGCTCCCACGTCATAAACCAGTCGGTAGAAAACGGCAGCATGCCTTTCGGCGGGGGACTACCACGTAACTCTTTGTACAGTTTGATGAGACGACCACGGCTCAGCTGAGTCTCGCTTTCCAGCATTTGTAAACGAGCACCCAGTGTAATCAGCTCCATGGCCAACTGTATGTCACGCGCTTCCTGAACAATGCTTTTCTCGCTCATTGCTAGGCCCTTTTCTTACGGGCTACGTCATCAGGCTGGCTGATTTCGTTAAGCAAGCGAGTGGAAAGAAGAATACCGGTATGGATCTGTTGAAGATCGTCCACACGGGATTCCTGCGTCAGACGCGTTATTGTCTGTGAATCATCGAAACGGAACTGGCAAACCAGTTGATTCGTTTCAGCCAGTTTAACCATCTGCGGGAGGGTTAAGCCGCCCAGCATGGTTGCCATTTCTTCGTTAATACCCAGACGAAACATCGCGGACGCCTTGTCCTGACTAATCAAACGCTGCGCGAGCAGTAAATACGACAAATTGATGTCATAGATATGTTTTAGCAACTCGGATGTATGCATTGTTCCCATCCCGAATAACCAACTATTATTTTTATGCGGAAAGACCGCACCCCGTGATGTCGCCGGGAAATCACCCGGTATAAAAAAGAAAAGGCTAAATGCATAGTTGAATTTAGGTTTGTATTCACTGAAACCGTAAGAGAGAAACCGCGAATGCGTCTCTTACATGATTTATCATTTCTTACAAATAACTAAGATTTTTCCTAATTCGACGCAAACTCTACTCGTCAGTTTTGACACATACAATCCAGCCACCCTCAAATTTAAAAAAAATGTGATCCACGTCACACAATTTAAGTGAATATGACCCATAAATCCATCAGTATGACTTGTAATTTGGTCAAAATTTAGCCAATCGGTACTGTTTTGTATTCTTAATTGACGAATACTCATGCAGAAGGGTGATCCAAACTGGCATGCAACGTGCTTTTCATGCCGTAAGCGCCGCTCGGAAACATTTACATCAGGCCCCTCTCCTGGAAACATTTTTCTTACCGTGAAAAAACATATAGTTATGCAGGTAGCACAAAAAAGATGTTTCAGGACGTGATCATTCGAAATGAGTTTGTAACGCATCAAAACGATTTAACAGTCCAGGCGTGGATTTGTGTGATTTACGTTAAGTTGTTAATTTTTTTCATTTAGGCGCATTTTTCAGTTATTCTTCTTATAAGAATAATTAATGAATAATTATGATAAGCTTCACACTAATGTCGTAATCTGCTCTTGCAGAACCGGAGATTTCGCGGTAAAGGTGGTTAAACGCTGTCTTTCAGACATCTAAGGAGTGCGCCATGAGTTACTCCCATCTTCTTGTTTCCGTTGCAGTTTCCCCCGAAAGCCATCAGCTCGTCGCCCGGGCGGTTTCCATTGCCAGACCCCACAATGCCCGCATCAGCCTCATCACCCTCGCCGCAGAGCCGGAGATGTATAATCAGCTGGCCGCCCCCATGCTGGAGGATATTCGCGAGGTTCTGCAGGAAGAAACGCAGCAATTTCTGCGCGAATTAGTGGAAAAGGCACAATATCCTGTTTATGAAACTGTTATTGCGACCGGGGAACTTAACGCCCATATTCTCGATATGTGTCGCAGACAAAATATAGATTTAGTGATTTGCGGGAACCATAACCACAGCTTTTTATCGCGGGCAGCCTGCGCGGCGAAATCTATTGTCGCGTCGAGCCAGGTCGATGTGCTGTTAGTGCCGCTTGGGGGGCATTAGCCCCCCAGCAGTAAATCAGGCGAGTTTAGGGAAGGTCGCGATCTTTTTTTGCAGATCGCCTTCATGACTTTGCGGAGCGATATTCCGGAGATCCTGAATAAAACGCGCCTGCCAGTGGTTAATATCGTTCTTCCGGATCGTCTCCATCATGTCAGCATGGCGGGAAATACGTTCCGTGAGCGGCATTGTCAGGGCGCGATTCAGCGCGTTCGCCACGTCATCCCTGTCATAAGGGTTAACGATGAGCGCCGACGTGAGCTCATTTGCGGCTCCGGCAAACTGGGAAAGCACCAGAACACCCGGGTCGGCAGGATCCTGGGCCGCCACATACTCTTTCGCTACCAGATTCATCCCGTCGCGCAGCGGCGTGACCAGCCCAACGTCAGCATAGCGGAAGACCTTCATCAGGATCTTACGGTCAAAGTGTTGATTCAGGTAAAACAGCGGCGTCCAGCCCAGCTGGCCGTAGCGGCCATTAATGCGCCCTGCTTCTGTCTCCAGCTGATGACGAATATCCTGATAGGCCTGAACCTCACCGCGCGACGTCGGCGCAATCTGGGTATAGCGAATTTTCCCGTGATGCTGCGGGTATTTATCCAGCAGCGTTTCATACGCCAGGAAGCGTTCCGGCAGCCCTTTGGAATAATCAAGACGCTCAACCGAGAAGATATTTTTCACGTGCTTGAGTTCATTCTTAAGCTGCGCCAGCTTCGGCGGCAGCGGGCCGGAAGCCTGCTCCGCGATTTCGTCAGGTTCAATCCCTATTGGATAGACCTCGGTGTGGAAGGTTTTCCCCCACGCCGTATGGGTTTTCCCGCCTTTGGTCACCAGACGCGCTTTGCCAGACACGGAGTCAAGGAACGCGAGGCGGTCATTTTCGGTCTGGAAGCCCAGCAAATCGTAATCACACAGCGCCTCCAGCAGCTCTTCATGCGGCGGCAGCGCGGTAAAAATTTCCGGCGTTGGGAAAGGAATGTGCAGGAAGAAGCCAATCCGGTTATTCACCCCCCTCTTTCGCAGCTCTCTCGCGAAGGGCAACAGGTGATAATCGTGGATCCATAAAATATCGTCTTCCTCTATTAATGGCAGCAGTTTATCCGCCAGCAGCGCATTTACGCGCGAGTAGCCTTCGAAGGATTCACGCTGGAATTTGACCAGGTCAAGACGATAGTGGAACGCAGGCCACAGGACGGCATTTGAGAACTGCGAGTAATACTCGTCATAGTCTTTCTCTTTCAATGCAAATGAAGCCCACGTAATGTTTCCGCGCGTCACCTTGTTGAGCGGTTTCTCCTCTTCACTGATTTCTCCACTCCAGCCAAACCACAGCCCGCCAGCGGCTTTTAAGGCACCTAACACCCCTACCGCCAGGCCACCCGCGCTGGCTTTTTTATCATCCGGCGGTGCGATTCGGTTAGAGACGACGACTAAGCGACCCATAATGGTTTCCCCCTTTGCTTTGCGCTATTTGTTGTTGTTGCTGGTTAGCGATGTCAGATATCCACTGCCAGACGCTGGCGACATCCGCCAGTCGCCATTCGGCAACCGTGTCACCAGGCCCCACCTTGACGGCGATCCCTCCGGCCTGATTCACCACGCGAAACCCGGCCTCGTCGGTCAGGTCATCCCCAATGAAAACGGGCGTTCGCCCTTTGAAAGGCGGCGACGCCATAAACGCGGCGATGGCCGCGCCTTTATTAATCCCTTTCGGTTTTAACTCCACGACGCATTTGCCGGGCTGCAACGCCAGCTGTGGATGGGCATCCGCAACCGTTTGAGCCAGCGCCAGTACGGCCTCCTCATGCTGCGGCGCCTGACGATAATGCAGGGCAAAGGCCATGCCTTTGGCTTCCAGCTCGGTGCCAGGCAGCGCTTCCAGCGCAGCAGAAAGCTGCTTCTGGAGCGTTTGCGTGAGTGCGTCAGGGAGTGAAACGATATGCGTGTGATCATGGATGTCGCGGCGCTCCGCTCCGTGTACACCGGCCAGCGGAAAGTGGTAAGGACTGGCGAGCGTATCCAGCTCGGCCATTGAGCGCCCTGATATCAATGCCAGTGCTCCCTCGTTCATGAGCGAGAGCTGATGCAAATCCTGTAACACCGCATCCGGAATAGACACCTGGTCAGGGTGCGGTTTTATCCCGGCGAGCGTGCCGTCGAGATCGAAAAAGAAAGCATAGTGTCCGGGCAGTACAGGCGGTGCGGTTAACATGTCAGCCACCCTTTTCCTCCTTACGGTTTACGAGAGGTAAACGCCTTTACCTCTTTCATAGCCATGTAAGTATAGACAGTGTGACGTCGCTCGCCATTTGACAACCGCCCCGCCAGTTTTACTGGCGGGGCGGTTAAGGGGTCAACTATGGTTATAAGTTGAGCAATAAAAGACAGGAAAAAGGGTTACAGGGTACGCTTCGCTTTTTGCTTGTAACGGTCGAAAATCACCGCTGCCAGCAGGATCAGACCACGAACCACGTACTGCGAGAACGGCGAAATATTCAGCAGGTTCATGGCGTTCTCCACCGTGCCTAAAATCAGGATACCGGCCACCACATATGAGATTTTTCCGATGCCGCCCTTGAGGGAAACGCCCCCTAAAACGCAGGCCGAAATGACGATCAGCTCGTAGCCAATAGAGGTCATCGGCTGGCCGCTGGTCATACGCGAAGCCAGGATAATCCCCGCGGCGGCAGAAACCAGCCCTGAGAGCACGAAGATAATAATCTTGGTTCGCACCACCGGTACCCCGGCCAGACGGGCGGCCTCTTCGTTACCGCCAATCGCCAGAGTATTGCGGCCAAAGGTGGTCCGGTTGAGCAGGAAGCCGAACAGGATCAGGCAGGCCACGGTCAGCCAGATTGGCGCAGGCAGCCCCAGCCAGTTGGCGTAACCCAGGGTAAAGAAGCGCTCGTCTTCAATCCCCACCGCTTTACCGTCGGAGATGATATAGGCCAGCCCGCGGACAATTTGCATCGTCGCAAGCGTGGTGATCAGGGCGTTAATCTTCAGGCGTGCGATAACAAAACCGTTCACCAGACCGCTGATGACGCCGAGTAGCAGACCGGCGAGAACGCCAATCCACAGGCTCTCCGTCATGTTGATCACCACTGCCGTCGTGACGCCCGCACAGGCAATCACCGACGCCACCGACAGGTCAAAATCGCCGGAGGCCAGGCAGAACAGCATCCCGCAGGCCACCATCCCGGACATGGAAATGGCCAGCCCCAGCCCCTTCATATTAATGAAGGTGGCAAAGTTAGGAACAAAGATCGCGCAGGCGAGGAACAGTGCGGCAAAGACCACCAGCATGCCGTACTGATCCCAGATACGTCCAAAACTCAGCGCCGACTTCGACTTCGGCGCTCCGGATGTAGTAACAGAGGACATCATTAACTCCTTACTCAGGCGACAGCCTGGCTGACTTTAGGCATGGCGAGGTTCAACGCCTGTTGTTCATTCGCCTGTTCATGAAGTAATTCACCGGCAATTTCGCCTTCACGCATCACCACAATGCGGTCGGCCACGCCAAGCACCTCCGGCAGATCGCTGGAGGCGAAGAGCACCGCCACGCCGCGTTTTGCCAGCTCATAGATCACGTTATAAATCTCGTGTTTTGCCCCCACATCGATACCGCGCGTCGGCTCGTCGAGCAAAATGACCTTCATATCTTCCGACAGCCAGCGGCCTAAAATCGCCTTCTGCTGGTTTCCGCCTGACAGATTCATGATCAGCTGTTCCGGACCCGGCGTTTTGATATTCAGCGAGCGAATATGGTGGTCGGCGTTGCTCGACTCCCAGCCATCGTTTATCAGGCAGCCTGCGCGAATAAACTTGCGGCGAGCGGAAATATTGATGTTGTCGCGTACCGAATGTACCGGAATAATCCCCTCGGCTTTACGGTCTTCCGGGCAGAGCATCATGCCCGCCCTGATCGCGTGGGCCGGTTTCTGGATATCGACCCGTTCACCATCAATAGAAACTTGCCCATCGGTAATACGGGTACCGCCGAACAGGCCTTTCATTAATTCACTGCGCCCCGCCCCCACCAGACCAAACAGGCCGACAATTTCGCCGCTGCGAACGGATAACGAAATCGGCGTGCGCACGCCCGGCGCTTTGACGCTGTCCAGGCGCAGGCGTTCAGAGCCGTACTGACGCGGCTGCCAGTGATAAATATCACCCAGCTCGCGTCCAACCATCGCCTGAACAAGCTGGTCATGGTTAACCTGCTGCATGTCGGTAAAGGTGCGCACATAGCGCCCGTCTTTAAAGACGGTGATGGCGTCGCTCAGGGCAAATATCTCTTCCATGCGGTGCGAGACATACAAAATCGTACGGCCTTCCTGACGCAATTCGCGGATCACGCGGAACAGATTTTCAATTTCACGCGCAGAGAGCGAACTGGTGGGCTCATCGAAGGCGATAATTCTGGCGTTACGCGCCAGCGCCTTGGCAATTTCAACCATCTGCCACTGGCCGATGGAGAGATATTTCAGCGGCGTCTGGGGATCGACATCCAGACCCAGGTGTTTAAGCTGCAGCCCCGCTTCATAATTAAGTAGCGAACGATTTACCACGCCGCCTTTGTGCGGGAGCTGTCCTAAATAGATATTTTCCGCCACGGTCATCTCAGGAATGAGGTGCAGCTCCTGATAGATGATCGCCACCCCGGCATTGAGCGCCGCCGTGGTATCGGCAAACGCCACCTCTTCGCCGCGAATGGCCAGCGTGCCGGTCGTAGGCGCGTAGTTGCCGCTGAGGATCTTCAACAGCGTGGATTTCCCCGCGCCGTTTTCCCCCATCAGGGCGTGAACCTGGCCGGCATAGCAGTCGAAGCTGATATCGGTCAGCGCGTTAACACCAGGGAAAGTTTTCCCGATGCCGCGAAAAGAGAGATACGGATCAGACTGTCGCATAACGTCTCCGTGATTCCTGTAGTGTGTACGTCCGGCCCCTCACGATGCATGAGGGGCACAATCACAGCGTATTACTTACCGCCCAGCCCTTTTTTCGCCAGCTCCTCTTTGAAGTTGTCGCGGGTAATCAGCACCACGTCGGTCACTTCGGTAAATTTCGGCGGTTCGGCCCCTTTGGTTACCCAGTTGTAGAGCATCTCACTGGATTTGTAGCCGTGAACGTCCGGGCTCGGCAGCAGAGAACCGTAGAAGCCGGTAGCCTGCGCTTTGGACAACTCGCTGACGGCGTCAACACCGTTGATGCCAATCCCGATCACGTCAGGCGCTTTGAAGCCCTGGCCTTCCGTCGCGCGTACCCCGCCCAGCACGGTGTTGTCGTTCATGCCGACCACCAGCCAGTGTTTGACCTCCGGATGCTGGACCAGCATAGAGTTCGCGGCGTCGAAAGCGCCCGGAATATCGTTGGATTTGGTTGGGACTTTATAGATCTGTTTTTCCGGGAAGCCGGCCGCTTTCAGCGCATCCATTGAACCGGTAGTACGACGACGGGCGGTGTCCAGCTCGTCAGCGGTGATAGCCATTACCGCGGTCTCTTTGACATCCCAGCCGCGCTTTTGCATCTCTTTATAGAGTTCCTGGCCCTGGCGTTCGCCAATTTTGGTCGCCGCCATCATGACCAGCGGGACGGTGTCCATCGGCTTGCCTTTGGCGTTAACGAACTGATCGTCAACCGCGATGACCTTCATATCGTAACCGCGCGCTTTCGCCGCGATTGCCGACCCCAGCTTTGGATCCGGAGTACAGATAACGAAACCTTTTGCACCGCTGGCCGCCAGGCTGTCGATGGCGTTCAGGGTTTTTTCGCCGTCAGGCACGGCGATTTTAATGACTTCAAAACCTAAATCTTTCCCGGCTTTATCTGCGAATTTCCACTCAGTCTGGAACCAGGGCTCTTCGGGCTGTTTTACCAAAAAACCGAGTTTTAAATTCTCAGCGATAGCGGATTGTGACATAACGGCAGCCAGACCGATGGCCGCCAGCGCTTTAGTAAATTTGTGCATGGTAAACTCCAGCTTTAGCATTCTTTTCTGTAGGGAATAAGTGCGTGCTTCTTATTTAATCGGACTTAAAACAAGGCATTAGCGCTTACCTCGTCATAAGGGTTATTGCTGGTGATAGTTTTAGCGGGAAATTAATCATCCATAAGAGAGCCCCATCACACCGCAGAATTACAGTAATTGCGTACATAAATTCAGCGAAAAATGACATAAAAAAGGCAGGATTTGTCAGACAAATGGAAGGGGGTTAAGCAGAATTATCCATAAGATTAGCCAAGATATCCCTGATGCCTTTCAGTGGGCAAAACGGCACCTGGCGTTAAGGGGTTCAACATGTTTTTCATCACGAATGTACAACGCACCTGAAAAAACGTTATTCCGCAGAATTTGATTTAGCGCAATTTTATTGACACATCATATATTCGAAATGATTAATCCGTATTTTTCCTTTTCCCGGAGTAATATTCCAACTTAATATTTTCGAAAGAGTAACAGTGTGTCATCACGATAAAAATCGTTAATTATTAGTCCATTAAGTCACATTCAATTCATGGCGAGCTAATTGTATTTCTGTACTATATTAAACTTTGTAATGTATGGTAAATATAGTCTGATTAAGAGTTTTCTTAGACCCAATACAAGGGTATGCTTATTTATATCGAACACAGGAAGTGAATTTCGGTCGACTTCGGTCACGGCAGAATGTCTATTTCTGCTCTTCTCTTCGTATTTGCCTGGCGCTCAGGTTACGCAACGGACATCACGTCCCACAGTCAATAAGGATATGAGTATGGCTACCCAAACGATGATGCAAAAACTTAACGCGCAGATGAACCTTGAGTTCTACGCCTCAAACCTGCACCTTCACTTAAGCGCGTGGTGTGCCGAGAATAGCCTTACGGGGTCTGCCACATTCTTTCGCTCTCAGGCGCAAAGTAACGTCACCCACATGATGCGTGTCTTTAACTTCCTGAAAGCCGCAGGGGCAAATCCTGTCGTTAAAGCCCTTGATGGGATCAACGAAAACTACTCCTGCCTGGAAGAACTGTTTCAGAAAACGCTTGAAGAGTACGAGCAACGCTGCAGCACGCTCAGCAAACTTGCCGATGAAGCCAAAGCGCAGCAGGATATTACGACGCTCAAATTCTTACGCGATATGGACAAAGAGCAGCAGCAGGATGGAATGCTGCTGAAGACGCTGGCGGATGAGATCCATAATGCGCAGCAGGCGGGTTTATGTCCTGAGCAAACCGACCGTCATCTGCTCGACATTGTGGCGGTGCAGCACCACTGAGTTTTTGATTTGCTCCAACCGGGCTGAGGGTTTCCCAGGAATTTATTAACCTGAAGCGATGAATTTTGTATCAGGCAAGTGAATAACTTACAGCGATGTCCTGGTCCGGCTGTAAATCGCCGAAGCGTTTCCGTAAGGCCGGGGCGAGGCGCAGGGATGCGCCTAGAGGGCGTGGCCTGCAGGGATGCAGGCTCATGCCCGACCCGATAGCCTGAAGGAATAAGCTGAGGGTACCGCGAAGCGGCGATTTACCGCCGGGCGCCGGGGGCGCCGGGGCGGCGGCGATTGCCCCGCCCTGGCACGTTCACCGGTCATGTCGTTACAAAGTAGCAAGGAACATGAAGTGAACGGAATGGCCACCACAGCCGTATGTTCCCCCTCATCCCAGCCCTCTCCCTCAAGGGAGAGGGAGTCGTCCGTGCAGGCATTGTTTTGTGGGGATCCCTCCTCCCACCTCAGGCAGGATTCCTTTTCCCATCTCCAACCTTCTGCTTTTGCTGAAATTTAACAAATCAGATCTGGCTCCCAATGATTAACCACACAACGTGTGATGATTTATTTAGTTACATAATCATTGACGAGGGAGCATCATGATCACCATTGAGTTTGTTGTCATTCTCCTCTGCCTGCTGACGGGTACGCGTTTCGGCGGTATGGGGCTTGGGTTAATCAGCGGTATTGGTCTTTTTATTTTATGTTTTGTCTTTGGTCTGCAACCGGGTAAACCGCCGGTTGACGTTATGCTGACCATCCTTGCGGTGATTGGCTGTGCGGCTACGCTGCAGACTGCGGGCGGCCTCAACGTCATGATGCAGTTTGCTGAACGCCTGCTGCGCAAACACCCGCAGCACATCACCCTGCTCGCCCCTTTCACCACCTGGATGCTGACCTTTCTGTGCGGCACCGGGCATGTGGTCTACACCATGTTCCCCATCATTGCGGATATCGCCCTGAAAAAAGGGATCCGCCCCGAGCGCCCCATGGCCGTGGCGTCGGTCGCGTCACAGATGGCGATCACGGCATCCCCCGTATCCGTTGCCGTTGTGTCGCTGGTGTCTATCCTGGCAGCCCAGCATGGGATCGGCCACGCGTGGGGGATCCTGGAAATTCTCGCCGTGTCGGTTCCCGCTTCGCTCTTCGGCGTAGCCATTGCGGCCCTGTGGAGTTTACGCCGTGGGAAAGATTTGGCTGACGACATAGAGTTTCAGGAAAAGCTAAAAGATCCTAAGCAGCGCGAGTTTATCTACGGCGGTACGGAGACGTTAATGAATCAGCGTTTCCCTAAACAGGCCTACTGGTCCACGTGGATTTTCTTTGCCGGTATTGCAGTGGTCGTTTTGCTGGGGGCATTCCCGGAACTGCGCCCCGCCTTTGAGGTGAAAGGCAAAATGACGGCGCTGTCGATGAACCTTGTCATTCAGATGATGATGTTAATTGCGGGCGCCGTGATGCTGATGGCCTGTAAGGTCAATGCGTCGGTCATTTCCAACGGCGCGGTGTTTAAGGCCGGTATGGTCGCGATCTTCTCGGTATTCGGCGTGGCGTGGATGAGCGATACCTTTTTTCAGGCGCATCTCGACGAGTTAAAGCTGGCGCTGGAAGGCGTGGTGAAGAGCCACCCGTGGACGTATGCCATTGTGCTGTTTCTGGTGTCAAAACTGGTGAACAGCCAGGCGGCTGCGCTGACGGCCGTTGCGCCTATGGGCCTCATGCTCGGCATCGACCCGAAAATGCTGATCGCCTTTTTCCCGGCGTCCTACGGCTATTTTGTCCTGCCGACCTATCCAAGTGATTTGGCCTGCATCGGCTTTGACCGCTCAGGCACCACCCGCATCGGCAAATTTATCATCAACCACAGCTTTATTCTGCCAGGGCTGATTGGGGTAAGCTGCGCGTGCGCGGCGAGCTACCTGCTGGTCCAGACGTTCTTTTAACCGCTTCAAAGGGCGACACGTGCCGTCGCCCCTACCCCTGTTTTAGTGGGATTCACCCTGCGGCGTGAATCGCAGCTCAATCAGCGCGATAGCTTTCTGGATCGCACGAAGCGTAACCGGGTCAGCGGCAGCAGGATGGCTGGCGAAATCGATGTTTTTCAGCTGCGTAGACATCTTCTCGCGCACTTCAACCGGCGCAATCACGTCCAGAACATCAAGGATTTGTTTGATAACCAGCTGACAGGCGACAACGTCAGAGACCAGTTCCTGATCGGCGCTCAGGTTTTGTGACATGGGCTTTCTCCTTATTTAAAGGCCGCCATAGTAGCAAAACACGCCCCCTGACATCTTCCCTTCATCACCTGCAGGTACAAAAAAACCCGCCGAAGCAGGTTTTTTTATCAGAACATGGCGCCTGGCGGCACGTCTTTGAACGTGCGGCAGTAATTGGCCCACATGCTTTTCAGGATTTTGCGCAGTTTCACGATGATGCTCCATTAACTTGTTATACAACTTTATTGTCAACGTGCTTATAATATGACCATTATCACAAAAATCAATCATTTTGTGATTCTCATCACATTTTTATAAGAGGTTGTCCTGATAGCACTCCCCTCTGACCCGTTGCGAAGAGTGAGGGCAGATTGTCCGGCTATTCCAGGCATTGCAGCGGGCATCTGCGGGTACGATAAGATATTTCCATCCACTCAGAGCGAACCATGAAAAGAGTCATTGTAGCCGGCACAATCCTGCTGCTCGCGGGGTGTAGTATCAACCGCCAGGCTGAAGTCAGCAGCCTCGACGCGCCGAACGGCATCGTCCGCCTCGATTACGGCCAGGCAGCGCTGCAAAATGCGTATTCCGATGAGTATGTGAATAACGGCACGGCGGCAAAAGCGTGTCAGAGCATGGGGTATGCCACCGCCTCAGCCTATGGTCAGCCCATCAAAACCTGCACCCTGACGAGCGGCTCTTTGTGCCTGAACGAGAGCGTGACTATCCAGTATAAATGTATGGGTTACGCCGTTAACCCTAAGTCAAATAACCCCTGGTATTAATCAACCCTGCCAGCGTTTGCTGGCAGTATATTTCATTACGAACAAAAACAATTCTCATTAATAAATTATAAAAATCGCCAATGCGTTTTATTCCCATTCGTATTTTAAATAAATAAAATAAAAATTTTACGTTTTGCAAATAATTAAATAACAAATTATAGTGTCGCTCATTGTGAACCAGAAATAATAATCCGGAGCGTCACCATGCTGAAAACTGAAATGATCGACAAGCTCAACGCACAAATGAACCTTGAGCTTTTTTCATCCCTGCTCTACCAGCAGATGAGCGCCTGGTGCAGCTACCACAGCTTCGAAGGTGCGGCCGCGTTTCTGCGTCGTCACGCTCAGGAAGAGATGACCCACATGCAGCGTCTGTTTGATTATCTTACGGATACGGGCAGCCTGCCGCGCATTGAAACCGTGACATCACCTTTCGCTGAGTATAATTCTCTCGATGAACTGTTCCGCGCCACCTACGAGCACGAGCAGCTGATCACGCAGAAAATTAACGAACTGGTCCATGCGGCGATGACCAGCCAGGATTATCCAACCTTTAATTTCCTGCAGTGGTACGTCGCTGAGCAACACGAAGAAGAGAAGCTGTTTAAATCCGTACTGGATAAATTATCTCTGGTGGGGAAATCCGGCGAAGGTCTTTACTTTATTGATAAAGAACTTTCCACTCTCGATACGCAGAATTAATTTCAGCGCGGTGCCGGTTTCCGGCACCGCGTTAATTTACATACATCCCGCACAGCTGGTGCAGCGCCAGTCATGGGGATTCATCGCCTGGTAAAAATAACGGTAGCTGGAAGTCTCCAGCGGAATCCCCACCTCGAAGAACATATCCGTTAACCAGTCGACATTCTCAACGATCCACTCATCTTCCTGTAAGCCTTGCGCAAAGGTTTCATCTTCAGGATCGATAATCGAATAGATTGCCCAGGTACCCATATCCTTTTCGCGGCGGGACTCGGGAAGTATCAGGGGCTGGTTCTGCCAGCTAATTATCCAGTGGCCATGGCACAACAGGTTGCCTCCCCGGCTCCATGCCGCAGTAAAGGGATTCTCCCCAGCCATAAAACCCTCACTTAATTTGATAATTTATATTTATTGTTTACGTTACGCCGGAATGTCGCCTGGCAACATTGCCCTTATGAAGTAGGCCTGCGCCTAAAAAGGGTCAGAGCGCCAGCAGTTCGTAAATAATTCATTACACTACTTGTAACGGTGATTTGACGAGTTACGGCTTTTCCCTTACTCTGCGCCGCAGATTTTGTCGCGGTTAAGCATCGTTGTAGAGGAAAGCGTGAGAAACAGAACCCTGGGAAGTATTTTTATCGTCGCCGGAACGACGATTGGCGCAGGAATGCTGGCAATGCCCCTGGCAGCCGCGGGCGTGGGATTTGGCATGACCCTGCTGCTACTGGGTACGCTCTGGGCGCTGATGTGCTACACCGCCCTGCTGCTGCTTGAGGTTTACCAGCACGTGCCCGCCGACACCGGTCTGGGTTCGCTTGCGGCGCGCTATCTGGGACGCTACGGCCAGTGGATAACCGGCTTTAGCATGATGTTCCTGATGTACGCCCTGACCGCCGCCTACATCAGCGGCGCCGGGGAGCTCATCGCCTCAAGCGTCAACGACTGGTTTGGCTCTGACATCACCCCGGCGACGGGGGCTATCTTCTTTGCGCTCATCGGCGGCGGCGTGGTCTGCATGGGGACATCGCTGGTCGATCTGTTTAACCGCTTTCTGTTCAGCGCCAAAATTCTCTTCCTGATTATCATGCTGGTGCTGCTGGCGCCGCACGTGCACAAGGTTAACCTGCTGACGCTGCCGCTGGAAAAAGGGCTGGCGCTCTCCGCGATCCCGGTCATTTTCACCTCGTTTGGCTTCCACGGCAGCGTGCCGAGCATCGTCAGCTATATGAACGGCGATATCCGCAAGCTGCGTCGCGTCTTTGTAATCGGCAGCGCGATCCCGCTGATCGCCTATATTTTCTGGCAGCTGGTGACGCTGGGCAGCATTGACTCTTCAACCTTTATTGGGCTGATGGCGCAACACGCTGGCCTGAACGGTTTTCTGCTGGCACTGCGCGAGGTTGTTACCTCCCCGCACGTGGAGCTGGCGGTACACCTGTTTGCCGACCTGGCGCTGGCAACCTCGTTCCTGGGCGTGGCGCTCGGCCTGTTTGATTATCTGGCCGACCTGTTCCAGCGTCGCAATACCGCGGCTGGACGGTTGCAGACGGGGGCCATCACCTTCCTGCCGCCGCTCGCTTTTGCGCTGTTTTACCCACGCGGGTTTGTGATGGCGCTGGGCTACGCAGGGGTGGCGCTCTCTATCCTGGCCCTGCTGCTCCCTTCCCTGCTGGCGTGGAAGAGCCGCCAGCAGCATCCTCAGCAGGGATATCGCGTGGCGGGAGGAAAACCGCTGCTGTGCGTTGTGTTTGGCTGTGGGGTGGTGATTATTCTGGTGCAGGTATTGATTGCAGCCGGGATGCTGCCGGAAGTGGGTTAAATAAAAAAGGGGCTATCATCAGCCCCTTTTTTTATCAGTGCAAACAGCAGCTCTTAAACTTCTTCCCGCTGCCGCAAGGACACGGATCGTTACGCCCGACCTTCGTGCCGTTCACCGTCGGCTTCTTCACTTCCGGCTGCTGCGGGTTGTTTACCCAGTATTGATATAGACGCAGTGCCGCAGGCTGGATGCTTTCGATGCTGGCGATATACTCCTCTTCGGACAGTTCATCCAGCTTTTCGCTGTTCTCTTCCGTCCCGTGCAGGGCAATCACGTCAAGATCGGCCTTCAGGGCTTCCGGCAGGGCTGACCAGTCCGTCAGCGCCACGCCGCGCATATAGCCATAGCACCACTCTTCCACCACGGTATAGCTCTCACCGTCGACGTCGTTATAACCGAACATCGGTTCAAACTGATCCGGGTACTCGCTCAGGCGCTCTGCAATATCGTTCATATGCTTAAAGCAGAGATCGATAAAACGGTTCATCTCACGATCGTTTTTCCAGCGCGGAATGTACTTCTCGCCACCCCACACCGCCACCAGCCAGGCATCTGGCTCAACGACAACAGGACCGGAAAGCACTGCGGTAAGCATGCCGTCCAGTTCGGACACGTCAATCACGGACGCGTCATCATGACCGTAAGACATTAACGTCTCTTCAAGCCACGCCATTTCGCTTTCATTCAATGGGCCTTCAGTCATCGCTGACACTCCTGCAAAAGGAAACGATCCTAACACATAACACACGCCTCTCCGGGCTGAAGTTTAGGTCTTTATTGCTGCAAAAACGTGCAAATCGTGACCTTTGCACAACTTATGGGCTTTATTGTTAACGATATGTGATCTCCGCTGTAATTTCTTCTCCTCCCGCAAGGCGGCATAACGCGGCGCTCTATACTCAAACATGTCGCATGCTCGTCAATGGGTTAACCATTCTGGCAACGTTTTTGCTTAACGTTCTTCGCGCACCTCTGCGCAGGGAAATCTCGCCGTAATATGCAGGATGCCGTCTGTATCTTGTTCGTTTAGTGCATTTTGTTCTTGCTCGTGTTTCGGATTGGCTGCGCCGTCGGGCGTTCGGGTTTACGCCGTGGTGCAAAAACCTCTTTGCTAAGGAACATAATAATGTCGCTGAAATTAATCAGAACTCCTCTTTCTCTTGTGTTGGCCGGTTGCCTGGTGACGGCGTTTTCCGCCCGGGCAGATATTGTGATTGGCGTGGCCGGGCCGTTCACGGGTCCGAATGCCACCTATGGCGATCAGTACTGGCACGGCGCAACGCAGGCCGCTGAAGACATTAATGCCGCAGGCGGCATTAACGGCGAGAAGATCAAACTGGTTCAGGGGGATGATGCCTGCGAGCCTAAGCAGGCCGTGGCCGTCGCCAACCGTTTAGTTGACCAGGATAAAGTCAACGCCGTGGTCGGCCATTTCTGCTCCTCTTCCACAATGCCCGCCTCCGAGGTGTATAGCGACGCGGGCATTATTGCGATTACCCCCGGCTCAACTAACCCGCTGATCACCGAACGCGGCATGAGCGATATGTTCCGCATGTGCGGACGCGATGACCAGCAGGGTCAGGTTGCCAGCGACTTCATCATCGACAAGCTGAAAGCCAAACGCGTGGTGATTATTCACGATAAAGACACCTATGGTCAGGGTCTGGCTGACGCCACCAAAGCGGCGCTGGCGAAACGCGGGGTTCAGGATGTGATGTATGAGGGGTTATCTCGCGGTGAGAAAGACTTTAACGCGCTGGTGACCAAGATCGGCGCGCAAAAACCGGACGTCGTGTTCTTCGGTGGCTGTCACCCGGAAGCCGGTCCGCTGGTTCGCCAGATGCGTGAACAGGGCGTGCAGGCGAAATTCTTCTCCGGCGACTGTATTGTCAACGAAGAGATGGTGACCGCCGCGGGGGGCCCGCAATACACCAACGGCATTTACATGACCTTCGGTAAAGATCCGCGCCTTATCCCGGACGGTAAAGCGGTTATCGAGAAATTCCGCGCCGGTAAATTCGAGCCGGAAGGTTACACCCTTTACTCCTATGCCTCCGTACAGGCCATTGCCGCAGCCTTCAAGGCCACCGGCGGCAAGGACTCCGCCAAAGCCAGCGAGTGGCTGAAAGCCAATTCCGTCGACACGGTGATGGGCAAAAAAGCGTGGGACAGCAAGGGCGATCTGAAAGTGTCTGACTACGTGGTTTACCAGTGGGACGACAAAGGCAAATATAAGGAAGTGCAGTAACGGGACGGAGTCACGCTCAACGTCGGCGGGCCTGCCCGTCGGCGCGTAATAAACATCAGGCTGCGCGCATCGCGCAGCCTATAAAACGAGCGCGCTAAGATGAGTACATTCTTCCTGCAACAGTTAATCAATGGCTTAACGCTGGGCTCCGTCTACGGTTTAATCGCCATCGGCTACACCATGGTGTACGGCATTATCGGGATGATCAATTTCGCCCACGGCGAAGTGTATATGATTTCCGCCTATCTCTGCGCCATCGGCCTGGCGCTGCTCTCGTTCTTCGGTCTGCAGTCGTTCCCGCTGCTGATCCTCGGGACGCTGGTGTTCACCATCGTGGTAACCGGGGTGTACGGCTGGACCATCGAGCGTATCGCCTACAAGCCGCTGCGCAACTCCACGCGCCTGGCGCCGCTGATCTCCGCCATCGGGATGTCGCTTATCCTGCAAAACTACGCGCAGCTGAGCCAGGGTCCGCGCCAGCAAGGGGTGCCGACCATGCTGGACGGCGTGATTCGCCTGCATCTGGGCGACGGCTTCGTGCAGATAACCTACACCAAAGTGTTTATTCTGATTGCTTCTTTTGCCGGCATGCTGGTGCTCACCTGGATTATCAACCATACCCGGCTGGGCCGGATGTGCCGCGCGGTACAGCAGGATCGTAAGATGGCCTCCATTCTGGGCATTAACACCGACCGGATTATTTCGCTGGTCTTTGTCATCGGCGCGGCGATGGCCGGTCTGGCGGGGGTGTTGATCACCATGAATTACGGCACCTTTGATTTCTACGTCGGGTTCGTGATCGGCATTAAAGCCTTTACCGCGGCGGTACTCGGCGGCATCGGCTCCCTCCCCGGCGCCATGCTCGGTGGCCTTATCCTGGGCGTGGCGGAAGCCCAGTTCTCGGGCATGGTGAACTCAGACTATAAAGATGTCTTTTCGTTCGGCCTGCTGGTCATGATCCTGATTTTCCGTCCCCAGGGGCTGCTTGGGCGCCCGATTGTGGCCAAAGTGTGAGGGAGAGAATGATGACGTCACACGGTTTTTCACTTAAACGCTGCATGCTGGACGCGATTTTTTCCGGGCTGATTGCGCTGATTATTTTCGGCCCCATTGCGGGCGTGGTGCTGGACGGTTACAGCTTTAACTTCGCCGGGCAGCGGCTGGCCTGGATGGTCGGCATCGTCATGCTCGGGCGTTTTCTGCTGAGCGCCTTTTTAGATACCGCCGCGGGCGCCCGTTTCCAGTCACGCTTCGAAGCCGATAGCGCGGGCGTATATGTCCGGCCACCGGAATACAAAAGCCGCATGCGCTGGATTATTCCTCTGGTGATTACCCTTGCGATTTGCTTTCCGTTTGTCGCCACGAAATATGTGCTGACCGTCGCCATTCTCGGGCTGATCTACGTGCTTCTCGGTCTGGGGCTGAATATCGTCGTGGGTCTGGCCGGCCTGCTGGATCTGGGATATGTCGCGTTCTACGCAATTGGTGCGTACGGTCTGGCGCTGGGATACCAGTATCTCGGCTTAGGCTTCTGGAGCATGCTGCCGCTGGCGGCAATCATGGCCGCCGCCGCAGGCGCCCTGCTCGGTTTCCCGGTACTGCGCATGCACGGTGACTATCTGGCCATCGTCACACTCGGGTTCGGGGAGATCATTCGCCTGATACTGAACAACTGGCTGACCTTCACCGGCGGACCAAACGGCGTGTCGGCCCCTCCCCCCACCTTTTTCGGTCTGGAATTTGGGCGACGCGCGAAAGAAGGCGGCGTGCCCTTCCACGAGTTTTTCCACCTGACCTATAACCCGAACATGAAGTTTATTTTTATCTACGCGGTGCTGTTCCTGGTGGTGATGCTGGTGCTCTACATCAAGCACCGCCTGACGCAGATGCCGATTGGTCGGGCGTGGGAAGCACTGCGTGAAGACGAAATTGCCTGCCGCTCGATGGGGTTAAATCATGTTCTGGTTAAGCTGTCGGCCTTTACGCTGGGCGCATCGACCGCAGGGATTGCCGGGGTGTTCTTCGCCACCTATCAGGGGTTCGTGAACCCGACCTCCTTCACGTTCTTTGAATCTGCACTGATCCTCGCCATCGTGGTGCTGGGCGGTATGGGCTCGACGCTTGGCGTAGTGCTGGCCGCTTTTGTGCTCACCGTAACACCGGAACTGCTGCGCAGTTTTGCCGAGTACCGCGTCCTGCTGTTTGGCATGCTCATGGTGGTGATGATGATCTGGCGTCCGCGCGGTTTGATCCGCATTAACCGCAGCGGGTTCGCCGTGCGTAAGGGTGTCGCACCATGAACGGAACGATATTACGCGTTGAACATCTGATGATGCACTTCGGCGGAATTAAGGCGCTAAACGACGTCAACCTGGACGTACAGCGTGGCTCAATTACCGCCCTTATTGGGCCAAACGGGGCGGGGAAAACAACCGTGTTTAACTGTCTGACGGGCTTCTACAGGGCCTCCGGCGGCAACATTTTATTTAATACCCGCCATAAAACAACCAACGTTATTCAGGTGCTCGGACAAAAATTCCAGCCGGGTGACTGGATTAACCCCGCGCAGTTCGGGCAGCGTCTGTTCTACAAAATGTTCGGCGGAACGCATCTGGTCAACCGCGCAGGGCTGGCCCGCACGTTTCAAAATATCCGTCTTTTTCGCGAGATGTCTGTCGTGGAAAACCTGCTGGTTGCGCAGCATATGCGCGTTAACCGCAATCTGCTCGCCGGGATCTTAAATACGCCGGCATACCGGCGGGCGGAAAGCGACGCCCTGGACAGGGCCTTCTACTGGCTGGAAGTGGTGGATCTGGTGGAGTGCGCCAATCGTCTGGCGGGAGAGATGTCGTACGGCCAGCAGCGGCGTCTGGAAATTGCGCGAGCAATGTGCACCGGCCCGGAAATGATCTGTCTGGATGAACCCGCCGCCGGGCTTAACCCGGTTGAAACGCACAAGCTGAGCAGCATTATTCGCTTTCTGCGGGATCATCATGACATCACGGTATTACTGATTGAGCATGATATGGGGATGGTGATGGAGATTTCGGACGACATTATCGTGCTCGACCACGGGGATGTTATTGCCAGGGGAAAACCCGAGCAGATCCAGCATGATGAAAAGGTCATTGCCGCCTACCTGGGTACGGATGAAAGCGAGGTCAACCTATGAGCGAACCGCTGCTGGCATTTCGCGAGGTGGATGTGTTTTATGGCGTCATTCAGGCGCTTAAACAGGTTTCCCTCGAAGTCAATAAAGGTGAAACCGTGGCGCTGATTGGCGCAAACGGCGCGGGTAAATCGACATTGCTGATGTCCATCTTTGGCCAGCCCCGCATTCGCAGCGGACAGATCCTTTTCGGCGGCGAAGATATCAGCCATAAATCCACCCACTACGTCGCGTCCGGCGGCATTGCGCAGGCGCCGGAAGGCAGACGAATCTTCCCGGATATGACCGTTGAAGAGAACCTGCTGATGGGGACCATCCCCATCGGCAGCCAGTTTGCCGCTGAGGATATGCAAACCATGTTCGACCTGTTCCCGCGCCTCAAGGAGCGACGCAAGCAGCGCGCGATGACCATGTCCGGCGGAGAGCAGCAGATGCTGGCGATCGCCCGGGCGCTGATGAGCCGTCCGAAGCTGCTGCTGCTGGATGAACCGAGCCTCGGGCTGGCGCCGATTGTGGTGAAACAGATCTTCCAGACGCTGCGCGAGCTGGCCCGCAACGGCATGACCATCTTTCTGGTGGAGCAGAATGCGCATCACGCGCTGAAGCTTTCCGACCGCGGGTATGTGATGGTTAACGGGCAGATCCGGCTGAGCGGCAGCGGCGAGGAGCTGCTGGGAAATCAGGAGGTGAGGAAGGCGTATTTGGGCGGGGTTTGACTACACGATGTTCATGCGCCATCGAATCACCTTTATACTGTTTAACATCGGCGATTCAGCTGCCTTTCATGACGTGTGTCGCTGCGCTTCTTCTCCTCTAAGCCAAAACTATATCAATAAATCGCACTATTTATTGTAGGCCCGAGCAAGCGTAGCTCCAGCGGGAGGAACGCAAAAAGATACTTTGTCAGCAGTCTTAAGCTCCCCTTTTTGGGATATCACAACAATGCTTTCCTTGAAAAAGGATAAAATAATTTACTCGCGTAAATCCTTTTTATAGGCAATAAGCATCCTTATGCGATAAAGTAATAAGGTGAAAACCTCACATTACTTACACAGCAAAACTATTAGCTAACAGGTGATTACATGAAGAAATTTATTAAATGGATTTTCTATATCTTTATTGCTTTGATGGTTCTGGGATATATCGTCGGTAAAAACGACAAATCTGAAGCAGGCGCGACTTCGTCTTCTGCATCAGTTGCGGATACGCAAGAGTCAGTACCGCAAAAAGAAGTGTTTACAACCTCCGCAAGGCAGCTTTTTAAAGCTTATGAAGAAAATGAAGTTGCAACCGATGAAAACATGAAAGGTAAGCTCATCGCAGTCAAGGGAGTTGTTCAGTCGATTGATAAAGATTTTACAGACTCAATTATCATCGGCTTACAAACAGACAACCAGTTCATGCCTGCACGAATGGAGATGGAAAACTCAGAAAAGGCTACTGCTGCAGCAATGAAAAAAGGACAGCAGGTCACTGTTATTTGTAAAAAAATGATCCGAGTAATGGGTGCTCCTTCTGGACGAGATTGTTTATTCGCAAAATAACGAATCGGGAGGGTTGCCCTCCCATTCCATTCTCCCGATCCATCCTGTCGCCAACATCATGCCACTTATCCATACCTGATATGCTTATATAATACCCTTATTCCACACGCCAATCGCGTTGCAGTATCGGGGTAACATAAAGATATGTAGACGCGATGATGTAATCGCCTGGCTGTACTTGCGAAAAGCTGGAATAATAATCGGAGAGCGAAATCAGAAAATAAAAAAACCACCTTTCGGTGGTTTATACGACACTGCTTATTGCTTTGATTATTCTTTGTTTCCCATGGTAGCCGGAGTGGGACTTGAACCCACACAGCGCGAACGCCGAGGGATTTTAAATCCCTTGTGTCTACCGATTCCACCATCCGGCCAGGGAAGAAAGTGGAGGCGCGTTCCGGAGTCGAACCGGACTAGACGGATTTGCAATCCGCTACATAACCGCTTTGCTAACGCGCCGTAAAACTTTTCAAACTGACACCCGCTACTGCGCATGTCTTTAATCTGGAGCGGGAAACGAGACTCGAACTCGCGACCCCGACCTTGGCAAGGTCGTGCTCTACCAACTGAGCTATTCCCGCATGTCATCAAGTAAACTTCTAACCACTTGATTTCATTATCGTCCGGCTTGCTGTGCCGCCGTTCGATGCGTTGCATTCTACTGATATGACGTTATGAGTCAACGTTATTTTTTGCATCCCTGGATCGTTTGCTGAAAATTACGGCGAAACGATCACTGATCAAGCAAATCCCCGCGCGCAGCGTTTAAATATTGCAGCATTGACCACAGCGTCAGCACTGCCGCCACCCACAGCAGACCAATTCCCGCCCATTCAACCCAGGCGTTTGGACGCCAGAGCATCCAGACCAGCGCCGCCATCTGCGCCGTCGTTTTGACTTTACCAATCCACGAGACCGCCACGCTGCTGCGTTTCCCCAGTTCCGCCATCCACTCGCGCAGCGCAGAGATAATGATCTCGCGGCCGATCATGGTTGCCGCGGGCAGCGTCACCCACCAGGTATGATAGTGCTCGGCTACCAGCACCATGGCGATAGCGACCATCACTTTGTCTGCCACCGGATCGAGGAAGGCACCGAAACGGGTGCTTTGATTCCAGCGGCGCGCCAGATAGCCATCAAACCAGTCGGTGACCGCTGCGATAAGGAAGATCAATGCGCAGGCGAAAGGTGCCCAGACGACCGGCAGGTAAAATGCCAGTACAAAGAACGGGATGAGTACGACACGGAAGAGAGTGAGCAACGTAGGGATATTAAATTGCATAATGACGGTAACTGTTTGTTGTCAGTAAAATTTAGCTCTATGTTGCTACAGAGCCCTCAATGTTTCAACGAGTAGTAGATCTTTTCTGCCAGCCCTTGCGAAATACCCGGCACTTTTGCAATTTCCTCCATGCTGGCGTTGAGTAATCCTTGCAATCCGCCCATATATTTCAGCAGCATCTGGCGACGTTTTGGCCCCACGCCTTCGATCGTTTCCAGGCTACTGGTGTTTTTCACCTTCGCCCGTTTTTTGCGGTGACCGCTGATGGCATGATCGTGTGATTCATCGCGAATATGCTGGATGACGTGCAGCGCCGGGGAATCCGGCGGAAGGCTGAAGCCCTCGCCTTCCGGCTCGAAGAACAATGTCTCCAGACCGGCCTTACGATCGGCCCCTTTTGCGACGCCCAGCAGCAGCGGATGGTTTTTATCCCAGCTGACATCAAGCGATTCAAATACCGCTTTCGCCTGGCCGAGCTGCCCTTTCCCGCCATCAATCAGGATCACATCCGGAATTTTGCTCTCCTCTATGGCTTTACCATAGCGACGACGCAGCACCTGATTCATGGCCGCATAGTCATCGCCCGGCGTGATCCCGGTGATGTTGTAGCGGCGATACTCGGCGCGCAGTGGGCCATTCGCATCAAACACCACGCAGGAGGCCACCGTCTGTTCTCCCATTGTGTGACTGATGTCGAAACACTCCATCCGTTTCACTTCCGGAAGCTTCAGCAGCGTCGCCAGGGCCGTTAAACGCTGGTTGACCGTCGACTGCTGCGACAGCTTAGTGGTGAGTGCCGTCGCCGCATTGGTTCGCGCCAGCTTAAGATAACGTGCACGATCGCCGCGCGGTTTGGTTTGTACATTCACCCGGCGGCCCGCCAGTTCAGAGAGCGAATCGGCCAGCAGGGTTTTATCGTCAAGATTAAAATCGAGCAGGATCTCAGAAGGCAGCGTGCGCATCTGGCTTCCCTGCAGATAGAACTGGCCGACAAAGGTTTCCACCACTTCACCCAGTTCAGTACCGCCGGGTACTTTCGGGAAATAGCTGCGGCTGCCGAGCACTTTGCCCTGGCGAATAAACAGCACGTGCACGCAGGCCATCCCGGCGTCAAAGGCTACACCGATGACGTCGAGATCGTCACCGGTATTCGAGACAAACTGTTTCTCAGTGACTCTGCGCACCGCCTGGATTTGGTCGCGGATACGCGCGGCCTCTTCGAACTCGAGTGCGGCACTGGCTTTTTCCATGCGCGCGATCAGCTGCGTTAAGACCTGATCGTCTTTTCCGGCTAAGAACAGGCGCACGTAATCCACCTGCTGGGCATACTCTTCTTCACTTACCAGCCCTTCCACGCAGGGCCCCAGGCAGCGTCCAATCTGGTACTGCAGGCACGGGCGCGAGCGGTTACGGTAAACGCTGTTTTCACACTGGCGGATAGGGAAGATTTTTTGCAGCAGCGCCAGCGTTTCGCGCACGGCATAGCCGTTAGGGAACGGCCCGAAGTATTCGCCCTTAGCGTGTTTTGCACCGCGGTGCATGGCGAGGCGCGGGTGGGTGTCGCCGCTCAGAAAAATAAACGGATAGGATTTATCATCACGCAACAGGACGTTATAGCGCGGCTGGTAGAGCTTAATATAGTTGTGCTCAAGCAGCAGCGCTTCTGTCTCGGTGTGCGTGACGGTGACATCAATATTCTGAATGAGTGAGACCAGCGCTTCAGTCTTACGGGAGGCCAGGTTACTGCGAAAATAGCTGGAGAGGCGTTTTTTAAGATCTTTTGCCTTCCCCACGTAGATAACCGTACCGCCAGCGTCATACATGCGATAGACGCCAGGCTGGCTGGTTACGGTTTTCAGAAATGCTTTTGAATCGAACACATCACTCACTGACTTAACAACGTCTCCGCATTACACAAACCGTGCCGGATGGCCAGGTGCGTCAGTTCGACGTCACCATGAATGTTCAGTTTACTGAACATCCGGTAACGATAGCTGTTCACCGTTTTCGGGCTGAGGTTCAGCTGCTCCGAGATCTCATTCACCTTCTGACCTTTGGTGATCATCAGCATAATCTGCAATTCACGCTCGGACAAACTGGCAAACGGTGATTCGGTTTTTTCGGGCTCAATCTGACTCAGCGCCATCTGCTGGGCAATGTCGGACGCTATGTAGCGCTGTCCGGCAAACACGGAACGGATTGCATTGACGACTTCCTGCGGCGCAGCACCTTTACTCAGGTAGCCCGCTGCGCCCGCCTGCATCACTTTCGCGGGCAGTGGGTTTTCGGTATGCACGGTCAGCATGATGACTTTGGTATCAACAAAGGTACGCGCGATTTTGCGTGTTGCTTCAAGGCCACCGATACCGGGCATGTTCATATCCATCAGTACCACATCGGCCGAGTTTGTGCGGCACCATTTTACCGCATCTTCGCCACAGCACGCCTCACCGGCAACTTTAATACCTTTAATATCTTCAAGAATGCGTCGTATCCCTGCGCGCACCAGTTCGTGGTCATCAACAAGAAGGACGTTGATCAAAGGAAATGTCTCCAGAATAGGGATAACGCTACTGAGTGATAATTTGGTTTATATTAACGGTTTTCCTCGCAAGATTAAAACGTTAAAAAACCGGCTATTCGATTTTGCTCTCGTTTTTGGAAATTAGGCTGTACAGTCCGTGGAAAGAGAGACCATGCATTCCGCGCTTTTGCAGCTTTTTTTAAGCATCTGTATTCAAAAAGTTACAAAAAACTTGCAGGCTTTTCCTGCAAAAAAACAGATCTCAAATTTTTGTAACAATAATTAACGGCAAGCGAACCGGGCATAAACAATTAATAGCCTTTCACGGCGGTTTAGTTTACCGGTACGTTCTGTTTACGCAATTAAACATCAACGTAAAAGTACGAAAAACAACCGCTGCATTTTTTGCTGCAGCTTGTGGTATACTCCGCCGCCTTGACTTTCGTCGTCGCGCTTTAGCGCCGTTAAATAATGAGGAAAATAAATGAGCACACCTGAATTTGCCACTGCGGAGAATAACCAGGAACTGGCACAGGAAGTAAACTGCCTGAAAGCACTGCTGACGCTGATGCTGCAGGCGATGGGCCAGGCGGATGCCGGTCGTGTGATCATTAAAATGGAAAAACAAATCGCGGAGATGGAAGACCAGGCTGAATCTGCGGTATTTGCTAACACCGTTAAGCAAATCAAACAAGCCTACCGCCAGTAACAAAAAACGGCTGGATGCAGTGCATTCAGCCGTTTGCTCGTCTGTCACGCAGAACGTATTATCCCGTCAGATCAGTCCCGTTGCCGCCGCGTAGCACGCAATCTGGGTTTTGTTAGGCGCGTTGAATTTCTTCTGCATATTTTTCTGATGGAAGTTAACGGTATTCTCTGAGATAGAGAGAATGATCGCTATTTCCGCTGATGTCTTCCCTTCCGCAGTCCATTTCAGAATTTCGCGCTCGCGTTTGCTGAATTTCATTTCAGGTGGCATGACCATCTCATCTTCAAAACGCACCAGAGAAGTTAAGGCCATTTGCACCAGCATTTGCAACCGCAGTTCTATTTCCTCACGGGCAAACGGCCCTTCCAGTATACTAGTACGGGAAACAGACAGGAAGCCGAGCGCATGATTAGGCAACATCAGACACTGCGTTATTCCCTCGCGTAAACCGTGGTCCTGCGCGCTGTGCCATAATTCCTGCGCGTCAGCGAATAATGCGTCTGACCAGGGTAAATGACCCTGAATGAAATTCTCCGGTTTTAAGACGGGATCAATAGCGAAATAGTTCGCGGATTGATATTGCGCCATCCACTGCTTTGGGTAAGTGGTATGCACAGAGATCTTAGGCCGGGTAAACGGCACGGGATGGCGCACGCAGAGCGAGTAACAATCGAATTCAAGCGTCTGAGTTTGTCGCTGTAATTCCTGATATACCTCGTCGACACAGGTCAATTCCTGAAACCGGAGGGAGCAATCCCGTCGCCAGGTGAAAAAGTCTGAATCCTTCATACTTACTAAATGAAGCCTCTGAAAAGATAATCATTATTATGGTGAATATAACCTAACACATAAAACTTTTTTCTAACTACAAAATATCGGCATTAGCACAATTAACTTTACTATTGATAAGGTTTATCCGGGCCGGATGGAATAAAAAAACAAACGACTGCCCCCGAAGGGAGAATAATTTGCTCCAGCCTAAATTTCTGGAGCAAATTAGTGCAAAAATGCTACTGCATCAGGAATTTTTCAAGGAACTGACGGGTTCGCGGCTGCTGAGGGTTGGCAAACAGGCTTTTCGCCGGCCCCTGCTCCACAATCCGCCCCTGATCCATGAAGATAGCTCTGTCAGCCACATCGCGTGCAAAGCTCATTTCATGCGTCACGATCACCATCGTCCGTTTTTCCTGCGCCAGCTGGCGAATGGTGTTCAGCACCTCACCCACCAGTTCCGGATCGAGCGCAGAGGTCGGTTCATCAAAAAGGATCACGTCAGGGCGCATAGCCAGCGCGCGCGCTATCGCCACGCGCTGCTGTTGCCCGCCAGACAGACGGCGCGGATAGCTGGTCTCTTTCCCCGCGAGCCCGACTTTAGCGAGCAGTTCGCGCGCGCGCGCCGTCGCGTCCTCTTTCGATTCACCTTTTACAATGACCGGTCCTTCAATAATGTTCTCCAGCACCGTACGGTGCGGGAAGAGATTAAAGCTCTGGAAAACGAAGCCGACATGCTGGCGCAGGCGGCGAATTAACCCTTTCTGCTGGCTAATGGATTTCCCGGTATCAATCGTTATCTCCCCTACCCGAATAGTGCCGCCTTCCGGCTGTTCAAGCAGGTTAATACTGCGCAGCAGCGTCGTTTTTCCCGAACCGCTTGGTCCGATAATCGCCACCACTTCACCCTGCTCGACTTCAAGATCGATTCCGTGGAGCACCGTTTGACCGTGGAATTTTTTCACCAGGTTTTTGACGTCGATAGCACTCATTTTGGATCACGCTCCTGGCGGTTAAGCTGGTTTTCGAAGTAGTTTTGCAGAGCAGACAGCACCGTCGCCATCACCCAGTAAATCAGCGAGGCGGCCAGATACATGGTAAAGACTTCAAGCGTGCGCGAAGTAATGAGCTGCGCCTGACGGAACAGTTCCGGTACCTGAATCGTTGCCGCCAGGGACGTATCTTTCACCAGGCTAATGAAGCTGTTGCTGAGCGGTGGAAGCGCCACGCGCGCAGCCTGCGGCAGAATGGCCCGACGCAGCGTCTGCCATGGCGTCATCCCGATACTGGCCGCCGCCTCCCACTGCCCTTTGTCAATGGAGGAGATCGCCGCTCGCAGGGTTTCAGAGGTGTACGCCGCGGTATTGAGCGACAGACCAATCATCGCTGCGGGGATCGGGTCCAGCTCGATACCAAACTGCGGCAAGCCGTAGTAAATCATAAAGAGCTGGGCGATAAGCGGCGTGCCGCGAAATACGGAGATATAAAAGCGCGCCAGCCAGCGTACCGGCAGGATGGGTGACATGCGCATTAATGCCAGCACAAATCCCAGCACCAGCCCGAAGAACATCCCGCCGATACTGAGCTGTAACGTAAATACCGCACCTTTTAGCAGATACGGCAGAGAATCAATAACCAGTTGAATACTTTCTTGCATTATTATTTTTCGACCTGATTTTTAGACGTGAGGATGGTAGGCAAACAGCGCAGGCGCCCCGCCGGTATGGACAAATAAAATCGGCCCTTCATCCTTAAAGCGTTTCTGCGCAATGCCGTCAATCAGTCCGGCCATCGCTTTGCCGGTATAGACCGGATCGAGCAGTATCCCCTCGAGGCGCGCCAGCAGCTTCACCGCCTCCATGCCCTCTTCGTTAGGCGTGCCGTAACCCGGCGCAAAATAGTCGTCCCAGAGCAGAATATCGGCCCTGGCCTTCAGCTCCAGCTGCGCGGCTACCGCCTGCTGTAAAGTGACCACTTTCGGCTTCTGCTCCGCGACGCTGCGGGATACCGTCACGCCAATCAGCTCGACGTCCGGCAGCAGTTGTTCGAGCCCCACCGCCAACCCGGCATGCGTGCCCGCGCTGCCGGACGCAACAACCACGGAGGAGAGGCTTACCGCGCCTTCGCACTGCTGCGCGATTTCCAGCGCACTCTCCACATACCCCAGCGCGCCCAGCGCGTTCGAACCGCCGACGGGGACAACGTAGGGGCGGAACCCCTGCGCTTCCAGACGCGTCGCCAGCTCGTCGAGCTGGGCGGTCGGGTCGGTCAACGCCTCCACCATTTCGACCTGCACGTTAAACAGATCCAGCAGCAGGCGGTTGCCGTTGGTCAGATAGTTTTCTGCCCGCGTACCAATCGGGTTTTCCAGCAACGCCACGCAGTGGAGCCCGAGCTTTGCCGCCACTGCCGCCGTCTGACGAACGTGGTTGGACTGGATAGCCCCGGCGGTAATGAGCGTATCCGCGCCTTCGCGCAGTGCGTCAGCCGCCAGAAACTCCAGCTTGCGCAGCTTATTGCCCCCCATCGCCATCGGCGTCACGTCGTCACGCTTAATAAAAATATCGCGCCCTAAATAATCAGAAAATCGCGGCAGGTACTCCAGCGGCGTCGGCGCGCCGATGAACTCCAGGCGGGGAAAGCGCGTTAAATTCTGTAGTGACATGGGTTCTCCGGTAACTCTGACAAAATGTGATATTTTTCATTATGCACGCAGACGCGAAAGAAATAAAAAAGGCGCTTTTAAAAGCGCCTTTTTTTACGGCAGAAGCTTATTTCGTGACGTCTGCACCGAACCACTTCTCGGAGAGCGCCTTCAGGCTGCCGTCTTTTTGCATGTCAGCAATCGCGGAATCAATCGCTTTGACCAGGTCTTCGTTACCTTTACGAACGGCAACGCCTGATTCCTGACGAGAGAACGCATCACCCGCTACCGCCAGGGTATTGTTGGTTTTCTTCACCAGATCCAGCGCGGCCAGGCGGTCAACCAGAATGACGTCGGTACGACCTACGCGCAAATCCTGGTATTTCGTTGGGTCATCATCATAGGTGCGGATATCCACGCCCTGCACGTTCTGGCGCAGCCACTCTTCGTAGTTGGTACCCAGACCGACACCGACTTTCTTCCCTTTCAGGTCCGCGGCAGTTTTAATTCCACCTTCGTTGCCTTTCTTCACCAGCGCCTGAATACCGGACACGGTGTACGGCGTAGAGAAGTCATATTTCTTCTTACGCTCGTCAGAAATGGTCACCTGATTAATCACCACATCAATACGTTTGGAATCCAGCGACGCCAGCATACCGTCCCATTTGGTCGGTTTCAGTGACGCTTTAACGCCGAGGTGCTTCGCCAGCTCTTCAGCAAACTCCACTTCAAAACCGGTCAGCTTACCGTCATCGCCCTGGAAGCTGAACGGAGGATAGGTTCCTTCCAGCCCGACCAGCAGCGTACCGCGCTCTTTTACTTTATTCAGCAGGTTTTCTGCGGCGAACGTTTTCACGCTCATACCCGCAACCAGCGCAACGGCCATAACACCCATCAGCGCCTGACGACCCAGAAGTGCAAATTTCATAAATACCCCGATATAGTGGAATTTTTACGTAGTTTAGAGAAATCGCCTGCAACGTCAAAGGCGACTGCGCTACATCTTATTCTTTTTTAATATATATCAGAAGTTGTTCCGGCGTGGGCTTTCTGCTTTATGGCACCCGGCATTTGTACCTTGTATTGCGCATACTTGCGCAGCGCAATTCGGTAGTTGTTGGTGCTGGTCGCAGGCAGCCACGGCTCCAGATTTTCATCCAGATAACCGGTTTTCAGCAGATCGCGAGAAATATTGTTTACGGTCAGATGTTGCCCAAGGCGGCGCAGGCGAACGACATATTCGCGAACGGTGCCGTGGCTCATCTCCGTTTGTTCAAACAGGAACTGCTTGAAGCCGATAATATCGAAGAAGTCGCTTTGCTCTTTGCAGTGGAGATCCCCACAGAAACGGCAAAGCGCCACCCACTCTTTTTGCTCTTCGAGCCATGCTGCTTCGTCCATCAACGTGTCGAGACGCGAAATCGCAATCTTATTGACGATTTCGCCCCGGCGAACCAGCGTGATACGATCGAGTAACTTGTTACAGTGGGCGCAATGCGTCTGGCTGTGTTTAAAGTCTTTCAGGTAGCGGCTTAAAGGCCGTCTTTTAGATTGCTGCACCGTCATGATAACTCCTGGTTGTCAATACGTTGTGCGGCATTTTTAAGGTGAATCAATCACCTATAACTTACCCAGCTTGGTTCGTAAGCGTTTAATGGCCTGGCTGTGCAGCTGGCTCACCCGCGACTCTCCCACCTCCAGAACAGCGCCAATCTCTTTGAGGTTAAGCTCTTCCTGGTAATAAAGGGTCAATACCAGCTGTTCGCGTTCAGGCAGAGCTTCAATAGCCTCCATGACGCGCTGGCGTAAATTCCCTTCCATTAAATGGTGTAACGGGTTTTCATGCTGGTGCTCGTCCGTCACCAGCTCGATGCTATCGCCATGCTCTTCGCGCCACTCGTCATAAGAGAAGAGTTGGCTATTATTGGTATCGAGCAACATCTGACGATACTCTTCAACAGCAATGCCAAGACGTTCCGCCACTTCGGTTTCTGTTGCGTTACGTCCCAGTTCCTGTTCCAGCTGCCCCATCGCATGCGCCACTTCGCGCGCGTTGCGGCGAACACTGCGCGGCACCCAGTCGCGGCTGCGCAGCTCGTCCAGCATCGCACCACGAATACGCTGAACTGCGTAAGTCGTAAATGCCGTTCCTTGCAGAGCGTCGTATCGGTCAACTGCATTCAATAACCCGATACCGCCCGCCTGTAGCAGATCGTCGAGTTCCACGCTCGCCGGCAAGCGCACCTGGAGGCGCAATGCTTCGTGACGCACCAGCGGGACATAACGCTGCCACAGCGAGTGTTTATCCATTACACCTTCAGCGGTATAGAGTGAATTCACGATAAACAGCCCTGCGTTAGTTGAGTTATCGGCATGATTATCCGATTCTGCAGGGCGTTCAATTGGATGAAAAAGGGGGATAAAGTGAGGTTATTCTGAGGTTGCCCACAACAGGGGCAACTTTTCTGGCTAAATTAACAGTTGTAACAATGAAAGATCGTCGCCCAGTTTGACGCTATCTATATGTTGATGAAAGAGCTTTCCCGCTTCCTGATTATGCTGGCTAAGGGAGTGGAAGCTGTAAATAACATCAATAATATTATCTTGTTCAATTTTCCCCGCCACGATCGCCTGACCGGCAAGTAACGTTTTAAGGAAATAGAACTCCGCGACGATTAAATAAAGATTATTCAACATGCTGCGGCCATTGTTCTGCGGGAAGCCCTGCTCCCAGAGTTTGTATTTAAAAAAGTTCTTAAATAAATGGTCATTGGTCGCCAGGTAACTTCCCGCCACATCGCGCCAGACGGACTCGATGTTCTCCATGACCTTCTCTGCCGGCACGGCGTCACCCGCAGACTCAAATTGTTGATAAAGCTGGGTAAAATAACGGTTTAATACCGCACCGCCGCGGGCTGTCGCTTTCTTCGTGAAGTAGCTCTGGATGAGCGAAATTAACGCGAATTTCAGACTGTAGTTCTGATTAAATCCGCCTAATTCCGTTTTGATTTTACCGCCCACCAGCTCGTTAACCAGCGAGAAATAGACCGTTTCGAGCGTGCCGATATTCTCTTCGAGATTATCGAGCTTTTCAGCCACCATGAGGAATTTCACCACGGCGTAAACCTGTTCTTCAACGCTGACGCCCTCAACGCTGAAAATATTCTGGCAGAAGAGATTGATGACCTTTGCCTTCAAATCAATCATCGGCGCATTATTGACGTCCTGCTGGACGCTAATGGATTCCATCATCGACATAGACTCTCGATCGTTCAACAGAAGTCGGGTCACTTCCGGACACGAGAGGTTCAGCGATTTTTCGATTTCATTTTTATAGACCCGGTTTGTCCGCGGAAACGACGTACAGGTTGGGCTTAAGGCCTGGATGCCCATGGCGCTATGAACAGAACAGAGTTTTTCCGTATCCATAAACGGGCAGTTTTTACTTTCCGTATGGAAAATCACTTCACCCCAGTGGTCATAGTTTTTTTTGGTGACTTTTATCGCCGTTTTCGCCGTCTGACGAATAGCGGCATTTTTACTGTTCAGATAGCGATTAACGGAGGATTTATCAAACGCGATGGTCCAGCCCTGACAACAATGTTCACGGCATTCCCCACCGACACATGAAAAATCTGCGACCAGCTTTGGTTGAGTGACACTGATTTGTTTCACAGGCGGATTCTCAAATAGCAGAGATAAAAAAACCCCGCCGAAGCGGGGTTTCACGCGTAAAATTAACGCAGCAGAGACAGAACGGTCTGTGGAACCTGGTTTGCCTGAGACAGAACAGAAGTACCAGCCTGCTGCAGGATCTGCGCGCGGGACATGTTGGAAACTTCAGTTGCGTAGTCAGCGTCCTGGATACGGGACTGAGCAGCAGACAGGTTAGTTGAGGTATTGTTCAGGTTGTTGATTGCAGAAGTGAAACGGTTCTGCACAGCACCCAGACCAGAACGTGCTTTATCAACTTTAGCGATAGCTGCGTCGATGGTGCCCAGGTCGGTAGCGGTCATAGTTTTCAGGTCGATAGCAGCAACACCCAGAGTCGTGGTGTCAGCTTTTGCACCGCTCAGGTCCAGATCGATGGTGTCGCCGTCGTTCACGCCAACCTGAATTTTAACCACACCAGCAGTACCTGCAGTGCCGTCCAGCAGTTTGATGCCGTTGAAGTCAGTTTTGCCTGCAACACGGTTGATTTCATTCAGACGAGCGGTAACTTCATCCTGCAGAGAGGCCAGGTCAGAGGTGCTGTTGGTGCCGTTGCTTGCCTGAACAGCCAGTTCACGAACGCGCTGCAAGTTGTTGTTGATTTCGTTCAGAGAACCTTCAGCAGTCTGCGCCATGGAGATACCGTCGTTGGCGTTACGCGCAGCCTGGTTCATGCCTTTAATCTGAGCGGTCATGCGGTTTGCAATCGCCTGGCCAGCAGCATCGTCTTTCGCGCTGTTAATACGCAGACCGGAGGACAGACGCTCGATAGCAGTGCCCAGAGAAGACTGAGATTTGTTCAGGTTGTTCTGAGTGGTCAGGGACAACAGGTTAGTATTGATAACTGCCATAATTTTGTTTCCTTCAAAAATTGGGTTTTAGGTCCGGTGCCTAACACTCACAGCGTCTCTCACCGTCAACAAGGTTATCGACGGGTCCCCAAAAGACTTTAGAATCAATTTCGAAAAAATTGCAAAGAATTGATTTTTAATCATTTTATTTTTAAAAAATCAATTAAGGTCCATCAGAGCGTTATTATTTATGCTTTTTTAACGCGCAAAGAGATGACAAAAAAGGCACACACTTATTCGTGTTTTCAATGCACGGATAATGACCCTAAAGTGCAATCCTTTCATTTACCCCGCCAGGACGTGCCTATTCTTTGGATTATTTTTTTCTCACCATCGTAAACTTTTACGTTGAGAGGCCGATAAGAGTCCTGAACTACTTTCGTATTTTAAGGAAAATATGCATGGCTACTATCAGTAACCTCGGGATAGGTTCTGCAGGACTCGGGGATTTATATAATCAGTTGGATGCAGCAGAAAGAACCAAGCTGACGACGATTACTTCCCAGCAATCAACGTATAACGCACAGTTAAGCGCTTACGGCAAACTGCAGAGCGCCATGACATCGCTGCAGACTGCGACCGCTGCGCTGGGTAAAGCAACCACCTGGAACTCAACGTCCGTTAGCAGCACCAACACGGCCTTTACCGCCACGACAACGGCTGACGCGTCCGTGGGTTCCTTTGTTGTCAACGTCAACCAGGTTGCAAAGGCGCAGGCACTGACTACCGGCTCCTATGCAAACAACACGGATCTGCTGGGCGATACGACAGGTACGACGCGTAAAATCACCATCACCCAGCCGGGCACGAAAACGCCTTTAGAGGTCACCCTGGCGGATGGCGATACGTCTCTGGCCGGGATCGCGAGCGCCATTAATAAAGCGAACGGCAACGTCACCGCCAGCGTCATTAAAGCGAAAGACGGTGATTACCGCCTGATGCTGTCATCTAAAACCACCGGTACGGATGGTGAAATGACGATCAGCGTCACTGGCGACGATAAGCTGCAAAACGCAATTGGTTACAACTCCACCACAAAAACGGGCGCACTGACGGTTAACACCGGAGCTCAAAACGCAATTGTGGTAGTGAACAGCATTTCGATTGAGCGCCAGACGAATACCATTACCGATGCCCTGCCTGGCGTGACTTTCTCGCTGAAAGCAGAAAGCAAGGCAGATGAAACATTAGAGGTGACTCGCGCAACGGATGCTAACCAGAAGGCGATCACCGACTGGGTCACGGCGTATAACTCGCTGCAGTCCACCATTAACAGCCTGACGAAGTATGTTCCGGTTGATGCAGGCGCCGGCAGCCAGTCAGCCAGCAACGGGGCACTTGTTGGTGATGCAAACGTGCGCGGGATCCAGTCTCAGCTGCGCGGCCTGCTGACCGAAGTGCAGAGCGGCTCGGTACAGATCATGGCCCAGCTGGGAATTACCCAGGACCCGGTAAAAGGTTCTGACGGTACCGTCGGTAACCTGAAAGTCGATACCGATAAGCTGAAAAAAGCGCTGACCGAGAACCCGAACGCCGTACAGCAGTATTTTGTCGGTGACGGCAAGAAAACCGGTATGGCCACTCAGATGAACAACACGCTGACCACCATGCTCAGCACCAGTACCGGCAGCGCCGGGGTGATCCAGAACGCGAAAGACGGGATCAACAAAACGCTAAAAACTCTGGGTGAGCGTTACGATGCTATGGAAGCCACTATTGATGCCACCATGGCGCGTTACAAAACCCAGTTCACCAGTCTGGACGTATTAGTCACCAAAATGACCAATACAGCCAACTACCTGACCCAACAGTTCTCACAAAAATAGTCGTAGCCTTCAGGAGTGGATATGTATAAGACCTCTGGTGTTCAATCCTATCAGCAGATAGGAGTCGAAAGCGCAGTCATGAATGCCAGTCCACACCAGCTGATTGTCATGTTGTTCGACGGGGCGCATAGCGCCCTTGTTCGCGCGCGTTTGTTCATGGAAGCCGGACAAATTCGTGAGAAAGGCGAAGCGTTAACGAAAGCCATCAATATCATCGACAACGGTTTAAAAGCAGGACTGAACATGGAGGTTGAGAGCGAGTTGTCCGGTAATCTTGCCTCCTTGTACGAATATATGGTTCGACGTTTGTTGCTGGCGAATGTCAGTAACGACGTAGACGCAATTGTTGAAGTCGAGGGTTTATTAAACAACATTGCGGATGCGTGGAAGCAAATCGGCCCCAATGCGTCCTCTATTTCAGGATAATTTTGATGAATAATCCCAGCGCAGCGCTTAGCCATTGGCAGGCGTTACATGCTCAGAGCATTGCTATGCTAAATCTCGCACATTCTGGTCAATGGGATGCGCTTATCGAGCAGGAAATGCATTATGTTCAACTGGTGGAAAAGATATCTCAAACGCCCATCATGTCATGCCCTCCGGCTCAGGTTGAGCAAGCGCGTGCGCTGCTGGAAATGATCCTTGAAAACGAGAATGCGCTAAAGGCACTGCTGAAGGTCCGCATGGACGAACTGCGTAATCTGATTGATCAAACCGGCAAACAGCAATCCATCACGTCTACCTATGGAAAGCTGTCAGGGAATATTCTTTATCCAGAAAGTTTGACCCGCGACACACAACTATGATTTCTTCATCCATACTCCAGAAGTCTGCCAATGGCTTCTGGAGCAAGGATGATGAAAAACCCCACCCTGTTACAATGTTTTCACTGGTACTACCCTGCTGGCGGTGAATTGTGGCGAGAGGTCACGGCGTTAGCTACCAATCTTAACGAAATCGGCATCAACATGATCTGGCTGCCGCCCGCCTGTAAAGGGGCATCCGGCGGGTATTCTGTCGGCTATGACACCTATGACCTGTTCGATCTTGGCGAGTTTGACCAGAAAGGCAGTATCGCCACGAAATACGGCGACAAGGCGCAGCTGCTGGAGGCTATTGATGCCCTTAAAAGCAACGACATTGCCGTGCTGCTGGACGTGGTGGTCAACCACAAAATGGGCGCCGATGAAAAAGAGCCCGTGCGCGTTCAGCGCGTGAACGAACAGGACCGCACGCAAATCGATGACGAGGTAATTGAATGCGAAGCCTGGACTCGCTACACCTTCCCAGCCCGGGCCGGGCAGTACTCACAGTTTATCTGGGACTACAAATGCTTCAGCGGCGTCGACCATATTGAAAACCCCGATGAAGATGGCATCTTTAAAATCGTCAACGACTACACCGGCGAAGGCTGGAACGATCAGGTTGATGATGAGATGGGCAACTTCGATTACCTGATGGGCGAAAATATCGACTTTCGCAATCACGCCGTGACCGAGGAGATCAAATACTGGGCCCGCTGGGTCATGGAACAGACGCGCTGCGACGGTTTTCGTCTGGACGCCGTCAAGCATATTCCCGCCTGGTTTTACAAAGAGTGGATTGAGCACGTCCAGGAAGTCGCCGACCAGCCGCTGTTTATCGTGGCGGAATACTGGTCCCATGAGGTGGATAAACTTCAGGCCTATATCGACCAGGTCGAAGGCAAAACCATGCTGTTTGATGCCCCTCTGCAGATGAAATTCCACGAGGCGTCACGTCAGGGCCGGGATTACGACATGAGCCAAATCTTCACCGGTACCCTGGTGGAAGCCGATCCGTTTCATGCGGTCACCCTCGTCGCGAACCACGACACCCAGCCTTTGCAGGCGCTGGAAGCACCGGTCGAAGCCTGGTTTAAACCGCTGGCGTACGCGCTGATCCTGCTGCGGGAAAATGGCGTGCCGAGCGTCTTTTATCCGGATCTCTTCGGCGCCAGCTATGACGACGCGGGAGGCGACGGTGAAACGTACCATATTGATATGCCGGTCATTGAGCAGCTTCACGAGCTGATCCTCGCGCGCCAGCGTTTTGCCCACGGCGTGCAAACGCTGTTTTTCGACCATCCTAACTGCATCGCTTTCAGCCGCAGCGGCACCGATGACGATCCCGGCTGCGTGGTGGTGATGTCGAACGGGGACGACGGCGAGAAGGTGATTTGTCTTGGGGAAAACTACGGCAACAAAACGTGGAGGGATTTTCTCGGCAATCGCGAAGAAACCATCACCACGGCGGCGGATGGCGAAGGGACGTTTACCTGTAATGGGGGAAGCGTCAGCGTTTGGGTGATAGAGGATGCGCTGTAGAACGGGAAACGTGCGGCCTGATGCCCTCACCCCGTCCCTCTCCCACAGGGAGAGGGCGCTAACACCAAAAACGGCAACGAGGTTGCCGTTTTGCGTTTACCCTTAGGGTAGTTTACTCTCTAGCGGATTCTTGCTCAGGTAATCAGCACACTCAACCGTTGGACGATCGACCTTCTGCAGCTCCAGCCCGTCATACTCAAGCGTCGAGCCATCGCGCTCCAGCGGATAGATATCCAGCTTGCGCGTCACGTTGTAATAACTGTCTGAACGCAGCATGATTTTACCCGGCACGGCAATCACGCGCTGCCACTGACGGCAGTCCAGCGTATCGCCCTCTTCCGTCACCACCAGCGTGGCAATCGCCTTCGGGCTGACCATGTTGCTCTGCGGCCCTTTCGACTGCCAGTATCCCGCCAGATGCGCCGGGACAGGATGCTTGATCACGTCGTTATAGTTATCGACCTGAACGCACCCGGTCAGTGCCAGCAGCGCGCCAGCAATTGCTATTTTTTTCATCATCTTTCCTGCATTCGAAGAAAAAAATATTGTGGCATTAAAGCGCTGCGGCTGCCAGCGAAGATCGAGAGGTCTTAAACCTGCATCCCCATCACTTCCTGATACGCAGACACCAGTTTGTTACGCACCTGGATCCCCATCTGCAGGGAAACCGAGGCTTTTTGCAAATCGGTCATCACATCATTCAGCGCCACGCCCGGCTCACCGAGGGTGAACTTTTCTGCCTGAGTGCGTGCTGCGGTCTGGGTATCACTGATACGGTCAAGAGCGGCATGCAGTTGCCCCGCGAAGCTGATGCTCGGCTGCTGATCTGCCACATTCTGATTACGGGCCGTCATCGCCGTTGCCTGCAACTGACTGATTACCCCTTCAATGCCCTGTATAGCCATGACTCTCCCCTGGATGGTTTTTTACGCGGTCAAGACTAACAGCTTGTCAATAAGATAATGGCGGTAAATAGCATGAAAAAACCAGGTTATTTGACGCATAGAAAATCACGAATCATCAAATAATGGCAGGGCCATCAATATGGAACTTTTGTCGTGTTTGCCGACCCGGGAGTCAGTTTTGTTTCTCTACACGAATAACGTAAACCACCAGGATTTAAGAGGTGCGCAATGAGTGCAACAGCATCGACAGCGCCGCAGAATAAATCACTCGAGTGGATGAACCGCCTTCGCGCGAATCCTAAAATCCCGTTGATCGTGGCAGGCGCTGCCGCAATTGCGATCCTTGTAGCGATGGTCCTGTGGGCGAAAAGCCCTGATTACCGGACGCTCTACAGCAATCTTTCCGATCAGGATGGCGGTGCCATCGTCACCCAGCTGACCCAGATGAACATCCCTTATCGCTTTGCCGATAATGGCGGTGCGCTGGAGGTCCCGGCTGATAAGGTGCACGAACTGCGTCTGCGTCTGGCTCAGCAGGGGCTGCCGAAGGGCGGTGCCGTTGGCTTTGAGCTGCTGGATCAGGAAAAATTCGGTATCAGCCAGTTCAGCGAGCAGGTGAACTACCAGCGTGCGCTGGAAGGTGAACTGGCCCGCACCATTGAAACATTAGGCCCGGTGAAGAGTGCCCGCGTGCACCTGGCGATGCCTAAACCTTCTTTATTTGTCCGCGAACAGAAATCACCTTCAGCTTCCGTTACCGTGAACCTTGAACCCGGCCGCGCGCTGGACGAAGGGCAAATCAGCGCGGTGACGCATCTCGTCTCCAGCGCCGTCGCCGGCCTGCCGCCGGGTAACGTAACGCTGGTCGACCAAAGCGGTCACCTGCTGACGCAGTCCAATACCGCCGGTCGCGATCTGAATGATGCGCAGCTGAAGTATGCCGCCGATGTCGAAAGCCGACTCCAGCGCCGTATTGAAGCCATCCTCGGCCCGGTGGTGGGTAACAGCAACGTGCACGCGCAGGTAACCGCACAGATCGACTTCGCGAACAAAGAACAAACTGAAGAGCAGTACAGCCCGAACGGCGATGCGGCTCAGGCGGTGATGCGTTCACGCCAGATCAATTCGAACGAGCAGGTCGGCGGTGCCTACCCGGGCGGCGTGCCGGGCGCGCTGTCTAACCAGCCTGCCCCGGCTAACGCGGCACCGATTTCTACGCCGCCGGCCAATCAGCAGAACGGTCAGCAAAATAATCAGCAGACCACCTCAACGACCAATAACGCCGGTCCGCGCACCAGCAGCCGTAACGAAACCACGAACTACGAAGTGGATCGGACGATTCGCCACACTAAACTGAACGTGGGCGATATTCAGCGTCTTTCCGTTGCGGTAGTGGTGAACTACAAAACGCTGGCGGACGGCAAACCGCTGCCGTTGACTGCCGAGCAGATGAAGCAGATTGAAAACCTGACCCGTGAAGCGATGGGTTACTCCGAGAAGCGCGGCGATACCCTCAACGTGGTGAACTCACCGTTCAACTCGGTTGATGAGACCGGCGGTGAACTGCCGTTCTGGCAACAGCAGGCGTTTATCGACCAGCTGATGTCCGCAGGTCGCTGGCTGCTGGTGCTGATTGTCGCGTGGCTGCTGTGGCGTAAGGGCGTTCGTCCGCAGCTCCAGCGCCGTGCTGAAGCCGAGAAAGCGGCTCGCGAACAGATGAACACGCGTCAGGAAACGGAAGAAGCGGTTGAAGTGCGCCTCAGCAAAGATGAACAGATACAGCAGCGTCGTGCTAACCAGCGCATGGGCGCTGAGGTCATGAGTCAGCGCATTCGCGAAATGTCAGATAACGATCCGCGCGTCGTGGCGCTGGTCATCCGCCAGTGGATGGGTAACGAACATGAGTAATACGCTTACGGGCACCGATAAAAGCGTCATCCTGCTGATGACCATTGGCGAAGATCGTGCGGCAGAGGTGTTTAAACACCTCTCCCAGCGAGAAGTGCAAATTCTCAGTGCGGCCATGGCCAACGTGCGTCAGATCTCCAACAAGCAGCTGACCGAAGTGCTGGCAGAGTTTGAACAGGAAGCGGAACAGTTTGCCGCGCTCAACATCAACGCCAACGACTACCTCCGCTCCGTGCTGGTCAAGGCTCTGGGCGAAGAGCGTGCCTCCAGCCTGCTGGAAGACATTCTGGAAACGCGCGATACCGCCAGCGGTATCGAAACGCTCAACTTTATGGAGCCGCAGAGTGCCGCCGACCTTATCCGCGACGAGCACCCGCAGATTATCGCCACCATCCTTGTCCACCTCAAACGTGGTCAGGCGGCCGATATTCTGGCGCTGTTCGAAGAGCGCCTGCGTCACGATGTGATGCTGCGTATCGCGACCTTCGGCGGCGTCCAGCCGGCCGCGCTGGCGGAGCTGACCGAAGTGCTGAACAATCTGCTCGACGGTCAGAACCTCAAGCGCAGCAAAATGGGCGGCGTGAGAACGGCGGCGGAAATCATCAACCTGATGAAAACGCAGCAGGAAGAGGCCGTCATTACGGCGGTTCGCGAATTCGACGGCGAGCTGGCACAGAAAATCATCGACGAGATGTTCCTGTTCGAAAACCTCGTGGAAGTGGACGACCGCAGCATCCAGCGCCTGCTCCAGGAAGTGGACTCCGAGTCGCTGCTTATCGCCCTCAAAGGCGCCGAGCAGCCGCTGCGCGAGAAGTTCCTGCGCAACATGTCTCAGCGTGCGGCCGATATCCTGCGCGACGACCTTGCCAACCGCGGCCCGGTTCGTCTGTCTCAGGTGGAAAACGAACAGAAAGCCATTCTGCTTATTGTTCGTCGTCTGGCGGAAACCGGCGAGATGGTGATTGGCAGCGGAGACGACACCTATGTCTAATGAGCTGCCCTGGAAGCGCTGGACGCCGGACGATCTGGCGCCTCCCCTCTCCGAGTTCACGCCGGCCGTCATCGCAACCGAAGAGCTTGACCCGGACGTCGAGCAGCCCGAGCTGACCGAAGAGGAGCAGCAGGCCCAGATGCTGGCGCAGCTGCAAATGCAGGCGCACGAGCAGGGCTATAACGCCGGTCTGAACGAAGGCCGCCAGAAAGGCCACGAGCAGGGGTATCAGGAAGGTCTGGCGAAAGGGTTAGAGCACGGTATCGATCAGGCGCGCCAGCAGCAGGCGCCGATCCATGCCCGCATGCAGCAGCTGGTCAGCGAGTTCCAGCACACCCTGGACGCGCTGGACAGCGTGATTGCCTCGCGACTGATGCAGATGGCGCTGGAAGCCGCGCGTCAGGTCATCGGCCAGACGCCCGTGGTGGATAACACCGCGCTGATCAAACAAATTCAGGGTCTGCTTCAGCAGGAGCCGCTGTTCAGCGGGAAACCTCAGCTGCGCGTCCATCCGGACGACCTGCAGCGCGTTGAAGAGAGCCTGGGCGCGACGCTTAACCTGCACGGCTGGCGTCTGCGCGGCGACCCGTCGCTACATCACGGCGGCTGCAAAGTCTCTGCCGATGAAGGCGATCTGGATGCCAGCGTCGCCACCCGCTGGCAGGAACTGTGCCGCCTGGCGGCACCGGGAGTCGTCTGATGACCGCGCGCCTCACCCGCTGGCTCACCACGCTCGATAACTTTGAGACGAAGATGGCGCAACTGCCATCCGTTCGTCGTTATGGGCGACTGACGCGCGCCACCGGTCTGGTTCTCGAAGCCACCGGCCTGCAGCTTCCGCTGGGCGCGACCTGCGTCATTGAGCGTCAGGATGGACTGGAAACGCGTGAAGTTGAAAGCGAAGTGGTCGGATTTAACGGCCAGCGCCTGTTCCTGATGCCGCTTGAAGAGGTGGAAGGCATTCTGCCCGGCGCGCGCGTGTATGCCAAAAACATTTCTGGCGATGGGCTGCAAAGCGGGAAACAGCTGCCGCTCGGTCCTGCCCTGCTGGGCCGCGTGCTGGACGGCAGCGGGAAACCGCTCGACGGACTGCCCTCCCCGGACACCACCGAAACCGGCGCGCTGATCACCCAACCGTTCAACCCCCTGCAGCGTACCCCTATCGAGCATGTGCTGGATACCGGCGTGCGCCCGATTAACGCCCTGCTGACCGTGGGACGTGGACAACGTATGGGCCTGTTCGCCGGCTCAGGCGTAGGTAAATCCGTCCTGCTCGGCATGATGGCGCGCTATACCCAGGCCGACGTGATCGTCGTGGGGCTGATCGGCGAACGTGGTCGTGAAGTAAAAGACTTTATTGAAAACATTCTGGGTGCGGAAGGCCGCGCCCGCTCGGTGGTGATCGCCGCACCGGCAGACGTGTCGCCGCTGCTGCGCATGCAGGGTGCCGCATATGCCACCCGTATCGCCGAAGATTTTCGTGACCGCGGCAAGCATGTGCTGCTGATCATGGATTCCCTGACCCGTTACGCGATGGCGCAGCGTGAAATCGCCTTGGCCATCGGTGAGCCACCGGCGACCAAAGGCTACCCGCCTTCGGTATTCGCCAAACTCCCTGCGCTGGTGGAACGCGCGGGGAACGGCATCAGCGGCGGCGGCTCCATCACCGCGTTCTATACGGTACTGACGGAAGGCGATGACCAGCAGGACCCGATTGCCGACTCCGCGCGCGCGATCCTTGACGGTCATATTGTGCTGTCGCGCCGTCTGGCCGAAGCCGGGCACTACCCGGCCATCGATATTGAAGCCTCTATCAGCCGCGCAATGACGGCGCTGATAACCGAGAAGCACTACGCCCGCGTGCGTAACTTCAAACAACTGCTTTCCAGCTTCCAGCGCAACCGCGATCTGGTCAGCGTGGGGGCGTATGCCAAAGGCAGCGACCCGATGCTCGACAAGGCGATTAACCTGTGGCCGCAGCTGGAGGCATTTTTGCAACAAGGCATTTTTGAACGCGCCGACTGGGAAGATTCAATTCAGGCACTGGAGCTGATTTTCCCGCAGGTGTAACACAGGTGGAGGGCGAAGGTCATGGCGCAAAACAGCGCGTTATCAACGCTGAAAGATCTGGCTGAAAAAGAAGTTGATGATGCCGCATTGCAGCTAGGCGCAATGCGACGCGGGTGCCAGCAGGCTGAAGAACAGTTGAAGATGTTGATCGACTATCAGCATGAATATCGCACCAACCTCAATACCGACATGACACAGGGCATTGGCAGCCAGCGCTGGATTAACTATCAGCAGTTTATCCAGACGCTGGAGAAGGCGATAGATCAGCATCGCCAGCAGCTTAACCAGTGGACCCAGAAAGTCGATACCGCGCTGAATTTCTGGCGCGAGAAGAAGCAGCGACTGCAGGCCTGGCAGACTTTACAGGACAGACAGATCGCGGCAACGACCCTGGCGGAAAACCGTCTGGATCAGAAGAAAATGGATGAGTTTGCCCAGCGCGCATCAATGAGGAAACCGGAATGATCACACTGCAACAACTGCTGATGAGCGACAGCGACCTGTCAGGCGGCACGCAAACGGGGAAAGGCACCGACGGTGCACAGGACTTTCTCTCTCTGCTGGCGGGCGCCCTCTCGGACGCAACGGGCAAGGGCAAAGATGCGCCGCTGACCCTGGCTGATCTGAAAGCCGCCGGCAGTAAGCTGTCAAAAGTGGCTCAGGACGCCAAAGGGGATACCACCCTGCAGGCCAAAATTGCCGACCTGCTCTCGCGCCAGACCGCGCTGAACGGCGATGAAACGTCGCCCGTCACGTCGCTTGATACGCTGGTTTCCGGGCTGGTGCCGCTGTCTAAGGGCGACGCGCTGAAGACGCTCAATGCGGCGAACAGCAAAGATGATGGTAAAAGCGAGCTGAGCGAAGAAGAGCTGGCCGGATTAAGCGCCCTGATGGCGATGCTGCCGCACCAGCAGCAAACTACCGCCTCTCGCGCGGCAGGCAGCGAGGGCGTTTCCGCCACCTCAACGCTGAATTCCGCGACGCTTTCAAACGGCGCGGGCCAACCGTCCCTGAACGCGTCTGCGGGAAGCCACGATAAAGCGCAGAGTGCTACGCCTTATCAGATCCAGGTGAAAAATAACGAGCCGGCCCTGCAGGGCAACACGCCTGCTACACCGGCCGTGGCCGCGGCGGCAGAGAAGCAGGAACTCGCCAGTTCGTCTTCTTCATCATCACCAACGGCCACCCTGGCACCGATTATGTCCAGCCATGCGACCAGTCAGACGGCCGCCACCGTCGCCCCCGCGCCGGTGTTAAGCCAGCCTCTGGGGACTCACGAATGGCAGCAGTCCCTGAGCCAGCACATCACCCTGTTCACTAAGCAGGGCCAGCAGACGGCAGAGCTGCGCCTGCACCCGGAAGATCTGGGTCAGGTGCAAATTTCGCTTAAGCTTGATGATAACCAGGCCCAGCTGCAGATGGTCTCTGCGCACAGCCATGTTCGTGCAGCACTGGAAGCCGCGCTGCCGGTACTGCGGACCTCACTGGCGGAAAACGGCATTCAGCTTGCGCAGAGCAGCGTCAGCAGCGAGAGCTTCGCCGGGCAGCAGCAGTCTTCATCCCAGCAGCAGCACCAGGCTTCGCGTTCCGGCAACACCGGCGGTTTTAATGAAGAGAGCGATGAGTTACTCCCTGTTCCTGCCGCCCTGCAGTCCGCAGCGCGCGGTAACAGTGCCGTAGACATCTTCGCCTAAACGCCAGAGGTAGCGTGATTATCCCCGTCTTTTCCACGCTTTGACGACAGCAGGACACGGGATAATCACCTTATTAAGCTGTACCGAAACAGGAAGCTCGTATCAGATGACTGACTCCGCTATCACCAAAAAAAGTAAGCGTTCCATCTGGATCCCGCTGCTGGTGTTGATCACGCTCGCCGCCTGCGCTACCGCGGGCTATAGTTACTGGCGTATGCAGCAGGAACCGACCACCGCTGCAGCCAAAGCTGAAGCACCGCCTCCGCCGGCTCCAGTGTTCTTCCCGCTGGATACCTTCACCGTCAACCTGGGTGATGCGGATCGCGTGCTCTATGTTGGCATTACGCTGCGCCTGAAAGATGAAGCCACCCGTTCACGTCTGAACGATTACCTTCCTGAAGTGCGTAGCCGCCTTCTGCTGCTGTTCTCTCGTCAGGACGCTTCGGCGCTGGCTACCGATGTGGGTAAGCAAAAGCTGGTCGACGCCATTAAACAAACGCTGGCGACCCCGCTGGTAAACGGCCAACCTAAGCAGGAAGTCACTGACGTTCTGTATACAGCATTCATTCTGCGGTAACGACATGGGCGACAGTATTCTTTCTCAGGCAGAAATCGATGCGCTGCTCAACGGCGACAGCGATAACAATGATGATCCTAAACCGGGTATCGGCGGCGATAGCGATATTCGTCCCTATGACCCGAATACCCAGCGTCGCGTGGTACGTGAACGTCTGCAGGCGCTGGAGATCATTAACGAACGTTTTGCACGTCAGTTCCGTATGGGGCTGTTTAACCTGCTGCGTCGTAGCCCGGATATCACGGTCGGTGCGATCCGCATTCAGCCGTATCACGAGTTTGCCCGCAACCTGCCGGTGCCAACCAACCTTAACCTGATTCATCTGAAGCCGCTGCGGGGCACCGGTCTGGTGGTGTTTTCGCCAAGCCTGGTGTTCATCGCGGTGGATAACCTGTTCGGCGGCGACGGGCGTTTCCCGACCAAAGTAGAAGGTCGTGAATTCACCCATACCGAACAGCGCGTCATTAACCGCATGCTGAAGCTGGCGCTGGAATCTTACAGCGACGCGTGGAAAGCGATTAACCCGCTGGAAGTGGAGTACGTCCGTTCTGAGATGCAGGTGAAATTTACCAATATCACCACCTCCCCGAACGATATCGTCGTTAACACGCCATTCCACGTGGAGATCGGTAACCTGACCGGCGAGTTCAACATCTGCCTGCCGTTCAGCATGATCGAACCGCTGCGCGAGCTGCTGGTGAACCCGCCGCTGGAGAACTCCCGCAACGAAGATCAGAACTGGCGTGAAAACCTGGTCCGCCAGGTCCAGCATTCGCAGCTTGAGCTGGTGGCGAGCTTCGCCGATATCCCGCTGCGGTTATCTCAGATCCTGAAATTACAACCCGGTGATGTTTTGCCGATAGAAAAACCCGACCGCATTATTGCCCATGTGGATGGTGTCCCCGTGCTGACAAGCCAGTACGGCACGATTAACGGTCAGTATGCGTTACGCGTTGAGCACTTGATCAACCCGATTTTGAATTCGCTGAATGAGGAACAGCCCAAATGAGTGACATGAACAATCCGTCCGATGAGAACAGCGGAGCACTGGACGATCTGTGGGCTGACGCGTTAAACGAGCAAAAAGCACCCCCGGCCAAAAGTGCAGCGGATGCCGTATTCCAGCAGCTCGGCGGCGGTGACGTCAGCGGCACGCTGCAGGACATCGACCTGATTATGGATATCCCGGTTAAGCTGACCGTTGAGCTGGGACGCACCCGCATGACCATTAAAGAGCTGCTGCGCCTGACGCAGGGTTCCGTGGTGGCCCTTGACGGTCTGGCCGGCGAGCCGCTGGATATTCTGATCAACGGTTATCTGATTGCCCAGGGTGAAGTGGTGGTGGTTGCCGATAAATACGGCGTACGCATCACCGACATCATTACCCCGTCTGAACGTATGCGTCGTCTGAGCCGTTAAGCATGAAAACCCAGGCAACAATATCACAGCCTTCTGCCGTTCCCGGCTCGCCTCTGCTCCAGGTGAGCGGGGCATTGTTCGGTATTATTGCCTTTATTCTTATCGCCGCCTGGCTGGCGAAGCGCTTTGGCCTGGCGGGTAAAACCGCCGGTGCCCGCGGCCTGAAGGTCAGCGCCAGCACCACGCTGGGTCCACGCGAGCGCGTGGTCATCGTCGAGGTAGACGATGCGCGTCTGGTCCTGGGCGTCACGGCCTCAAACATCAGCGTATTACATAAGCTGCCGCCCGCCCCTGTTGTGGTGGACGAGCGCGCAGACGCCCCTGCGGATTTTCAGTCCGTCATGAAGAGTTTGCTTAAGCGTTCCGGGAGATCCTGATGCGCCGTTTGTTATCCCTGACGCTTGCGGGCGTTGGCCTGTTTGCTCCCGCGGTCTATGCACAGCTGCCCGGTCTGGTCTCCACCCCTCTCGCGGGCGGCGGACAAAGCTGGTCGCTTCCGGTGCAGACGCTGGTGTTCATCACCTCGCTGACGTTTATTCCGGCCATCCTGCTGATGATGACCAGCTTCACCCGCATCATCATCGTCTTTGGTCTGCTGCGAAACGCGCTGGGAACCCCTTCCGCGCCGCCAAACCAGGTTCTGCTGGGGCTGGCGCTTTTTTTGACCTTTTTCATTATGTCGCCGGTGATCGACAAGATTTATACCGACGCCTACCAGCCGTTCAGCGAAGACAAAATCTCCATGCAGGAGGCGCTGGATAAAGGCGCTCAGCCGCTGCGGGAATTTATGCTGCGCCAGACGCGCGAAGCCGACCTGGCCCTCTTTGCCCGCCTGTCCAACACCGGCGAGATGCAGGGACCGGAAGCGGTGCCAATGCGTATTCTTCTGCCTGCCTATGTCACAAGCGAGCTGAAAACCGCGTTCCAGATTGGCTTTACCATCTTTATTCCGTTCCTGATTATCGACCTGGTGATCGCCAGCGTCCTGATGGCGCTCGGGATGATGATGGTGCCGCCCGCGACCATTGCCCTGCCCTTTAAGATCATGCTCTTTGTACTGGTCGACGGCTGGCAGCTGCTGGTCAGTTCGCTGGCGCAGAGTTTCTACAGTTAAGGAACGGCAATGACACCCGAATCGGTCATGATGATGGGCACGGAAGCGATGAAAATCGCGATTGCCGTTGCCGCGCCGCTGCTGCTTGTCGCGCTGGTTACCGGTCTGATTATCAGTATCCTGCAGGCCGCCACGCAGATTAACGAAATGACGCTGTCGTTCATCCCGAAAATCATTGCCGTGTTCGTGGCGATTATCGTGGCCGGGCCGTGGATGCTGAATCTGTTGCTGGACTATATGCGCAACCTGTTTATCAATCTGCCGTACATCATCGGCTGACCTGACGATGCTGCACTTCACCAGCGACCAGTGGGTTCAGTGGCTCGGCGTCTATTTCTGGCCGATGCTGCGCATCATGGCGCTGATATCCACCGCCCCGATTCTCAGTGAGAAATCGATACCCAAGCGCGTCAAGGTGGGGCTGGGCATCATCATCTCCATTATCGTCGCGCCCTCTCTTCCCCCCGTGGATATTCCGATCTTCTCGGCGAACGCGGTGTGGGTGGCCCTGCAGCAGGTGATGATTGGCGTCGCCGTCGGCTTTACCATGCAGCTCGCCTTTGCCGCGGTGCGTACCGCAGGGGAACTGATCGGCCTGCAGATGGGGCTATCGTTCGCCACGTTTGTTGACCCTGGCAGTCATCTCAACATGCCCGTGCTGGCGCGTATTATCGATCTGCTCGCCATGCTGCTGTTCCTGTCGTTCAACGGCCATCTCTGGCTTATCTCCATGCTGGTGGATACGTTCCATACGCTGCCGATTGGCGAAAATCCGGTGAACAGCAACGCTTTCCTCGCGCTAACCCGCGCTGCGGGGCTGATTTTCCTCAACGGGCTGATGCTGGCGCTGCCGATCATCACCCTGCTGCTGACCGTCAACCTGGCGTTAGGTTTACTCAACCGAATGGCGCCGCAGCTTTCGGTGTTTGTCATTGGTTTTCCGCTGACGCTGACGGTTGGGATTTTATTAATGTCATTACTGATGCCACTTATCGCTCCCTTCTGTGAACATTTATTCGGCGAGATATTCAACCTGTTAGCGGATATTGTCAGCGAGCTGCCACGTAAATAATAGCCCTCACTGTTGCTATTGTCTTTCTGAGGATATTCCTAAAATAAAACGCGTAAAACATCTTCCAGGATATATCTGACGCGGTTTAATTGTTTCTAACCATCTCACAATACTTAATATTTACTTTACTTTAAGAAGATTCCTGGCAAATTATACGTAACTTTACGGGATAGTGAGTCCGCCTGAAAGTCTTTGTCATGCTCACAGGTTTATTATTTTTTTCCATCCCGTATGGCTGTTTTGAGCTCTCAGGCAGATGGTGAATTATCGTTACGCATTGAGTGAGGGTATGCCATGTCAACGATCATTATGGATTTATGCAGCTACACCCGGCTAGGGTTAACCGGGTACCTGGCAAGCAGAGGGGTAAGAAAGAGAGACATCAACGATGCACACACCGTTGACGAACTCGCAGCCGCTTGTGACGAACTAAAACCAGGCGTGGTGTTTATTAATGAGGACTGTTTCATTCACGATCCAGCCAACAGTCAGCACATTAAGCAAATCATTAATCAGCATCCAAAAACCCTGTTTATTGTTTTTATGGCGATCGCGAATATCCATTTCGATGAGTATTTGTTGGTCCGTAAAAATTTATTGATCAGTTCTAAATCGATTAAACCCGAGTCGCTGGATGACATTCTGGGTGATTATTTGAATAAAGAAGTTAAAAATGTAGGAGCGGTTAACTTACCCACCCTATCATTAAGCAGGACTGAATCAAGTATGCTGCGAATGTGGATGGCGGGACAAGGAACTATTCAGATCTCTGACCAGATGAATATTAAAGCGAAAACCGTTTCGTCACACAAAGGAAATATTAAAAGGAAAATTAAAACGCATAATAAGCAAGTGATCTACCACGTGGTACGCCTGACCGATAATGTGACGAACGGGATTTTCGTCAACATGCGTTAGTCGCTTAAGACCTGTGCACCCTACCTTTGATCTCTGGCCTGGCCAGAGATTTTTGCTTCTGGAGAGGATGTCGGGCACGCGCTGTGCTACCCGACGCCGTGCTACTCCGCCTTCTCGACAAAAATACCGTCCGGATGCCCCAGTTCGTTAAAAAACCAGATGCCGAGCGGGTAGTCTTCAAGCGATACCAGGTACATTGTGCCTTCGCTAAACTCTTCAATTGCCAGCACCACACCCGGGCGGCGCGGCCCACCGTCCGTTTTAACGGTTACCCGATCGTTGACCTTCATACATTCCTCCTCTGGTTTTGAGCCAGTGTAGAACAAAACGCAAAAACGCACATCGCCGCCCGGCGTGATTGGCGTTTTTATACACAGTCTATACTTACCGTTGGACACGGCTGAAAGAGGAACCCCGTAATGAAGACCGATAAAGAGTACAGCGACACCATCAAGCGCGAAGTCGAGGTGGATGTCGATGCCCTGCTGGCCGCCATCAATGAGATCAGTGAGTCAGAAGTCCGCCGGTCGGACGACAATTCGGACCGCGTCATTGTCAACGGAAGGGATTATCACACCTATCGCGAGCTGGCGGAGGCCTTCGAGCTTGATATTCACGATTTTAGCGTGTCTGAAGCCAATCGGTAGGGCGAAAAAAATCCCGGCCATGGGGATGACCGGGATCAAAACTTGCTTATGCAAGAAGCACTTGAAAATTCGTTACACCAGGAAATCTGATGTACATGCCACACTATCCCCAACGAATTTGGCTGACAAGCATATATTCTTACGATGAATATAATATTTTTAACATAATGCTTTTTGTTATGAGCAATAACACACGCCGAATGCGGGTTTGCCAGGAGCATTCCTCTTTTCTCCGGTTTTCGCCTTCATTATTTTTTAGGAATTTTCTTAGAGCGAGACGCATCTGTTACCAGGAGTCGCTATGCCTTCACTGCGGGATACATTGCTGATTTTCTCTGACCTGGATGGTTCACTGCTGGATATTCACACCTATGAGTGGCAACCCGCCATGCCCTGGCTGGACAGGCTGCTGGATAATCAGGTTCCGGTTATTCTTTGCAGCAGCAAGACCGCGGCAGAGATGCTGGATCTACAGCTGGATCTGGGGCTGGAAGGCCTGCCTTTTATTGCCGAGAACGGCGCGGTGATTCAGCCTGACGTGCGCTGGGATAAGGTTCAGCGCCAGATCAGGGGGATGACGCACCGGGATATTCGCCCGCGAATCGAACAAATTCGCCTGCAGACGGGCTATAAATTCACCACTTTCGACGATGTGGATGAGCACGTTATCAGCGAGTGGACCGGACTGTCGCGCTACCGTTCGGCGCTTGCCCGCAAGCATGAAGCGTCCGTCACGCTCATCTGGCGCGATACCGACGAGAAACTGGTCCAGTTTGAAGAGGAGATAGCGAATGTCGGCCTGAAATGCCTGCAGGGCGCGCGCTTCTGGCATGTTCTGGACGCTCGCTGCGGCAAAGACGTTGCGGTGAACTGGCTGATTGAGCAATACCGCGAGCTGGAAGAGATTGAACCCACCACGCTGGGGCTCGGCGACGGTCCCAATGATGCGCCCCTGCTCGACAGCGTTGACTTCGCGGTGGTGATTAAGGGCATTAACCGCCAGGGCATCACGCTACGGGACGATAACCCCGCCCGGGTTTATCACACCCGGCAGCCCGGCCCGGCGGGCTGGCAGGAGGGGCTGGATCACTTCCTCTCTTAATCCCGCCAGACGACCCGGTTACGCCCGCTCTGTTTGGCCTGATACAGCCGGACGTCCGCCACGGACTGCAGCTGTTCAAACTCGTAGTTACCCGCTTCATCCGCGCTGCTGACCCCAAGCGACGCGCTGACGCGCAGGGTCGTGCTCTTCTTCACCAGGATCTCCTTACTGTTGATCCGGCAACGTATACGGTCCGCGACGCTTCTCGCCTCCTCCAGACCGATCCCCGGCAGGACGACGCAAAACTCTTCCCCGCCTACGCGCCCTGCCACATCATTCTTGCGTAACGCGCTGGCAATCACCCCTGCCGTGTGGGAGAGCACTTTATCCCCGGCCTGATGGCCGAAGCGGTCGTTGATATTTTTAAAATGGTCGAGATCGATCTGAATCACCGAGAACGGCAGCGACTGCTGGCGACAGGTTTCCGCCAGCAATTTTGCGCGGTCGAACAGCGCGCCGCGATTATTCAGCCGGGTAAGCGGATCATGCCAGGCCTGCCACTGGAGCGAGTGCTGGAGCGTGTACATGTTACTCACCATGCGGCGGATCACCAGCCACGAGATCAACAGCATGGCGGTAAAGAGCGCCCACATCAGCGCCAGCACGATACTGATGCTGCCGAAGTCGTCCTGTACCCCTTCGTGCAGGGTGTGGATCCGCAGGACAACGCCGTCGAAGTGATCGAGTCGTTCCCAGCTCACAAAACGGCTTCCGAGGCGGATCCCGCCGCCGGTGGCGTGCTCAATCGCCTGCGCAATCTGCGCCGTTTCGCGTTCGTTAAAATGGTTAACCGCGTTTTCCGTATGGGCAGAGGTGGCAATCATATTGAGCCGGGTATCGTACAGCTGATACTCCCCTTCCGTTCGGTCTTCCGTCGCATCGGCCAGCAGACGCTGCATGGTGCCCAACGTAAAATCCATCGCCACGACGCCATACCAGTAATGGTCGAAATAGATGGGGACGCTGGCGGTGATCATTCGTTCATCATTGGTCCAGGATGAGGGGGTGGAGATGAACCAGCGCACCGCGCGAGCGCGATTGTTCCGCTCTGACTGCTGGGTAAACCAGGACTGCGTGACAAGATGGTAATAGCGGGAGGTAATGTCGCCCGCCTGGTCCGGCGTATCGGTGGAAATGAAAAACCCGGCGCGGGAGACGTAGATCACGCGCGCTTCCGTTTGTGCTCTCGACGACGCCAGCCTGAGCAGATACCCCACTTCGAGCGTGGCAGAAATCTCGTGGCTGAGGCGTTCGGCGTCACGATTCAGAAACGTGGTTTTCTCGACGAAGGCATCCGAGACACCGTTAATGGGAAGGGTGCGTTTTTTATCAACGGCAAGCTGCCAGGTGGGGAGCATGCGGACTGAGCTAAAGCGTGACACCGCATTCTGGAGTACATCAAATGCCAGCGGCGTCTGGATCGCATCATGCATGCCCTGACGGAACAACAGCATCCTGTCGACGCTGTTCTGCAGCTGCCTGTCCAGCGAACTGGCGACCGTATCCAGATGGTTACGCTGGCTGGAGATGTACGCTTCTTCCAGTACCACCACTTCACGCCAGGTCAGTAGAGTCGAAAATACCAGAACAACCAGAAAACAGAGATTAACAATCAACCCCGGATTGCTACGCTTATGCAGCCATTGCAAAAAAGATTGTCTTACAACAAAGGTATCGCGCTGCACACACACTCCCTGATCGCTGCCTTACACCCGGTACTGGAGATAAAAACGCCCGGCAAAGCCGGGCGTTATGTGATTAAGCCTTGTCCCGCTGGTGCTGCCCGTCCCCCGGCTGAAGCTCATCTTCACGAAATGCTTCCCGCTTGATGCCATAGCCATCGTGCCACCGACATTCCACCATTCCGCTGGAATACCCGGTGACAATCATACGTGGGCCGCCCTTCTTAGGCTTAACTTCATCACTGACCAAAAAGACCATACCTGCCTCCTGTATCAGGGTGAAACTGTTTCAATTTAGACGAGGAATGGTCTTTTTGCATCCCATAACGGGTAACAATTAGTGCGACGTGCCGCGAATTTTTTCAACCAGCTTCACCGCCGCGACCACGATAGCGCCAATGATGAAGCCCAGCACCAGATTCAGCAGCGTGGGCAGAATCGCCGCGACAACGGCCCCCTGCGCCGAGGAAAAATGTTCGATCGCATGGTGCAGCGGCGCGATACCGTGCACCACGATCCCGCCGCCCACGAGGAACATCGCCAGCGTGCCCACCACCGACAAACTCTTCATCAGCCACGGAGCCAGCACCAGCAGGCTTTTGCCGATGCCTCTTGCCACCGCGCTCGATTTCTCCTCCAGCCAGTAGCCGATATCATCCAGCTTGACGATCAGTCCCACCAGGCCGTAGACGCCGACGGTGACCAGAATGGCGATACCGGAGAGGATCAGAACCTGATTCAGGAGCGGCGCGTCAGACACGATGCCCAGCGTAATGGCGACAATCTCTGCGGACAGGATAAAGTCGGTCCGAATAGCGCCTTTGACCTTATCGCGCTCGAAGGTTTTCGGATCCTGAGCGGCCAGCGCCTCAAGACGCTGCTGGCGCATCTCCGGCGTATCGCTCTGCTTGCGCGCGCTAAAGGAGTGCAGGACCTTCTCTACGCCCTCGAAGCAGAGAAACGCCCCGCCAATCATCAGCAGCGGCGTGATGGCCCAGGGAATAAACGCGCTGATCAGCAGCGCCAGCGGGACCAGAATCACCTTATTCAGGAAGGAGCCTTTTGCCACGCCCCACACCACCGGCAGTTCACGGTTAGCCCTTACCCCACTCACCTGCTGGGCGTTAAGCGATAAATCATCTCCCAGCACGCCTGCGGTTTTTTTCGCCGCCAGTTTCCCCATCACTGAAATGTCATCCAGTAAGGTGGCAATATCATCCAGCAATGTTAATAAGCTACTTCCTGCCAAAATCTTAATCCTTCATTTTTTGGTAATTAGGTGAATAGTATGGAGCAAAAGCGCAAACCCGGAAACACCCACCTCACGTCAACAAAAAATTCACATCTGCCACACAATTAAAGGGCTCGCCAGCGAGATAGTTTTCGCGTTTACTATCAGCGACCTTTTTATTTCGTCGTGAGGGATTATGCGTTTCCGGCAATTGCTACCGCTCATTGGGGCACTCTTTTCGCTGTACATCATCTGGGGCTCAACCTACTTTGTCATTCGCATCGGCGTGGAAAGCTGGCCGCCACTGATGATGGCGGGCATCCGCTTTCTCTCGGCTGGCGTGCTGCTGCTGGCCTTCCTGCTGCTGCGCGGGCACAAGCTTCCCCCGCTGCGCCCGATGCTGAATGCCGCCCTGATCGGCCTGCTGCTGCTGGCGGTGGGAAATGGGTTTGTAACGATTGCCGAGCACCAGAACGTACCGTCCGGGATCGCCGCCGTGGTCGTTGCCACCGTACCGCTGTTTACCCTCTGCTTTAGCCGCCTTTTTGGTATCCGCACCCGCAAGCTGGAATGGCTGGGGATTGGTATTGGCCTTGCCGGCATCATTCTGCTGAACAGCGGCGGTAACCTGAGCGGGAATCCGTGGGGCGCAATCATCATCCTGATTGGCTCGATGAGCTGGGCGTTTGGTTCCGTCTACGGTTCGCGTATCGAACTGCCGACCGGCATGATGGCGGGCGCGATTGAGATGCTCGCCGCCGGGATTGTACTGCTGCTCGCCTCCACGCTGACGGGAGAAAAGCTGACGACCCTGCCGCCGCTGTCGGGCTTTCTGGCGGTAGGCTACCTGGCGCTGTTTGGTTCCATCATCGCCATTAACGCCTATATGTTCCTGATCCGCAATGTCTCGCCGGCAGTTGCCACCAGCTATGCCTACGTCAACCCGGTCGTGGCCGTGCTGCTCGGGACGGGATTGGGGGGAGAAACGCTCTCTTCCGTTGAATGGCTGGCATTAGGGGTGATTGTTTTTGCCGTCGTGCTGGTCACCCTGGGCAAATATTTACTGCCCGCAAAACCGGTGGTCACGCCTTGCGAGGTGGAGAAACCGTAAGCAGGTGAATTCCCTGCGTGTCGATCTGCGCGGTCTGGCCGCCGCCGCAGATCCACTCTTCCAGCCGCTCGGTCAGATCGGTATCGTTCAGTTTTAATCTGCCTCTCAGCGCACACTCCCAGACGATCAGCACCCGCCAGCCCTGCGCAATCAGCGCGGTGAGATCCCGTCTGTCGCGCTCGACGTTCTTGCCAATTTTATCCAGCCAGAAATCGGTGCGCGTCGCGGGGACCTTAAACAGGTAGCAGTCATGGTGATGCCAGAAACAGCCGTGGGTAAAGATGATGCACTGCCAGGCGTCGATGACGAAATCCGGGCGACCCGCAAGCGCGGGATCCTGCACGCGGAAATCAAACCCCGCCTGCGTCAGCAGCCCGGCCAGGCGCTTTTCGATGGCGGTGTCACGCGTGCCGATGGCTCGCATATTTTTGCTGCGCGTGGCCTTATCGTGAACATCCGTCATTGACGGCCTCACCCTGACGGAGTGCCACCGCCTGTCTGATGCGCGAGGCCAGCAGTTTTGCCACGGCGGCGAACGCGGGAACCACCACCGAGTTACCAAACTGGCGGTACGCCTGGGTATCCGAAACCGGAATGCGGAAGCGGTAACCCTGCGGGGTCTCAAATCCCATCAACCGGGCGCATTCCCGCGGCGTTAAGCGTCGCGGCCGGTGACGCTGGTTGTGCGGATCGTCGAAATCTTTTTCACCCAGCGCCTTGTCCCAGCCTCTGTCGATCAGGATCTCTGCCCCATCCTTATAGTAGCGAGCGGACAACGTACGGGTCACGCTGTGCGGATCGTTGGGGTTTACCATCCCAAAACCGAAGCCGTTGCCCTTCGCCTGATGTTTCTTGGCATAGCGGTAGAGGTATTTCCACAGCACCGGGGTAAGGATAAATTTCGCGTCAACGACAGGTTCCAGCAGATCGGCAACGGTAGGACGACGCTCGGGATACAAAGACGGAATATCACGAAGGGTGAAATCCCCCTTGAGATTGAGGTCGCGGCGGAAACCCACCAGCACGATACGTTCGCGATGCTGGGGCAGAAAATGTTTCCCATCAATGATTTTAGGATCGTCCGCGCCCATGTCCTGCGAGTCGGCCACGTCATAACCCAGCTCATCCAGGGTCTGCATAATAATGCGGAAGGTTTTTCCGCCGTCGTGGCTCTTTAAATTTTTAACGTTTTCCAGCACAAAAATGGCCGGGCGACGGGCATCGATGATGCGCGCCACATCAAAAAACAGCGTTCCCTGGGTATCGCAGGCAAAGCCGTGGGCGCGTCCAAGGGCATTCTTTTTGGAGACACCGGCCAGCGAGAAGGGCTGACACGGGAAGCCGGCCAGCAGCACGTCATGCGCCGGGATCGTCTGGCGAATGTGCTCGGCGGCGTGTTCATCGCTCACGCCGCTTTTATGGCTCAGGGTGACATCGCGGATATCCGCGTTGAACTGGTGCTCGTGCGGATCGCAGTACCAGTTGGCCTTGTAGGTCCGGACGGCATGTTTGTTCCACTCGCTGGTAAACACGCACTGTCCGCCGATAGCTTCAAAACCGTGCCGGATGCCGCCGATACCGGCGAACAGATCGATAAAGCGGAAGGCGTAGTTCGGGTGCGCGGCAGGAGGACGCGGAAGCAGGTTTTGCAGATAACGAAACTCGCCTTCGCTCAAGCGACGCCCTGCGCGTTCGCTGGTCAGCAGACGCTTAAGGATCGCCGGGCTCCAGTGGCTCTCGCCGTGCGCCACCAGCAGATTGGCCAGCGTTTTAGCATCATAGATATCCAACAGCTGGCGCAGCAACGCCTGCACCGTTGCCGTTGATTTCTCAGCCTGCTCGGGCGCGGGCTCTGTCACTGATCGATTTTCCTGCATTCTTTTAACCGGAGAGTAAAGACTGGAAACAGATTACCACAGTTCAGTTGCGCAAACTGCGACGGAAGCGGCTCAACACCTGGCTATCCAGCCCGATGCAGTCGCCGTGTAATTCGGCACTGAGTTTCGCCATAAACTGGATCAGGAAATCGGCATTGTGACGTGCCAGCTCGCGGCCCATTTCCGTTTGCATTGTATCAGGCAATCGCAGCAGCTTGGTCTGAAAATGGTCGAGGGCAAACGCACGGTCATCAAGGATACGCGCATCGGCAAAGGGATCGTCTGCATCAAAAAGCGGCACGCCCAGCGCGCCCGAGACGGCAAAGACGCGCGCCAGGCCGATCGCGCCTAACGCTTCCAGCCGGTCTGCGTCCTGCACAATTTTGGCTTCCATGCTCTGTGGCGCAATCCCGGCGCTGAAGCTGTGCGCCTCAATCGCGTGCGCAACGGCGGCAGTATGCTCTGGCGGAAACTCAGGGAAGTCGCGGCGCAGAATGTCACACGTCCTGCGCGCTGCCATCTGGGATGACCGGCCGCGTTCGGGATGGTTTTTCGGCAGGCTGACAATATCGTGGAAATAGCATGCGGTCAGGATCACCAGCGGCTCCACCGCCTGATCAGCCATGATTTTTTGCGCCGTCATCCAGACCCGACGAAAATGCGAAATATCATGTGCGGTATCGTCGGTGCTGTGGTTTTCCTCAAGCCAGCGCTCAAATCGCTGCTGCCACCGGGCAAGTTCCATCGTCATATCCTGTTGTTTAAAAGTGCATGAATTATAACATAGACGAATTAAATCAATTTAAAAATAGAGCCACGAAATACTTAATAATAATTACACCGTATAAATTCAATGAATTAATTCAGCAGAAAAATAAAGAGATTAATAGAAATGTTTGGCAATATTTCATAGGATTTAATTACATTTATTTTTGAAACTAAATAACACTTCCTGGAATAGTATCAAGCCTGTAATTGCGGAGGGTGATTACATATATTCATATAAATTATGCTTGAAGGGAATATATAATGAAAAGAAAAGTTCTGGCAATTGTGGTACCCGCGTTATTAATGGCAGGCGCAGCCAATGCGGCTGAAATGTACAACAAAAACGGCAACAAAGTTGACCTGTACGGCAAAGTCGACGCGCGTCATACCTTCTCTGACAACCCTGGCGACGACGGCGACGAAACCTATGTGCAGATTGGTTTCAAAGGCGAAACCCAGATCGCTAACGATCTGATCGGTTACGGCCAGTGGGAATATAAAACCTTCGCTAATAATACCGAGGGCGCGGGTGACAAATCGTTTAACCGCCTGGCGTATGCTGGCCTGAAATATGGTGAATACGGTTCATTTGATTATGGCCGTAATTACGGCGTCGTGTACGACGTTGAAGCCTGGACCGATATGCTGCCTGTATTTGGCGGTGACTCTTACACCTGGACCGATAACTTTATGAACGGTCGTGCTAACGGTCTGGCAACCTATCGTAACCAGGATTTCTTCGGTCTGGCTGAGGGTCTGAATTTCGCGCTGCAGTATCAGGGTGCGAATGAAGGTCAGGATGCAACAGAAGGTCAGGAAGGCACGAAAAATGGCCATGACAATGTTCGTTTCCAGAACGGCGACGGCTTTGGTATGTCTACCACCTATGATTTTGACTTCGGTCTGAGCCTGGGTGCGGCATATTCATCTTCCGACCGCACGAACAAACAGGTTGCATACGGTGCAGGTAACTACAACCGCTACAGCCCGTATGCAGGTGGCGAACGCGCTGAAGCCTGGACCATTGGCGCAAAATATGATGCGCAGGGTGTTTACCTGGCCATGATGTATGCGGAAACCCGCAACATGACGCCATATGGTAATGTTGGCATCGCCAACCAGACTCAGAACTTTGAAGCCGTAGCGCAGTACCAGTTCGACTTCGGCCTGCGTCCGTCTCTGGCATGGGTTTACTCCAAAGGTAAAGACATTGGCGGCAATGATTACAACCCAGGTAATAGTTACGACTATGTTGATCAGGATCTGGTGAACTATATCGATCTCGGTATGACCTACAGCTTCAACAAAAACTTCTCGACTTACGTTGATTATAAAATCAACCTGCTGGACAGCGATGAAAGCTTCTACGAAGCCAATGGCATCTCAACTGATGACATCGTTGGGGTAGGCATGACCTACCAGTTCTAATTCCCCAAAATACCAAAGGCCGCAATTGCGGCCTTTTTACTATCTGAAGATCTTACGGCGCTTCCTGCAGCGCCACGCGAATAAACCCGTTATTTTGCGCCAGCAGCTCATGGGCTTTCCATGCATCCAGCCCTGTCAGCACCATCAATACCGCCGTTTTACAGTTATGGTTACAGCTCTCCAGCGCGGCTTTTGCCTCGGCCCGTGTGCATCCCCCCGCTTCCATCACAATGGCGATTTGCCGTTCAGCCCATTTGGTCGTGCTTGCCTCAAGATCCACGCGCAAGTTGCTGTAAACCCGTCCGGTTCGGACGGCCAGCCCGGTGGCAATCATCGAGAGGATCATTTTTTGCGCGATCCCCGCTTTGGTGTTGATATAGCCTGCGACGACGTCGGCCCCCAGCTCCGGAGCGATAACCATGCTCGCCAGCTGCGCGGCTTCGCTTTGCGCATCACCGGTAACAATAGCGACCGGTGAACCCAGCGACCACGCATGGCGCATTGCCCCCCAGACCCACGGCGTTTTTCCGCTGACGGTCACGGCCAGCATCATATCGTGTTCACCAAACTTGATGGCCTGCAGATCGGCAACGCCGCGCTCGTAGCTCCCTTCCCCTTCTTGTGCCGTAACGGCCATTACAGGGGTTTTGCCCGGCGCATATTCATCAGCAATCTGTTGCGCTACGCGCCCTGACGGCCCCGCGCCAACGACAATCAGGCGACCGCCGTGGCTGAGCGTCGCGGCGGCGTTGTCCACCACGCGGGCAATAATATTTAAACAGGGGGTAATCGCAGCAGAAATGAGTGCATCATCCTGGTGAATGACTTTCAGCATGTCCAGCGTGGACAATCTATCAATATTCATCGTGCTGGCGTGCCGTCTTTCCTTGACCGAACCGGTAAGCATAACGCTCATAAACAGCCTCCTTATTATGAGTACCCACACACTATAAAGTGTTTTATATAGATGACCTGCGAGGAGGGTCACGAAAAGAGGACCAAATCCACGCCTTTACATGGCTTTAAGAAAAGCGCGTCATCGGCGATAATTACCCCTTTCTTAATCATCGCGGAGTGTTGATGAGCGATTTGCAGCCTTTCCTTCCGACGCGCAAGCGCCCCATGAAGCTGAACACCCTGGTCACGCTGATGGTGTGCGCGATTATTGCCTCTGTGCTGCTGGTGGTCTTTGCGCTCTACTCCGTGCAAATCACCCGGGCGACCCGCGATGATGTAAAAGATACGGCTCTGGGTATTGCCAGAACGCTGGCCAACAGCCCGGAGATCCAGCGCGGCCTGATGCAGGCACCGCAGGAGAATATTATTCAGCCCATCGCCCAGGCGGTGACGAAACGAAACGATCTGCTGTTCACCGTGGTCACCGATATGCGCGGGATCCGCTACTCTCACCCGAACGAGGCGCTGCTGGGGCTGCATTTTATCGGTGACGATTTAACTCCCGCGCTTGAAGGCAAAGAGAACGTATCGGTAAACCGGGGTGCGCTCGCCGAAGCGCTTCGCGTCTTCACCCCAGTCTACGACGGCCAGCACGAGCAGATCGGCGTGGTGGCGGTAGGTATCTCCCTGAAAAAGGTTGAAGAGCAGATCGCTCGCGGGCGGCTAAACGCCGTCTGGACCATTTTATTCAGTATTTTTATGAGCTCCATGGCGATTTGGGGTCTGGTGCGGGTCCTGAAACGCATCCTGTTCGGCCTCGAACCTTACGAAATTTCCGCCTTGTTCGAACAGCGTCAGGCGATGCTGCAGTCGCTTCGCGAGGGGGTGCTGGCCGTCGATATTCACGGGCGCGTGACGATGATCAACCAGACCGCCAGAGAAATATTGCTTCTCCCTTCCGGCAAGCAGACCGAAAATGCCAGCGCCCCCCTGCTGGCCAGCCTGCGCGAAGTCTCAAAGACGGGCGTCGCGCGCCAGGATCAGGAGATCAGCTGTAACGGGCGTCTATTGCTGTGCAACATGGTGCCCGTTAAAAGCCAGGATCGGGTGATCGGCGCCATCACCACCTTCCGTGATAAAACGGAAATCAGCCAGCTGATGCAGCGTATTGATGGCATGGTTAATTACGTCGATGCCCTGCGCAGCCACACGCACGAGTTTATGAATAAACTGCACGTGATCCTGGGCCTGCTGCACATGAAGCGCTACGACAAGCTGGAAGAGTACATCATCCAGACGGCACATAATTACCAGACGGATATCGGTACGATACAGAGCAAGGTAAAATCCCCGGTTATTGCCGGGTTCCTGCTGGGTAAAATCAATCGGGCGAAAGAAGCGGGCGTCACCCTGACGCTGGCGGATGAATGCCAGATACCGGATACCGCGAGCGAAGAGCAGGTCGCGGTGCTGATCACCGTGCTGGGTAACCTCATTGAAAACGCGCTCGACGCGATGGAAGGACAGCAGGAAGGTGAGATCGGCCTGCTGCTGCATTATCAGAATGGCTGGCTCAGCTGCGAAGTCAGCGACGATGGCCCCGGCATTGAACCCGCTCAGCTGGAGGCTATTTTTACAAAGGGCTTCTCAACAAAAGGTGAAAACCGCGGCGTTGGGCTGTTCCTTGCTCGCCAGCAAATTCAGAACCTCGGCGGCGATATCAGCGTCGAGTCTGAGCCAGGCGTATTTACCCAATTTTTTGTTCACATCCCCTGGGATAGCGAGAGGAATATCGCGTGATAAATGTATTAATTGTCGATGATGACGCCATGGTAGCCGACCTCAACCGTCTGTATGTCAACCGTGTTGATGGTTTTAGCTGCTGCGGCGTCGCCTCCACGCTAAACCAGGCCGAGGCCATCATTAATAACCCCGGGCAGCCTGTCGATCTGGTGCTGCTGGATGTCTATATGCAGCAGGATAATGGGCTGGATCTGCTGCCCGTTATTCGCGCATCCGGTCGCCCGATCGATGTGATTATGATCTCGTCGGCTGCCGACGCCGCCACGATCCAGACCTCCATCCACTACGGCGTGGTGGATTATCTGATCAAGCCGTTCCAGTTCCCGCGCTTTGAAGAGGCGCTGAACGGCTGGAAGGCAAAGCACAGCCTGATGGGTTCGCACCAGTACTATGAGCAGGCCGACGTCGACCGGCTGATCCACGGCGGGGCGCCGGAACTGGCGGACAGTAAAAAGCTGCCGAAGGGGTTAACGCCGCAAACGCTGCGCACGATTTGCCAGTGGATTGACGCTCACCCGGAGACGGAATTTTCTACCGATGACCTGGCAAGCGCGGTCAATATCTCGCGCGTGTCCTGCCGCAAGTACCTGATTTGGCTCGCACAAATCAACATTCTGTTCACCAGCATTCACTACGGCGCCACCGGCCGTCCGGTGTATCGCTACCGTCTCCAGCCGGAGCAGACCGGCCTGCTCAAGCAATACTGTCAGTAACGCGGTAGTCGTTATCCAGCAGGGTAAAGCGGAAGTGGTGTGCTGAAGAGAACACCACTTCTTTTGTTTTGGTCACAAAGATAGCTTCAATATCGGGGCGCGCGCGCAGGGCGGCACAGCCCTTCTCTATGCCCATGCCGTACATCAGCGTGGTCCAGATATCGCCGTCGATGGAGTCCTTCGAAACAATCGTTACGCTGTCCAGCTCGTTGTCCAGCGGATACCCGGTGCGCGGATCGAGAATATGGTGATAGCGCTTGCCGTTTTGCTCAAAGTAGCGCTCGTACGTTCCCGACGTCACGACGGAGAGGTTCTCTACGGTCATCGTGCCGATCAGCGCATCACCGGCGAACGGTTTTTTCAGCCCCACGCTCCAGCCCCCTTCCGGCGAGCCTAACGTCTGAATGTTTCCGCCGAGGTTGATCAGCCCCAGCTCAGCGCCCTCTTTATGCAGGTAATCACGCACCCTATCGGCGATATAGCCTTTGGCAATGGCCCCCAGATCGATCTCCATCCCCGCTCTGGTCAGAAACACGCTGCTGCTGGCCTCATCAAGAATGACATCTTCAGGACGGGTTATCGCCAGCAGCGACGCGATTTCATCGGCAGGCGGAACGCTGTCCCCCTGAAAGCCAATTTTCCAGCGCTTCACCAGCGGACCTATCGCCAGGTTAAAGGCGCTGTCCCTGAACAGGCTTGCCGCTTTGGCACAGCGGATCAGCTCAAACACCGGCCGGCTGACGGTAACCGGATGCTGGCCAGCCGCATGGTTGATGTCCATCACCTGCGAGTGCGCGCGGTTAACGGTGAGCAGATCTTCGTACTGTTTGATCAGGCGAAACACGCGGGACGCGAGGGCTTCGTCGTGGGAGAAGAGTTTCAGGAGAATGGGTGAGCCCATCAGGACGGCGGAGTAGCTGTAAACGCGATGGCTATCAGGCATGGCAGGAGTCCTCAGATGTAGCCCCGGCCAGCACCGCGCCGCCGGGGAAAATGCCGGATAGCGCTGGGCGTATCCGGCCTACAACACAGGGGTCTTACTGCTTTTTCGAACGCATAGCCGCCTGATGTCCTGCAAGCGTACCAAAAATAATGATATCTGCCACTGCGTTACCGCCGATACGGTTACCGCCGTGGATCCCGCCGACCACTTCACCGGCCGCAAACGCGCCTGGCAGCACGTTGTGGTTGCTGTCCAGCACGCAGGTTTCGGTGTTGATGGTCACGCCGCCCATGGTGTGGTGCACGCCCGGTGCAATCTGAATGGCGTAGAACGGCCCTTCGTTGATAGGCGCGCGCAGCGCGGTGGTACGGCCAAAATCATCATCGTGCTGTTTTTCAACGAAGCCGTTGTAACGTTCCAGCGTCGCGAGAAAAGCGTGGTGATCCATACCCAGCGCCTCAGCCAGGGCTTTTGGCGAGCTGGCGCTGGTCACGAAACCTTTCGCGATGTACTCATCCGCGGCTTTGTTTTTGGCACGTACGTGCTCGTCAAAGACGATGTATGCGTATTTCTCCGGCAGCGCGATGATTGACGCCGAGACTTTATCGCGGGTCGACATTTCGTTGTAGAAGCGCTCCCCTTTCTGATTGACCAGAATCGCCCCGCCGCCGCGAATGGATTCGGAAATCAGGTACGAGGTTTTCTGCTCTACGGTTGGGTGAATCTGAATTTCGCCCATATCCACGGTACCGGCCCCGATGCGCTCCAGCAGCGCGATGCCGCCGCCGGTTGCCCCTTTGTGGTTGGTGGTAACGAACCCTTCCAGATCAGGACGGTATTTCACCACCATCTGGCTGTTAGCGCTGAAGCCGCCGGTGGCGACAATCACGCTTTTGGTTGCCACGGTGACGGTTTCGTTCTCTTCGGTGGTCAGACGTACGCCGGTCACTTCGCCGTTCTCGAAGATGATGTCGCTGACGGAGGTATCCAGCATCACCTCGATGTTGCGTTTGTTGACGTTACGCACCAGGCCGCTGATCAGGTAGCCGCCTACCGCTGAACCGTCTTTTGGACGGTGAGTACGGTCGATGCTCATCCCTCCGGTGGTGGTGATGTCGTTCAGCATGATGCCGCGCGTTGCCAGCCACTCAATTGCCTGCGGCGCGTTTTCGACGAAGCGACGCAGCAGTTCCGGGTTGTTCTTGTTGCCGCCGCCTTTCAGGCTTTCCTGATAGAACAGCTCTTTGCTGTCCTGAATGCCCTTCACGCGCTGGAAGCGGGTTTCGGCGGCATTCATACCGGCTGAAGCTTTAATGGTGTTCCCGCCGATGGTCGGCATTTTCTCGACAATCAGCACGCTCGCGCCTTCGTCGTGAGCCTGAATCGCCGCCGCCAGACCGGCGCCGCCGCTGCCGACAACGACCACGTCCACGCTGCGGGTTTCGTTCGGGTCAACGCCCTCTTCCGCGGCCAGCGCTTTGCTGGATTTCAGCATCGCTTTAGAGACCGCTTTCTTCACCGCTTCACTCTGGCTGGTTGCGCCGGTGATGGCATCCACGTGCGGGGTATTGGCGTCCAGAATGCGGGTACGGATCTCTTCAAAGCTGGTTACAAACTCAACGTCTTCGCTCGGGCCGGAGGCCAGCTCGATGTCCGCAATGCGGTCAGTTTCCAGACTGACGTTAATCACCAGCTCGTTAGCGTCATCCTGCACTTTCTCAGCAAAGGTACCCGGTTTGAATTTGGATTCACCCATGCTCATGTCGCGGATCATCGCTTCTACCAGCGAGAAGCGCCACAGCGGTTCAGGAATGCTGAGCTCTTCGCGTTTGGTGCTGTCCATAAACAGCTCCAGGCTTTCCCCGGCCGCAATGCGGTCTGTCCAGTCCGGATAAGCGATGGTGGCGCGGCCAACGGCAATCAGGTCGTAACCGTGGTCCAGCGCTTCATTCACATCAGAAGCATTCACCACGCCGCCCACGCCCATGACCGGAACCTGCGCCAGCGTTTCAGAACGCATCGCGCAGTATTTTTCGATAAGCGGGGTGGGATCCTGGGTGTCGACGATGGAAGGACGCAGGGTAGCGCCGACGGAGAAGTGCAGATAGTCCACGCCGCGCGCCGCCAGTTTTTCCAGCAGATACATGGTGTCGTCAAAGCGGATGCCCGGGACTTCCATCTCTTCAGGGGAGAAGCGGTAGCCAATAATAAACGCGTCGTCCGCGTACTGGCGCACCATTTTGTGGGTAATGTCCAGCACCGCCAGCGGGAACTTCGCGCGGTTATCGCGGCTGCCGCCCCACTCGTCGTCGCGCTGGTTTGAATTCGGGGAGTAGAACTGCTGAATCAGATAGGTATTCGCCCCGTGGATTTCCACGCCGTCGAAACCGGCCTGGATGGCGCGACGCACCGCCTCACCAAACTTGCCGATCATGCCTTCCACTTCTTCTGCGGTCAGGGCGACAGGCGTTGCGGCACCTTCACGCGGCGCGGCTACGGCGCTCGGGCCAACCGGGGTACGGCCACCAATCAGTTTTGGATCGACCATGCGGCCGCCGTGGTAGATCTGCAGCAGCGCCTTAGATCCTTTGGATTTGATGGCCTCCGCGATTTTCGCCAGCCCGGCAATTTTCTCGTCATTATCAATACCGATGGCACCCGGGAAGGCGAGACCGAGATCGTCGACGAAGCAACACTCCACAATGATGGTGCCAATGCTGCCGGAACGGGCCCGATAGTACTCCACCAGCTCGCTGGTGACTGTGCCGTCAAAATAGCCGGTACAGGTTGTCATAGGGGCCATTAACAAACGGTTTTTCAGTTCAGTGCCATTCGGTAATGTGAAGGGGCTAAGAATGCGTTCGTTAGTGCTCATAATAGAAACTCCAAACTTTTAAAAATTAAGAATTCGTTATCGGATTGATTTTTTATTTCGTCGTTATTTGCCGATGTCATGATATTAATATAATGATTTTTTTAGTTTCTAAAGTTATTACGTTAGTTAAAAAACTATTTAATCCCTGCGATAACACAAATAACACATTGGTGTTAGCGATTGTAATTCAGTCATTCACAATAATTTAAAAACCGTTAAAATATGAATGGTAAAACCAATTCACCTTAACACACATAAAACCAATAAAATCAAAGCTTTGCAATCACACCAAAATCTATCTTGTTAAATAAATGATAAAAAACACGCAAAAAACAGGCAATAACCACATACGCCAGAGTGGTTATTAATAAAAGCATAAAAATAACGCTGTAATTCTATTTTTTTGATCGCGATCAATAGTCATGGCATTCAAAAGCGCAATATAAAAACATCATCTTTTTTTTAATTTAGCGCACACAAAAACGCGTTAAATCGCTATTACTGAAAATACAAGAAAGCACCTTTAATAACTAAAAAAAGCAAAGAAACTAAATAAAGTGCTTTTTCAGTGCGACCGAATTTTTGACAACTTAAGACGTGAAACTATGAATACAAAAACTGCTGTAACGCCCCCTGTGGCGAACCAGGCATCAAATGGAAACGCAAAACGATTGCTGATGATGGCGCTACCCGTCATCGTCGCCGTACTGCTGCTGTTTGTTCCCGTTCCTGAAGGCTTGCCGCCTTACGCATGGCACTACTTCGCCATCTTTGTCGGCGTGATCGTCGGTCTGATCTTCGAACCGCTGCCGGGTGCGGTGATCGGCCTGACCGGCGTGGTTGCCATCGCCCTGTGCAGCCAGTGGGTGCTGTTCAGCCCCGATCAGCTGGCTGACCCGAAATTCAAGCTGGCGGGCGCCTCCTTTAAGTGGGCGGTGAGCGGGTTTGGTAACTCTACCGTCTGGCTGATTTTCGGTGCCTTTATGTTCGCCGCTGGCTATGACAAAACCCGCTTCGGCCGCCGTCTGGCGCTGATTCTGGTGAAGTATCTCGGCCGTCGCAGCCTGACGCTCGGTTACGCCATCACGTTTGCGGACCTGCTGCTGGCACCGTTCACCCCGTCCAACACCGCGCGCAGCGGCGGGACCATCTACCCGATTATCGCTAACCTGCCGCCGCTGTACGGTTCAAAACCTAATGACCCAAGCGCGCGTAAAATTGGTTCATACCTGATGTGGGTGGCGATCACCGCAGCCTGTATTACCAGCTCAATGTTCCTCTCCGCCCTCGCGCCAAACCTGCTGGCCCTGGCACTGGTGAAAAGTACGGTTGGGATTGATATCTCCTGGGGCACCTGGTTCCTCGCCTTCCTGCCGCTGGGTATCCTGCTGATTCTGGCCATGCCGCTGCTGGCCTACTGGTTCTACCCACCTGAAGTCAAAGTGAATAACGAAGTGCCGCTGTGGGCGACCCGCGAGCTGGAAAAACTCGGCAAACTGTCCCGCAATGAAATTCTGCTGCTGGTGTTCGTATGCTGTGCGCTGCTGATGTGGATCTTCGCCGCCGCGTGGATTGAGCCTGCCATGGCAGCCCTGCTCATCGTCGGTCTGATGCTGTGGACCGGCGTGCTGGAATGGAACGATATCACCGGTAACAAGGCCGCATGGAACACCTTCGTCTGGTTCGCCACCCTGGTGGCACTGGCGGATGGCCTCTCCTCTACCGGCTTTATCAGCTGGTTAGGTAAAGAAGGCGGTCTGTTGATGAGCGGTATCTCTCCGGGCGTGGCGACCGTCGTCCTGCTGCTGGCGTTCTACCTGCTGCACTACCTGTTTGCCAGCACCACCGCGCACACCACGGCGCTGCTGCCAGCGATGCTGACCATCGCCTCCACCATCCCGGGCATGAATATGGAAGTGTTCGTTCTGCTGATGGTAACTTCGCTGGGCGTCATGGGGATCATCACCCCGTACGGTACTGGCCCAAGCCCGATTTACTACGGTAGCGGCTACCTGCCAACCAAAGACTACTGGCGCCTCGGCACCATCTTCGGTGCCATCTTCCTGGCGGCCCTGCTGCTGATTGGTTATCCGTGGATGTCCATGATGTTCTGATTCCTGACCGCCGGACTTCTCCTCCGGCGGTTTTATTTTTGTGGAGCAATACGCTATGTCAAATAAACCGTTTTTCTACCAGAACCCCTTCCCTCTTTCCCATGACGACACCGAATACTACCTGCTGACCAAAGAGCACGTCTCCGTTGCCGAATTCGACGGTCAGGAAGTGCTGAAAGTGGAGCCGGAAGCCCTGACCCTGCTGGCGCAGCAGGCCTTCCACGATGCCGCGTTTATGCTGCGTCCTTCTCACCAGAAGCAGGTTGCCGCCATTCTCAACGACCCGGAAGCCAGCCAGAACGACAAATACGTTGCCCTGCAGTTCCTGCGTAACTCTGAAATTGCCGCAAAAGGCGTGCTGCCAACCTGCCAGGATACCGGCACCGCGATCATCATGGGTAAAAAAGGCCAGCGCGTCTGGACCGGCGGCGGTGACGAAGCGGCGCTGAGCCAGGGCGTGTATAACACCTACATTGAAGATAACCTGCGCTACTCGCAGAATGCGGCGCTGGACATGTATAAAGAGGTGAATACCGGCACCAACCTGCCCGCGCAGATCGATCTCTACAGCGTGGACGGGGACGAATACAAATTCCTGTGCATGGCAAAAGGCGGCGGTTCTGCCAACAAAACCTACCTCTATCAGGAAACCAAAGCGCTGATCACCCCGGCGAAGCTGAAAAACTACCTGGTTGAGAAGATGCGCACCCTGGGCACTGCGGCCTGCCCGCCTTACCATATCGCGTTTGTGATTGGCGGAACGTCAGCGGAAGCCACGCTGAAAACCGTGAAGCTCGCTTCCACGCGCTACTACGACGCGCTGCCGACGGAAGGTAACGAACACGGCCAGGCGTTCCGCGACGTTCAGCTCGAACAGGAACTGCTCCAGGAAGCGCAGAACCTCGGCCTCGGCGCGCAGTTCGGCGGTAAATACTTCGCCCACGATATCCGCGTGATCCGCCTGCCGCGCCACGGCGCCTCCTGCCCAATCGGCATGGGCGTCTCCTGCTCCGCAGACCGCAACATTAAAGCGAAGATCAACCGCGACGGGATCTGGATTGAGAAGCTGGAACACAACCCGGGCCAGTATATTCCTGAATCACTGCGCCAGCAGGGCGAAGGCGACGTGGTGAGCATCAATCTGGACAAGCCGATGAATGAGATCCTGGCGCAGCTTTCCGCGCACCCGGTCTCTACCCGCCTGTCGCTGAACGGGACCATCATCGTGGCGCGCGATATTGCCCACGCGAAGCTGAAAGAGCTGCTCGACAACGGTGAAGAACTGCCGCAGTACGTTAAAGACCATCCGATCTACTACGCAGGCCCGGCCAAAACGCCGGAAGGCTACGCCTCTGGCTCACTCGGCCCGACCACGGCTGGCCGTATGGACTCGTATGTGGACTTACTGCAATCCCACGGCGCGAGCATGATCATGCTGGCGAAAGGCAACCGCAGCCAGCAGGTAACCGACGCCTGCCATAAACACGGCGGCTTCTACCTGGGCAGCATTGGCGGCCCGGCGGCGGTGCTGGCGCAAAACAGCATTAAGAGCCTGGAATGCGTCGCGTATCCGGAGCTGGGAATGGAAGCCATCTGGAAAATTGAAGTCGAGAACTTCCCGGCGTTTATCCTGGTGGATGACAAAGGCAACGATTTCTTCCAGCAGATCCAGAACAAACAGTGCGCGGGTTGTTCACAGCGCTAGGTTGAGACAGGCCGGGTGGCGCAACGCTGCCCGGCAGTCGCAGACAGACATGCGCCTGCGTCATGTCACAAAACCGTGATATCAGCCACTTAGCAAAAAGTGGTGAATAAAAAATCAATCAATTGTTAAGTTATTGTTGTCATTAATTGTATTGATCCCGCGAAGGCTATTCATGCAAAACGTGCATCAGCCGATGCGGCATTTGCGCTTATCTATTTCCTCATCCTGATCCAGTTTTCAAAAACAGACGCGTAAAACGTCAACAATAAACTGGAGATAACCATGTTTTCCTCAACCTCACCTGCAACCGTACGCTCGAAAGCGGGCGCCATACTCCGCGTGACGTCCGGCAACTTTCTTGAGCAGTTCGATTTCTTTCTGTTCGGCTTCTATGCCACCTACATCGCCCATACGTTCTTCCCGGCGAGCAGTGAATTTGCGTCGCTGATGATGACCTTCGCCGTCTTCGGCGCGGGCTTTTTGATGCGTCCAATAGGCGCCATCGTGCTAGGCGCGTATATCGACAAGGTAGGTCGCAGAAAGGGGCTGATCGTCACGCTTTCCATCATGGCGGCGGGGACGTTCCTGATTGTGCTTATCCCCTCTTATCAAAGCATCGGTCTGTGGGCGCCGCTGCTGGTGCTGACGGGCCGTCTGCTGCAGGGCTTTTCCGCCGGAGCGGAGCTTGGAGGCGTCTCGGTTTATCTGGCTGAAATCGCCACGCCGGGCCGCAAAGGGTTTTACACCAGCTGGCAGTCCGGCAGCCAGCAGGTCGCCATTATGGTCGCCGCGGCGATGGGCTTTGCCCTGAATGCCCTGATGGAGGAGAGCGCCATTCGCGAATGGGGCTGGCGCATCCCGTTCCTGTTCGGCTGCTTAATCGTGCCGTTTATCTTTTTCCTGCGCCGCAAGCTGGAGGAGACGGAAGAGTTCAGCGCGCGCCGCCAGCATCTGGAGATGCGTCAGGTCTTTAAAACGCTCCTTGGCAACTGGCAGGTGGTGGTCGCAGGCATGCTGATGGTGGCGATGACCACCACCGCGTTCTACCTGATCACCGTCTACGCCCCCACTTTTGGCAAAAAGGTGCTGATGCTCAGCGCCTCGGACAGCCTGCTGGTCACGCTGCTGGTGGCGATTTCTAACTTCATCTGGCTGCCGGTGGGCGGCGCGCTGTCGGATCGCTTCGGGCGCAAGCCGGTGCTGATTGCCATGGCCCTGCTGGCGCTGGCGACCAGCTACCCCGCCCTGACGCTGCTGGCGAGCGCGCCCAGCTTCTCCATGATGCTGAGCGTGCTGCTGTGGCTCTCCTTCCTTTACGGCCTGTACAACGGCGCGATGATCCCGGCCCTGACGGAGATTATGCCTGCTGAAGTGCGCGTGGCGGGGTTCTCTCTGGCTTACAGCCTGGCAACGGCGGTCTTTGGCGGCTTTACCCCGGTCATGTCCACCGCGCTGATTGAATACACCGGTGACAAAGCCTCGCCTGGCTACTGGATGAGTTTCGCTGCCGTGTGCGCCCTGCTGGCCACGCTCTACCTCTACCGCCGCCGCGCGGTATCGCTGCAAAACACCGTCAAGTCACAGGGGGCAGTATGAAACGCACCTATCGCTTTACCGCCAGCGCGCTGGTGCTGACGCTCCTTAGCGTTAATGCCTGTGCCCAGGACGTAAAGGTCATGATTTCAGGCGGCTTCAAGGCCGCCCTGGAAAAGCTGGCCCCGGACTATGAACGCCGGACCGGGGATAAAATCGTGATTATCCCCGGCCCCTCAATGGGCGCTACGCCGCAGGCGATCCCAAACCGACTGGCGCGCGGCGAGAAAGCCGACGTGGTGATTATGGTGGGCGATGCGCTGGAGAAGCTCGAAAAAGCCGGCCAGACCCAGCCGGGTTCGCGAACCGAACTCGCGGACTCCCCCGTTGGCATGGTGGTGAAAAAAGGTGCGGATGTCCCTGATATCAGCAGCGAGGCGGCTCTGCGTAACACGCTGCTGCAGGCCAGCTCCATCGCCTACTCTGACAGCGCCAGCGGCAGGTACGTCAGCCAGACGTTGTTCAAAAAAATGGGGATCGAAAAAGAAGTGGCGGGTAAAGCGACAATGGTCGAGCGTATCCCTGTCGCCTCAGAAGTGGCGAAAGGAAAATACGCCGTCGGTTTCCAGCAGGTCAGCGAGCTCCTGCCGGTTCAGGGCGTCACGTTTATCGGGAAAATCCCGGATAATCTGCAGTACATCACGCGCTTCGCGGGTGCGGTCACCCGCCATGCAGAACATCCCGCGGAGGGGAAAGCGCTGCTGACCTATCTCGCCTCACCGCCCTCCAGGGCCGTCATCCAGAAGACGGGGATGATCCCCGTTACGTCCGGCGATACTGCTCGGTGATCTGCTTTTCCAGTTCAGCCGCAATGTAGGACTGGATGCGCCCCCGGCGCCGGATAAGCCCCACGGTGCGTTTCACTTCCGGCGCCACCAGCGGCAGATGCGTCAGCAGCGTGTGCTCTGACGTCGGCATCGACATGGCGGGAACGGCAGCAATGCCGATCCCCGCCTCTACCATACCGAGCATCGTGGTAACGTGGCGCGTTTCGCAGACGCTGGGGCGTTCGGGAACGATATCCCCCAGCATCCGATCGAGCAGGTTACGGTTGCCTGACGTTTTATCGAGGGAGATATAATCCTGCTGGTAAAAGGCCTGCCACGTCAGGTGACTCTTCTGCGCCAGGGGGTGATCCTTTCGGCACGCCGCGACATAGACATCCTCCACCAGCGGGAAAAATTCGATGTCAGACGGCAGGTTTCCTGCGAAGCAGATACCAAAATCCGCCTGGCTTCGGGCCACGGCGTCAATCACATTCCCCGCGCTGCTGTCGATGAGCTTAATGCGAACGCGCGGATAGCGAGACTGAAAACGACGAATAACATCAGGCATAAAGTAACAGGCCGCGGAAGGGACCGTGGCAACCGTGATCAGCCCCGTCCGCTCTTCGCTGACCTTATCGACATCCGCCAGCATTGACTCAACGTTGTCGAGCAGCTGCGCGGAGCGTTCAGCAAAGTTTTGCCCGTATAACGTTAAGGACACGCGGCGGGTGGTACGGTCAAACAGCCGGTTTCCCAGCGCGGCTTCCAGCTTTTCAATCCTGCGGCTCAGCGCCGACTGGGATAAGCAGATAGATTCAGCAGCGACACGGAAGTTACCGTATTCCACTAACGCTCTGAAAGCATAAAGATCGTTAAGGTCAAAATTCACGGGCATGGCGTCTGGATGTCCTGTCAGGGAATACGCAACAAAGTCAAAAATAATAGCGTCTTATTAACCCGCCGCAACCGGCGCGGTGGTGAAATACGTCAGAGCTCGTTGAGATGCAGGCGAATATACCCGGCGCGATCGGCAATGGCCTGCCGCTCCTCTTCCTTCATGTCTGCAAGCTGTTTAAAGACGATGCCCAGGCGGGGATTGTTACCCAGACGCGCCTGGTTGCGCGCAAAGAAATCCCAGTAAAGGGCATTGAAGGGGCACGCCAGCTCTCCGGTACGCTGGCTGTGTTGATACCGGCACCCCTGACAGTAGTTACTCATCTTATGAATGTACGACGCGCTCGAGACGTAGGGTTTACTGGCCAGCAACCCGCCATCGCCAAACTGGCTCATTCCGAGGGTATTGGGCAGCTCCACCCATTCAAAGGCATCAATATAGACCCCCAGATACCATTCATGAACCGCCTGCGGCGACAGGCCGCTGAGCAGGCTAAAGTTCCCGATGACCATCAGGCGCTGGATATGGTGGGCGTAAGCCTCGGTGAGCGACTGCCCAATCGCATGCGCCAGGCAGCGCATCTGCGTCCTGCCGGTCCAGAACCAGTCCGGCAGCGGGGCGTGCTGGTCTAAGGCATTCAGCTCCCGATAGCCCGGCATCTGCGACCAGTAGATCCCACGCACGTACTCCCGCCAGCCGAGAATTTGTCGGATAAACCCTTCGACGGCTGGCAGCGGCGCATGGCCCAAACGCCATGCCTGCTGGGCGGCAGCCACCACTTCCCGCGGATTAAGCATTTTGGTGTTCAGCGCGAACGAAATTAACGAGTGGAACAGAAAAGGCTCCTCAGCGTGCATCGCGTCCTGCCAGGCGCCGAACTGCGGGAGCACGTGAGCGATAAATTCATCCAGCCTGGCTTTGGCTTCCGAACGGTTGAGCGGCCAGCTAAAATTCCCGGCCTGCGGTTCGCCGAAGGTGTTTACGCCACAGCGCTGGATCTCCGCCCATAAGGCTGAATAATCGTGGCTGGGACGCGAGTCGTCCGGCGCGGGCGGCGCGCCGGACCAGCGTTTGCGATTTTCAGCATCATAATTCCATTTCCCCCCTTCCGGCTCGCCTTCTGAGGTTAGCAGTATGCCGTTCTGACGACGCATTTCCCGGTAAAAGTACTCCATTCGCCAGCTTTTGCGCGTCGCAAAGAACGCGCTCACCTGTTCACGGGTGTTGAAGAAATGCTCGCTGCTGACGCAGGCCGTTTCGACGGACGCCGCTTTCGCCCACGCCTGCAGCTGCGTGTCCAGGCGCCATTCGTCGGGCTCCTGCCATATCACCCTGTCGGCGCCGTAATGCGCGACAAGCGCGTTGAGATTGTCTTCCAGCGCGCCGCGGTTTGAGTCGTCAGAGAGCCGGACATACCTCACCCGATGCCCCTTCTCTTTTAACGCAGAGGCAAACGCGCGCATGGCCGCAAAAATGGCGATCACTTTCTGAGCGTGGTGAAGCACGTACGCGGTTTCGGCCCGCAGCTCCAGCATCACGTAAATGACATTTGGATTGCAGGCATCGAACCAGCTGTGGTGCGGATTAAGCTGATCGCCCAGGATCAGGCGCAGTTCGGTCAACGGTGGCTCCTTCGACAGCGCTCGGAACAGTATTTGACCTCATCCCAGCATTTCGCCCATTTCTTGCGCCACGTCATGGGCCGCTGGCAGTGCGCGCACGCCCGGCTGGGCAGGTCCTGCTTGTTACCTTTGAAATCGCTCATCTTTTCGTTACCGTACTGATTTCTTCACTAAACCTGTGGATGCAGGCTACGACAGACTTCACAAAATGAAGGTGATGCCCGTAAACCGCTACCCACCGCTACGTACGAATGATAGTTTATTCAGGCTGGAATTGTCGCAATGAGCGATTTTCTGGCATCTTAACCAAACCTGACTTTCCCATTTTTGTTCAAGTGACGAGTTTGCGAGCAAAGCGATGATAAAGTGGCCCTGGAAAACGAATGAAGCTGGCCGGGATATGGCGCTGCCATGGGATGACGCGCTGACGATCCCTGTTCTGGCTAATCTTAAGCCGGATGAACAAGCGAAACTGGTTCAGCTGGCGGATCGTTTTTTACAGCAAAAACGCCTGGTTCCACTGCAGGGTTTCGAACTCGATCCCCTTAAAAACGCGCGCATCGCCCTGCTTTTCTGTCTGCCGGTGCTTGAGCTCGGCATTGAGTGGCTGGACGGTTTCCACGAGGTGCTGATCTATCCGGCCCCCTTTATCGTCGATGACGAGTGGGAAGATGACATCGGGCTGGTGCACAACCAGCGCGTGGTGCAGTCCGGACAAAGCTGGCAGCAGGGGCCGATTATCCTGAACTGGCTCGACATTCAGGACTCGTTCGATGCGTCCGGTTTTAATCTGGTTATCCATGAAGTGGCGCATAAGCTCGATACCCGCAACGGCGATCGCGCCAGCGGAGTACCGCTGATCCCGCTTCGCGAGGTGGCGGGCTGGGAGCACGATCTGCACGCGGCGATGGATAACATCCAGGATGAAATAGACCTGGTGGGCGAAAGCGCGGCCAGCATTGACGCCTATGCGGCAACCGACCCGGCCGAGTGCTTTGCGGTGCTCTCGGAGTATTTCTTCAGCGCGCCAGAGCTTTTCGCGCCCCGCTTCCCGGCGCTGTGGCAGCGTTTCTGCCAGTTTTATCAGCAGGATCCGCTCCAGCGTCTGCGGCAAAATGAGGAGTCTGGCGGCCATTCCTCCCGCCAGATCCATTAAGGCTTTTCAGCAGGGGTCCGCTCGGTTGACCGTACCCCTATGCTCAACGCTAAAAACAGCACTGCCATTCCCCATGCGGCCACCGTCAAAGACTGCTCGCCGTAAAAGCGCGTCACCACAGGCACCAGCAGCGCGCTGACGCCGTAGCCTAACGTGTGGCTGGTGGCGATGACGCCCGCCCCTTTCCCGGTGGTCAGCCTGTCGTTCAGCAGAAGTTGGTAGCCCGGCGTGGCCATCGCCGCCCCGAGTGAAGTGATAACAATCCCCACGTAGAACAGCGTTAAACCGGCGACGGTCATCAGCCCAAGCCCTGCGACCATTAACACCGCCGCGATGCAAAGCAACGTCACCGGAGTGAAATGCTGCGGGCGGACCACCAGAAACTGCGCCGCGAGCGTGGCCAGCGCGGCCAGGCTCAGCAGAAGCGCAACATGATGGCTGATCTCCCGGGCGTTGCCCTCCAGCAGAGGGCTAAGATGCGGTGACAGGCCAAGCTGCATCAGGCTGACCAGCGCCGCCAGCAGCAACGCCAGCAGCAGGAACGGCAGCATCGAGGCCTGCAGGCGGGTCGCCTGGTGCGCCACCGGCGGCAGCGGCGGGTCTGCGGCTTCGCGAAGCACCAGCAGCAGCGCGATTAACGGCGCGATCGCCATCAGCCAGAGCGGCGCGACCGGGCTGACGCTGAGCATCAGCGCCGCCAGCGGCGGGCCGAGCAAACGTCCGCAGCTGAGGCCGGAGCTTATCGTCGCCAGCGCCGCCATTCTCTTCTCCAGCCCCGCACGCTGAATAGCCCACGTCTGGGCCGCAGGTACCAGCCCCGAGACCGTCAGTCCGTAAAGCAGACGTGAAAGAATCAGTCCCGCCAGTCCCCAGACGGTATCCAGCCTTCCGGCCGCCATCGCCCAGACCACCAGCGCCATGACGACGAAACTGGCCAGATAGCCGCTCAGCGAGGCCACCATCACGGCCTTACATCCCCGCCGCTCGCTCTGGCGTCCCCACCATGGCGAGGCCGGTAAAAAGAGCATGGATCCGAACATCAGCAGACCGGCCCAGACCGAGAGCGGCAGCCCGGTCAGGGTCACCAGCTGCGGGAGCATCACCAGCAGGCCGTTTTGCCCGATACCTAATAAACCCGCACATAGCGCCAGGGGCCAGTTGGCTTTTGAGATAACCTTTTCGGTCAATGTTTCTGAGTCAGTGCGCATGAGAATGTGAACATAGTGTCAATAAATGTGTGGAAATCATGAAGTTTATGAAAACAAATATTGCAAAAATGGTTGCGACTGTAAACAGAATGAATATCATAACGAGAATTATTATCAATCATGGAATGAGGTATATCTATGCGTGCTCTGCCCCGCTCTGCCGGTACAGACGTTGCAGCCCAGTGTTTTTTGAACGCCCTGTTGCGCGAAACGAAGGACTGGCGCTATCTCCCCGCTACCGCTGCGGATGCGTTACCGAACATTCATATCCCGCTGTCCCAAACCCAGGCGCTTCGGGTTCCGGTACGCTATTTCTCTCCCACCCAGCATCATCAGTACCGGTTCCCGGCCACGCTTCTTCAGAGCAACAGTGATGACGGTGACGCCGTCACATTTGATCAACTGGTTGATTTAATTCTTGAAAAACCGTCAGTAAAAGGCTCGCTGGATGCCGATACGCTGGCGCGTTTTAAGCAGCGCGTTCTTGAAAGCCATGCCCACACCTGGCAGGCGATCGATCTCCGCCACGGCTGGGTAAACCTGCGCGATAAGCCGCTGACTTTTGCTGAAGCGGAACAGGCGCTGCTGGTCGGCCACGCGTTTCACCCGGCGCCGAAGTCGCACGAGCCGTTCAACGAAACAGAGGCGCGTCGCTATCTTCCTGATTTCGCCTCCCGCTTCCCGCTGCGCTGGTTTGCCGTTGAGAGCGCGCTCGTTGCCGGCGACAGCCTGAACGTCTCCCTGCGCGAGCGTCTGCTGCGCTTCGCGGCCCAGAGCGCGCCTGAGCTGCTCGGCCACTTCACCGACACCCGCTGGCTGCTGCCGATGCATCCGTGGCAGGCCGACTTTCTGCTGGAGCAGGACTGGTGCCAGCGTCTGGCGGAAAACGGTGCATTGCAGGACCTGGGCGAAGCGGGCGCGCAGTGGCTGCCTACCAGCTCGTCCCGCTCGCTGTACAGCGAAACCAACAGCGACATGATTAAGTTCTCCCTCAGCGTGCGGCTGACCAACTCCGTGCGCACGCTGTCGGTCAAAGAAGTTAAGCGCGGAATGCGCCTCGCGCGTCTGGCGAAAACGGAACGCTGGCAAGATTTACAGGCCCGCTACCCGACCATGCGCGTGATGCAGGAGGACGGCTGGGCGGGGCTGCGTGACGAAAGCGGCGTTATTCAGGAAGAGAGCCTGATGGCCCTGCGCGTCAATCTGCTGTTCGATACGCCAGACACCCAGACCAACGTGCTGGTGAGCCTGACCCAGGCCGCGCCGGACGGCGGCGACAGCCTGCTGGCCTCCGCGGTGCGCCGTCTGAGCCAGCGTCTGGATTTACCCCTCGCCAAGGCCGCCCGCTGCTGGCTGGACGCCTATTGCGACCGCGTGTTGCTCCCGCTGTTCAGCGCCGAGGCGGACTACGGCCTGGTCCTGCTGGCGCACCAGCAAAATATCCTCGTTGAGATGCAGCAGGATTTCCCCGTCGGGCTGATCTACCGCGACTGCCAGGGCAGCGCGTGGACCGAAGGGGCCGACGCGTGGCTGAATTCAGCGGGCGAAACCGAGGTGGAAAACCGCTTCGGTGAGAGCCAGCTGCTGCGCTACTTCCCTTATTACCTGCTGCTGAACTCTACCCTTGCCGTCACCGCCGCCCTCGCCGCCGCCGGTTTCGACAGTGAGGAGAACCTGATGTCCCGCGTGCGCGACGCGCTGGCCGAACTGCGCCGCACGGCGAAGCAGACCCGCTGCCTCGACTACGTCCTCGACAGCCCGACATGGAACTGCAAAGGCAACTTCTTCTGCTACCTGCACGATCGCAATGAAAACACCATCGTCGATCCGGCGGTGATCTATTTCGACTTTAGCAACCCGTTTTACAAGGAGAAGGCGTAATGGCAATCGCGAATATCGTCCATTCCGGCTACGGCTTTCGCTGCACCGCAACGGATCGCGCGCTGCCGCTGACGTTGGGTCTCGACGGCAGCACGGTGCTGGAGCGTCTGAATGGGATCCCGGACGGCTGGCTGGTCGAAGCACTCGATCAGCTGTTTGTTGCCGCGCCCGCGCTGACCGGCATTACCCTGCCCTGGGCAGCCTGGCAGGATGCCCCTCAGGCGCAGGCGCTGTTTAGCCTGGCCCACGGGGACTATCTGGCACGCGAAACCTTCTGGCAGCTGCCGCTGTGGCTGAAAGGCGAACGGCCGCAGGCCAGCGGCGGGATGCAGTTTGATGAAAGCCGTCAGCTGTACTTCCCGCTGCGTCCTCACCGCCCGCAGGGCGAAGTGTACCGTCGTTACGATCCGCAAATTAAGCGCACCCTCAGCTTCCGCGTGGCCGACGTGGCGCTGGACGGCGAGCGCTTTACGCGCTGGATGAACAACCCGCGCGTGAACGCCTTCTGGGAGATGGCTGGCCCGCAGGCCGAGCAGGAAAACTACCTGCGCCGTCAGCTTGACTCGACCTACTGCTACCCGGTTATCGGCTGCTTCGATGACCAGCCGTTCGGCTATTTTGAGCTCTACTGGGCGCCAGAAGACCGCATTGGCCGCCACTACCGATGGCAGCCGTTTGACCGCGGGCTGCACATGCTGGTGGGCGAAGAGAACTGGCGCGGCGCTCAGTACATCCGCAGCTGGCTGCGCGGCCTGAGCCACTATCTGTATCTCGATGAACCGCGCACCGCGCGAATTGTCGCCGAGCCGCGCTTCGACAACCAGCGCCTGTTCCGCCATCTGGCCTCCGCCGGTTTCGAGACGGTGAAAGAGTTCGACTTCCCGCACAAGCGCTCGCGCCTCATCATGAGCCAGCGCCATCGCTTCTTCAGCGAGGTGGAACTGTGAACGCGCTCTGGCAGAAAGTGAACCGCGAGATGGTGGCGAAGCTCCTCGCCGAGCTGGAGTACGAACGCACCCTGCGCGCTGAGCCGGTTTCGTCGAACGGCTGGCGCATCGCCATGGGCAACGAGTCCTGGCAGTTTCGCGCCACGCGCGGGATCTGGGGCTGGCTGCATATCGACCCGGACAGCCTGATCGCCGCCAGCGGCGATGCCGTCGAAGCGGAACGCGCGCTGCTGCAGCTGGCGAAAGTGCTGGAGATGAGCGACGCGCAAACGGCAGAGCATATGGAAGATCTCTACGCCACGCTGCGCGGCGACATGCAGCTGCTGCAGGCGCGTGAAGCGCTGGACGCGGACGCGCTGATCCACCTCGACCCGGACGAATTACAGTGTCTGATGAGCGGTCACCCGAAGTTTATTTTCAACAAAGGTCGCCGCGGCTGGGGCCTGGACGCGCTGCGTCAGTACGCGCCTGAGTATCGCGGACGTTTTCGTCTGCACTGGGTCGCCGTTCAGCGAGAGCATCTGGTCTGGAGCAGCGACGCCGATTGCGATATCAACGCTCTGCTGGCCAGCGCCATGGACAACGCCGAGCTCGCCCGCTTCAACGCCCGCTGGCAGGCGCTGGGTCTCGACGACGGCTGGCTGCCGGTGCCGCTGCACCCGTGGCAGTGGCAGCAGAAGATCGCCGTTCATTTCCTGGCGCAGCTGGCGCGCGGTGAGATGGTTGAGCTGGGCGAATTTGGCGACGAGTATCTGGCGCAGCAGTCCCTGCGCACGCTCACTAACGCCAGCCGTCGCGCGCCGTATGACATCAAGCTTCCGCTGACCATCTACAACACCTCCTGCTATCGCGGCATCCCGGGCAAGTACATTGCCGCCGGGCCGCTGGCTTCGCGCTGGCTGCAGCAGCAGTTCGCTACCGACGCCACGCTGATCCGCTCCGGTGCTCAGGTGCTTGGCGAACCCGCCGCCGGTTATCTGTCGCATCCGGGCTATGCCGCATTGCCGAAAGCGCCCTACCGCTATCAGGAGATGCTGGGGGTGATCTGGCGCGAGAATCCGTCCTGTTATGTAGAAGACGGTGAACAGGCGGTGCTGATGGCGGCGCTGATGGAAACCGACAATGCCGGGCGCCCGCTGATCGACGCGTGGATTAAACGCTCGGGGCTAAGCGCCGACGCGTGGCTTGAAAAGCTGTTTGAGGCAACGGTGATCCCGTTCTATCACCTGCTCTGCCGCTACGGCGTGGCGCTGATCGCCCACGGCCAGAACGTGACGCTGGTGATGAAGGATTACGTCCCGCAGCGCATTCTGCTGAAAGATTTCCAGGGCGATATGCGCCTGGTGGATGAGGATTTCCCGCAGGCCCGGAGCCTGCCGGAGCAGGTGAAGGCCGTCACGGCGCGCCTGAGCGCGGATTACATTATTCACGACCTGCAAACCGGTAATTTTGTGACGGTGCTGCGCTTTATCTCGCGCCTCACGCTGCAATGCGGCGTGAGCGAAACGCGTTTCTACCAGCTTCTGGCCGGGGTTTTACGGGGTTATATGGCGGCGCACCCGGATCTGGCAGAACGCTTCGCCAAATTCGATCTCTTCAAGCCGCAGATTATTCGCGTGATCCTCAACCCGGTCAAACTGACCTTCTCCGAACACGACGGCGGCAGCCGCATGCTGCCGAACTACGTCACCGACCTTGATAACCCTCTTTTTCTCGCCTCCCGGGAGTCAGCGCAATGAAAACCTATGATTTCATCGGCATTGGTATTGGCCCGTTTAACCTCAGCATCGCCGCTCTGGCTGAAGGGCTGGACGGCTTTAGCTCGCTGTTCCTTGAGCGTAAACCGCACTTCTCCTGGCACCCGGGAATGATGGTGCCGGACTGCCACATGCAGACCAGCTTCCTGAAGGATCTGGTCAGCGCCGTGGAGCCAACCAACCGCCACAGCTTCCTGAACTACCTGGTGCAGCGCAAAAAGTTCTACCGCTTCCTGACTACCGAGCAGCGCACCGTCTCCCGCGAAGAGTTTGCGGACTACCTGTGCTGGGCGGCGGAAAACCTTACCAACCTCGCCTTCAGCCAGCAGGTACAGCAGGTGAGCTTTGATGAGAAAAGCGGCCTGTTTGAGGTAATGACCCAGCGCGACCGTTTCCTGGCGCGCCACGTCTGCGTGGGGATTGGCAAGCAGATCAACCTGCCTGACTGCGTCACCGCGCAGGACGATACCTGCTTCCACGCCAGCGAGATGATGCTGCGCACGCCGGATCTCGCGGGCAAGCGCGTCACCGTCGTCGGCGGCGGCCAGAGCGGCGCCGACCTGTTTTTGAATATCTTCCGCGGCGAATGGGGCCAGCCGCTGAGCCTGAACTGGGTATCGCGCCGCAATAACTATAATGCGCTGGATGAAGCCGCCTTTGCCAACGAGTATTTCACGCCGGAGTACGTGGACAGCTTCTCCACGCTGGGTGAAGAGGCCCGTCGGCAGATGCTGCACGAGCAGAAGATGACGTCCGACGGGATCACCACCGAGTCCCTGCTGGCGATTTACCGCGCCATGTACCACCGCTTCGAAGTGCTGCGTGAAAAACCCTGGGCGCATCTCCTGCCGTCCCGCTCGGTGACGGCGCTGACGCGCCAGGAAAACGGCCATCGCCTGAGCATTCAGCATCACCTCGACGGCGGCCGCGAGCAGCTGGAGAGCGACGTGGTGATTTTCGCCACCGGCTACCGCGCCGTGCAGCCCGCGTTCCTCGCGCCGCTGTCTCACCGCCTGCATCTGGATACGGACGAAGCCTTCTGCATTAACAACGATTTCACCCTCGAATGGGACGGCCCGCAGAGCAACCACCTGTTCGCCGTGAACGCCGGGATGCACCGTCTCGGCATTGCCGAACCCCAGCTCAGCCTGATGGCCTGGCGCGCGGCGCGAATTCTCAATCGCGCGCACGCCGACGAGCCGTTTGAGCTGGCCACCACACCCGGCGTTATCCACTGGCGCAGCACCACCAGCCCGGAGAACAGCCCGGTTTTTAAATCATTAGCAAAAACCACCGAGTACTGACACACACAATCAGGATCAACATAACAATGAAACGTTCTCATCTTTGGGTTTTAAATCCTTGCTTGCTTGCAATGCTTTCTACCTCTGCGTGGGCGGAAGAACAAAAGGAAGAAAATATCGTGGTCTCCGCCAGCCGCGCGCACCGCAGCGTGGCGGAGATGGCGCAGACCACCTGGGTCATTGAACGGGCTGAAATTGAGCAGCAGGTTCAGGGCGGGAAAGAGATTAAAGAAGTGCTGGCACAGCTGATCCCAGGTATGGACGTCAGCAGCCAGGGCCGTACCAACTACGGCATGAACCTGCGCGGCCGCTCCATGATGGTGATGGTGGACGGCGTTCGCCTGAACTCGTCCCGCAGCGACAGCCGCCAGCTGGACTCTATCGATCCGTTCAACATTGACCGTATCGAAGTGATCTCCGGCGCCACCTCGCTCTACGGCGGCGGCAGCACCGGCGGCCTGGTGAACATCGTCACCAAAAAGGGCCAGCCGGATACCGAAGTGGAGTTCCAGACCGGGGCAAAGAGCGGGTTTAACAGCCACAACGATCACGATGAGAACGTGTCGGCAGCCGTAAGCGGCGGTAACGACAACGCCTCCGGTCGTCTGTCGGTGTCGTATCAGCGCTACGGCGGCTGGTATGACGGCAAAGGCAACGAGGTGATTATCGATAACACCCAGACCGGCCTCCAGTATTCCGACCGTATAGATGTGATGGGCACAGGCACCATCAACATTGACGATCGTCAGCAGCTGCAGCTGACGACCCAGTACTACAAGAGCGAGTCCGACGGCAAGCATGGGCTGTATCTCGGGAAAAACTTCTCGGCGGTAACAGGCGATGCGACCGCGTACAACAAAGATAATCTTGATTCTGACCGCGTACCGGGCACCGAGCGCCATCTGATTAACCTGCAGTACTCCAATACCGATTTCTGGGGCCAGGATCTGGTCGCACAGATTTACTATCGCGACGAGAGCCTGACCTATTATCCGTTCCCGACCCTGACCAAAGGCGTGGTGAGCAGCATCGGCGCGTCCCAGCAGAAAACCGATTTTTACGGCGGCAAGCTGACGCTGAACAGCAAGCCGGTGGACGATTTAACGCTGACCTGGGGTGTGGATGCCGACCACGAAACCTTCGATGCCAACCAGCAGTTCTTCAACCTGAGCAAGGCCGCGGCGAGCGGCGGCATGGAGCTGGATAACGCCTACAACGTGGGCCGTTACCCGGGCTACAGCATCACCAACCTCGCCCCGTTCCTGCAGGCCAGCTACGACATTGACGCCATCACCCTGAGCGGCGGCGTGCGTTATCAGTACACCGAAAACAAGGTGGACGACTTTGTCGGTTATACCCAGCAGCAGGCCATCGCCACCGGGAAAGCCACCTCCGCCGACGCGGTGCCGGGCGGGAAAACCGATTACAACAACTTCCTGTTTAACGCCGGGATCCTCGGTCGCCTGACCGAACAGCAGCAGCTGTGGTTTAACTTCTCCCAGGGCTTCGAAATTCCGGACCTGGCGAAGTACTACGGCTCCGGCACCTATCAGCTCAGCAACGGTCACTATCGCCTGCTGAACAGCGTCAACGTGAACGATTCGACGCTGGACGGTATCAAGGTCAACGCTTATGAGCTGGGCTGGCGCTACACCGGCGATAACCTGCGCACGCAGGTCGCGGCGTATTACTCGCTCTCGGATAAAACCATCACCATCAACAAGACGGATATGACCATCAACCTGGAAGACGACAAGCGTCGTATCTACGGGGTGGAAGGTCAGGTGGACTATTTCTTCACCGACAGCGACTGGAGCACCGGTGCGAACTTTAACGCCATCAAGTCTGAAACGCGCGAAAACGGCAAATGGGAGAAGCTGACGGTTGACAGCGCAAGCCCGTCGAAAGCCAGCGCCTGGGTCAACTGGGCGCCGGGCGACTGGACCCTGCGCGTGCAGAGCACGCAGACCTTTGACGTGTCAGACTCCGACGGCAAGAAGATCGATGGCTATAACACGGTCGACTTCCTGGGCAGCTACGCCCTGCCGGTGGGCAAGGTCAGCTTCAGCGTGGAAAACCTGCTGGACAAAGACTACACCACCGCCTGGGGCCAGCGCGCACCGGGGCTGTATAGCCCAACCTACGGCGCACCGGGGCTGTATACCTATAAAGGCCGCGGACGTACGTTTGGTCTGAACTACTCCGTACTGTTCTGATCCTGCGCGCCGCCTGCGGGCGGCGCATTTTGCTGTGTAATTTCAACGCGAATTTGCTATAAAATCAGCGATTTGCTGAAATTGTCGGCAAACAAACAAAAAGTGCGTTTTCACCCTTTGACAAGGCGTACTGAGGTCGCTACTATGCGCCTCGTTCACACGATTCCTCTGTAGTTCAGTCGGTAGAACGGCGGACTGTTAATCCGTATGTCACTGGTTCGAGTCCAGTCAGAGGAGCCAAATTTGAAAAGCCTGCTTTTGAAGCAGGCTTTTTGCTTTTCTGCGTCACTGATGTTAATTCAGAATCGCATCCAGCCTGGCAAGCACTTCATTTACAACGGCGTCAGGTAAGCGTTCCAGCCGCATGCCGTTCCGGGCAGACATATCAATGGTTCTGGGCTGATCGCAGCGAATAACGCCCGTTGTTGTTGTCCCCGCCCCTTCCAGTGAAACGGTGAAACCTGCTGTACGTGCAAAGTTTCCGCCGCTGGTGACGGGAACCACTACCGGTAACCGGGTCAGCTTGTTAAACGATGCCTTCGATACGATAAGAACCGGACGTTTTCCACTTTGCTCGTGGCCAGCAATCGGATCCAGTGATACAAGCCAGATTTCCCCTCTTTCCATTTACAGGATCTCCCTGCCCACCGCAGGCGCATCGATCCACTCCCGCTCCTCTTCGCTCATTTCAGCGTGCGGATCGCACTGCGCCAGCAGTTCCTCAAGCGAATAGCGAGGCCGCTTCTGGGGTTCAATAATCAGGCAGCCATTATTAATGGTCATGCCGACTTCGCTGTCCGTCGACAGTTCCAGCGTTTTCAGCACAGCGGGAGGAACCGCCAGCATGATGGATCCGCCGACCTTTTTCAGACGAGTTGTATACATAGCGCACCTCCGGATATTATATTTTAATATAACATTCATGACGGGAAGTGCACAATTATTCATCAGATTCATGGTGATTTCCTTTTCGTATTTAGGTGTCCATAAAGCCGTAATCCATCGAAGGACAGTGCAGGCGGGAACGAAGCGCGGAACTAAGAAGGCTGATAATAGAAAACTCTTTTTGCGGTTCAAAGGATTATGGCGAATCGGATAAACGAAATGCGAGGCGGCTTCCGGATCGGAGCTGCGCCCGCTGTATTGTCTTTTGACCGTCGGAAAGACCCGTAACGCTCAGGGCAGCCTGGCAATCACCTTAATCTCAAACTGGAATCCGTACAGCCACGTCACGCCGATCCCGGTCAACGTCGGGTAAGGCGCTTCCCCCCAATATTCTGGCAGGATACTCCAGATTGCGTCGAGGTTTGACTCGGGATCGACGACAAAGAGGGTAACGTCAACCACGTCACCGAACGTGCAGCCCGCAGCAGCGAGAACAGCATTAAGGTTATCGAATGCCAGCCGGATCTGCGCGTTGAGATCCTCTTCAGGCGAACCATCCTCCCGGCTACCAACCTGTCCCGAAACAAACAGGAAGCCGTTAGATTTGATGGCGGGTGAATACCGGTTGCGCTCGTAGAGCGCCTGCCGACCGAAGGGAAAAACGGCTTCGCGTGTTGTCATGTTTGTGCCTCTGTAATGGGGCGAAATCTGCCCGGTGAACATAAAGACACTTTACAGTTGCTGTAGCGGGCGGATAAACAAGCGACTTTGTCCATCATTGTTTGTAATATCCAAACAATCGGTGAAAAGAGAGAACAACGGATGGATCGTTTCGATGCGATGCGCGCCTTTGCTCGCGTAGTTGAGGCAGGCAGTTTCACCAGGGCTGCCCAAACGCTTCATATGAGCAAAACCACGGTGACGCAGCTTATTCAGCAGCTGGAAGCGCGCCTGCGCGTCAAGCTGCTCCACCGCACCACCCGCAGGCTCGGTGTAACTCCTGATGGCGCGGTCTACTACGAGCGCGTCATCCGCCTGCTGGCGGACATGGAAGATGCTGAAAACAGCCTGTCCAGTGCGACGATGGCGCCCCGGGGGCGACTACGGGTGGACGTGCCCACTCCTCTCGCCCGCCTGGTGCTGGTGCCCGCGCTACCGGCTTTTCACGCGCGCTACCCTGATATCCAGTTCGACATGGGCGTGAGTGACCGGGTGGTGGATCTGATCGGCGACAACGTGGATTGCGTCGTGCGCGGCGGTGAAATCAACGACCAGTCCCTGATCGCACGCCATGTCGGCGATTTGCAAATCGGTGTTTACGTCGCACCGAGCTATGTGGAACGCCTCGGCGCACCTGCGCATCCGCGAGAGCTGGAAAACACGGACCATCGCATAGTGGGATTCTTGTCCTCACGCACCGGTAAGGTTGATCCTCTGGTACTGCACGGTGAGAGCGAACATATTGAAATCACGGGTAGCTACGTGCTTGCAGTGGATGATGGTAATGCCTACCTCGAAGCCGGGCTCGCGGGATTAGGCGTGATTGCGCTACCCGTTTATATGGCGGCTGCACATCAGGCTTGTGGCTCCTTGATTCCGCTATTTGAAGACTGGCGTATTAACCCAATGCCCCTGTACCTGGCCTTTCCGCCCAACCGCCACGTTAACGCCAAACTGCGCGTTTTTATTGATTGGATCGTTGAATTGATGCAGCAGCATGTCCCCACTTCTACCATTAAGTAACTGCATCTATTCGCTCATCACCGCCGAGTGACGGTCATGCTGGCGGTTTTGAAGCAGGTTTTTTGCTTTTCAGCCCTACAGCACAAACTCATAGTGCGAGCCATCCGGCAGCTCTACATCAAGCCGCAGCTTTCCGCCCGCCGCCTCAACGTAGCGCTTGAGAGAAGAGAGTTTCAAATCGCGCCCGGGCTTTTCCATTACCGCAACGGTAGGTTGCCTGATACCCAACGCCTGCGCCATTTCTACCTGCGTTTTTTGTACTTTCTCGCGTAACTCAGCAAGATGAATGTTGAGCAAAATATCCGTTGCTATCGCCTGAGCGCTGGCGACAACCTCCGGCTTTTCATCCGCTATAAGCTGCTCAAGGGTTCTTCCCATCGCGCTATTCCCTCTCTTTTAATGTATTCAGCCAGTGAGTGAATTCCTGGTCAGCAACGAGAAGCATCTCATCGTAGAATCGCCTTTCATTGCCGATCTTATTGCCCGCACAAAGCACGATACCCGTGCGGTTTGGATCAAAGGCGAAAAATGCCCGCAAGGGATCGCCCTTACTCTGAATACGTAGCTCTTTCATGTTGCTGTGACGAGAGCCTTTAAGCGTATCAGCGTAGGGTCTCGATAAACCCGGCCCCTTCTCTCGCAAAACAAGCAGTGCTGCAAGTACGCTGGCGCGATCGGTATCGTCAAGCGAAGTGAACCAGCGATCAAACCTGTCCGTCGTGTTAATTGCCCACACAAGACCTCCCATCCAATATAGATCAAAAGCTATATACATGCAAAGCTATAGCGATGATTATGCAGAGATGGAAAAGCAGAATCTTGTGGGGTTACGGAAATACTGAATGCGTGCCGGAGTAATTCTATGTATCCCTTGTTGGATATTCATTTTGTTACGAGCAGCATCGAAAAAAGTTCAGCAGCCCGTCAACTGCCGCCAGGCTGCCACTTCCTCATCCAGCCACGCGACAAAAAGAGCCACCTCCGGCTTCGTCTCCGTTGACCGCGCTTTCACCAGCCAGTAAGGCCAGGGATACGGCGCGGTAATGGAAGTTAGCTGGACCAGTTCACCCCGGGTGATGGCATCCTGAACCAGAGAGCGGCGCTCCAGCGCGATGCCTTTTCCGAGCCGAACGGCTTCGATAATTAAATTCGAGTCGTTAATGCACAAACCGCCAGGCACGATCTCTTTCTCAAGCCCCGCATTTACGCACCACGTTTTCCGCGACTCCATGGAAAAAATAATATGACTTTTTGCAATCTCAGCCGGCGTAGCGGGCAGCTCGCCGTCGTTATAGCCGGGTGCGGCCACCACAATAAGCTCATCGGAAAAAAGGTAATGGCTTTCGCTCCCTTCCCAGTTTCCCTTCCCCATTCTTATCGCGATATCTGTTCCTTCCTGCTGCAGGCTGGTGACCGTCAGGCTGGCCTGGATCCGAAGGGTGATAAGCGGATATTTCGCCAGAAAGCGTTCCAGACGCGGCAACAGCCAGTGGCATCCAAAAGACGGAACCATCGCCAGCGTCAGCTCCTGCTTTCTCGGCTTCACCTGTACGAGCCGGGTGGCATCTGCGATATGGCTCAACGCCTCGCGTACCTGTAAGGCATAGAGCCGCCCTTCTTCGTTAATCTGCACCCCGCGTCCCTGACGGATAAAGAGCTTAACGCCCACCATCTCCTCCAGCACTTTGATCTGCTGGCTGATAGCGGAATGGGTAACGTGGAGTTCTTTCGCCGCCAGCGTCACGCTGCCAAGACGGGCGACGGCTTCAAAGCTTCGCAAACTGGCAATGGGTGGAAAATCCGACATGAAAGCACTCCCTTATCCGCGCTGGATGTATAACGGCAACTTGCCCACATGTCAGTAATACTAACCTTTACGGTAAGATACTGAAGATATTCGCCAGGAAGTTTGTATTGTACTGTCTGATCATCCTCTTCAATGACGCGTTATTTCACAGAGACAGGAAAACGGCAACGATGATTAAGCTTGTTGGCATGATGGATTCACCTTATGTACGGCGCGTGGCGATTTCCCTTGAACTTTATGGCGTTGAGTTTGAAAGTCAGCCGCTGTCGGTATTCAGCACCTTCGACGCGTTCTCCCGAATCAACCCCGCGGTAAAAGCGCCCACGCTGATTCTGGATAACGGAATACGTTTGATGGACTCGTCGCTGATACTGAATTATTTCGAGACTCAGGCCGCACCCGGGCGGAGACTTCTGCCCGTCGCGCCGGATGCGCTGGCAAACGATCTTCAGACGCTGGGCTTTATCCTCGCCGCCGCGGAGAAAGCCGTGCAAAATGTGTATGAACACCACCAGCGCCCGGTGGAAAAGCAGCACGCTTTATGGGTCGAACGCATTACAACCCAGCTGCTGGCGGCCTGCAGGGAATGGAATGCCTTGCTGGAGACGCGTCCGGCCTCCGCCGTTCCCGATCAGGTTGCCGTCACGAGCACGGTTGTCTGGACGTTTATTCAGTCGATGATCCCGCACGTCGTTAACGCAGCGGATTTTAGAGGGATTCAGGCGGTTGCCGAATCATTTGAATCACAGGCAGTCTTTAAAAAATATCCGTTCAGCTAAGCGATGAGCCCGGTCAGCGCAGCGCTACCGGGCAAATCAGCACCTAAATCTGATAATCAATCGCCACTTCTTCCGGCTCCATCACCTGGCGTTTAATCTCATCTACCGACAGCCCGGCGTTGCAGAGTTCGATAAAGCGCCACACGTAGTTGCGCTGCAGCTGCCCGCGCTTCAGGCCAAGCCATACGGTGTTGGCGTCGAACAGATGACGCGTATCAAGACGCACCAGGTTCCCGTCCTCGCGTTCTCCGCTGGACTGTTCCGCCACCAGACCAATGCCCAGACCCAGCTCGACGTAGGTTTTGATCACGTCAGAATCCTGCGCGCTCAGCACCACGTCCGGCGTTAGCCCTTTGCGGTTGAAGGCCTCGTCTATGCGCGAGCGTCCGGTGATCCCCTGGCGGTAGGTGATCAGCGGCCATTTCGCAACGTCTTCCAGCGTCAGAGGGGAAACCTGATTCAGCGGATGATCGACCGGGAGTAACAGGCTGTGGTACCAGCGGAACCAGGGGAACGCCACCAGCAGCGGGTCGTTGCTCAGGCGTTCGCTGGCAATGCCGATATCCGCCCCACCGTTTTGCAGCAGCACTTCAATTTCCTGCGGCGTGCCCTGGATGAGCTCCAGACGGACGTCGGGGAAAAGTTCGCGGAACGCTTTAATCACCGGCGGCAGGCTGTAGCGCGCCTGGGTGTGGGTGGTGGCGATGGTGAGTACGCCCGAGGCGTCATTGGTAAAGAGATCCGCCAGACGACGCACGTTGCTGGCCTCGTTGAGGATCCGCTCAGCGATGGTGAGCAAAGCCTTACCCGGCTCCGTCATGCCGAGCAGCCGCTTGCCGCGACGGATAAAGATCTCTATGCCCAGCTCCTCTTCCAGCTCGCGGATGTGGCGGCTGACGCCGGACTGAGAGGTATAAAGCATATTGGCGACCTCGGTCAGGTTGTAGTCCCGCCTGGCCGCCTCACGGATAATTTTAAGTTGCTGGAAATTCACGGTTCACTCCGGCGCATCTGACATAGCTCTATTGTTAGAGTCAGCCGCGCTGCAGAACAAATAATAAAAACCAGCATCTTATGCTTTTATGGAATATCAGCTCACGAGCTGGAGTTCACGGTTCTCAAGCGACGGCTTGCTGACCAGCGACATCAAAATCTCTTTTACCGCCTGCGCCTGCGGCGTCAGCGAACCGCGTGCAGACATGTTCAGCGACAGCGGCAGGCTCATCGAAGGCGTGGTGATCCGCGCCATCCAGCCGTTCGCCGCGCTGCACAGCGAGCGGGCTGCGGATTCCGGCAGAACCGTCACACCCATTCCGCTGGCAATGGCCGCGGTGAGCGTGGAGATTGAGTCAATTTCACCGATGATTTTGGCCGTCAGGCGGCGCAGGGAGAACGCTTCGTCCACGCGCACGCGCACGGCGCTGTAGTCGCGCGGCAGATAAAGGTTCATCTCTGCCACGGCGGTAAGGTCTACGCTTTGGCCCGGACAGTCACGGGTGCCCACGAGGTAGAGATCTTCTTTCAGCAGCGGCTGGCTGGTGATGCCGGCGACCGGGGAGCGATCGTAAAGGACCGCCATATCCAGCTGGCCGTTGAGCAGTTTGTCATTCAGCACGGAGCCGCTGTTTTCGTGCAGGTACACCAGCACTTCTGGCAGCTCGGCGCGGACGGCCTGCAGCAGCGGCATGGTAATAGAGGACGCGGCCGTTCCCGGCGCCAGGCCGATAGACACGTGCCCGCTCAGGGTCTGTCCCACGTTATTCACCGCCAGCTGCGCCTGTTCACACTGGCGAAGGATGGTGCGCGCATGGGTATACAGGATCTTGCCTGCTTCCGTTGGCGTGACGCCGCGTTTGGTGCGGATCAACAGCTGCTGATCCATCTCGCCTTCCAGAGTAGCCACCTGCTGGCTCAGCGCAGGCTGCGCGATATGCAGCACTTCTGCCGCTTGAGTCAGGCTGCCGATATCGACGATTTTTACGAAGTATTTCAGTCGTCTTAAGTTCATTTTGCCCCCTGTTCGAAATGCTGTGCCGGAACCGGCTGTCGTTGTCGAACAGGTTTTGCAATATGAATGCCACTTTTACCAGGCGGTCTAAATTGTTCGCTAAGCGCCTGAAAATAAGGAAACCTAATCATGGAGGGGGGTTTTATTACCGAAACAGCAGTTTATGATCTGCCCCATTAGGAGTATACCCGCACCATGACGGTGCATTCCGCTGCCAAAAACATCACTTTGCCGATTTTGTCAGCAAACGATCAAAAGGCGTTGATCCACCCTTTGACAAGGCGAACGCAGGTCGATAATATGCGCCCCGTTCACACGATTCCTCTGTAGTTCAGTCGGTAGAACGGCGGACTGTTAATCCGTATGTCACTGGTTCGAGTCCAGTCAGAGGAGCCAAATTTGAAAAGCCTGCTTTTAAAGCAGGCTTTTTGCTTTTCTGCGCAAGGTAAATGCAAAACGGCAACCGGGTTGCCGTTTTTAGTGTTTGCACCCTCTCCCGTGGGAGAGGGCTGGGGTGAGGGCACCAGCCCGCGCCATCCCTTTACATGCCAATCTTAACCGGCATCCCCGACCGCCGTTCCAGCTCAGCGCCCGCGCCCTCGTTTATCAGCTGCGTTCGCTGCGCGGCTGAAATAGGCAGCGGCACTTTCCGGGTTGACTCAAATTCCGCACGGTTACGTGATAATGGCTCATGAACTTCCACCCAGCGGCTGCCGTCCGGCTCCGTGGTCATCTTTACAGGCCGATCGATAAGCTGCACGCGGGTTCCCACGGGAACGTTATCGAAAAGATACTTGATGTCGTTATTACGCAGACGAATACAGCCCTGACTTACCCGCAGCCCGATGCCGAAATTCGAGTTTGTGCCGTGAATGGCATACAGCCTGCCGATATAAATCGCATACAGCCCCATCGGGTTATCCGGCCCGGCGGGCACGAATGCCGGCAGCGTTTTCCCTTCTGCCGCATAGGCACGGCGCGTATTCGGCGTTGGAGACCAGGTTGGCCCCTCCTGCTTACGCTCAACGGCCGTCACCCAGTTACGCGGGGTTTCACGCCCGGCCTGACCGATACCGATGGGCAGCACTTCAACGGTGTTACCGCCTGGCGGGTAGTAGTAGAGACGCATCTCCGCCGCATTCACGATAATGCCCTCGCGGACGGTGTCAGGCAAAATCAGCTGCTGGGGTATCACCAGCCGGGTGCCGGGTTTGGGCAAAAAAGGATCCACGCCCGGGTTTGCTTCCAGCAGGTTGCTCAGCCCCTGCCCGTGCTGCGCGGCAAAGGCTTCCAGAGGCAGCGTATTGCCTTCGGGAACGGTGATGATAATCGGGGTGCCCACCAGACGACTGCCTTCCGGCGGGAGCGTATAGGTTACGGCAAACGCACCGGGTACAGCGGCACACAGCGTAAGGACGAACCAGGTAAGTCGAATCATAGTTTTCTGCGCTCAAAAAAGAGAAAGCCCGGACTCAGGCAGGCTTTCTCAGTTTACGCTATCACGCCTCGGTTTTGCGCCACCTGCGCGTCAGCACTTTCTCCGCCTCGACAATAAGGAACATCACAAAACCAATCAGGAAGGTGATGACCCAGTAGCGGAACGGCAGCGCTTCGGTGCCAAACAGCATCTGCATGAACGGTGCGTAAATGATAAGAAGCTGCAACGCCAGCAGTACGCCGCTCACGATCCAAATTCCTTTGTTCGCCAGCAGGCCTTTGCTCAGCGAGAAGCCGTCATTCACGCGACAGTTGAGCATGTAGAACCACTGCGCAGTGACCAGGGTTTGCAGCAGCACGGTGCGGATAAATTCTGCCGAGTAGCCGCGCGGCTGTAGCCAGGCTTCCAGCACGAAGGCGCTGATGGCAATCATCAGACCGACAAACACCACGCGCCAGATGGCATAGCCGTCCATCACATGGAGATTCGCCTTGCGCGGTGGCCGGTTCATGATGTCCTTCTCACCCGCTTCAAACGCCAGGCCAAACGACAGCGTTGCCGACGTCGCCATGTTCATCCACAGGATCAGGACCGGCGTCAGCGGGATCAGGTTCCCCGCCAGCAGCGCGATGATAATCAGCAGGGCCTGCGCGATGTTGCTGGGGATAACGAACAGAATGGTCTTTTTCAGGTTATCGTAAACCCGACGCCCCTCGTGCACCGCGCTGGCAATGGTGGCAAAGTTGTCATCCGTTAACACCATGTCGGCGGCTTCCTTGGTCACTTCCGTCCCCTTAATCCCCATGGCGATACCCACATCCGCCCGCTTGAGCGCGGGGGCATCATTTACGCCATCCCCAGTCATGCCCACGACTTCCTGTTTACTTTGCAGAGCCTGCACAAGGCGGAATTTATCCTCCGGGCTGGTTCGGGCGAAAATATCGTACTGCTGTGCGGCGTCGCTCAGCTGACGATCGTCCATCGCCTCCAGCTCACGTCCGGTGATAGCGCTTGCGGCGTTACCAATCCCCAACATTTGCCCAATGCTCATGGCCGTTTGCGGGTGGTCACCGGTGATCATTTTGACGCGGATCCCGGCCTGCAGACAGTCGGCAATGGCGGTAATGGCCTCCGGACGCGGCGGATCCATCATTCCTGCGATACCCAGCAGGATCACGCCGTCATGCAGGTCCGGGTGATCCAGCTCGCGTTGTCCCTCGTGGGCAGGTTTCCAGGCCGCAGCCACCATGCGCAGCCCCTCACGGGCATACTCTTCAATCTTCCCTTCCCAGTAAGGCTGATCGAACGGCTGCAGCCCGTCATTCGTCTGCTGGTACTGGCAGAGGCGGAACAGGACGTCCGGCGCGCCGGTGATTAAAATCACCTCTTCATCGCCCAGCCGGTACAGCGTGGACATGTATTTATACTGCGAATCAAACGGGATTTTACTGCGCATTTCGGTATCGAGCGGTGGGAGCGGGATTTTCGCCGCCAGCACCTTCAGCGCGCCCTCGGTTGGGCCCCCGGTGATTTTCCACAGCCCCTGCTCGTCTTTGATCAGCTGGCTGTCATTACAGAGATCAATGGTGCGCAGATAGCGTTCCAGCAGGGAACCCTGCGTCACGCTGACGGGCGTCGGGTCATCTACGGGGTGAATATTCCCCACCGGTTCGTAGCTGTCGCCCTCTACGCGATAGGTCGTGTCAGCGGTAATCACCGCTTTGACCGTCATTTCATTCATCGTCAGGGTGCCGGTTTTATCCGAGCAGATGACCGTCATCGCCCCCAGCGTTTCCACCGTAGGCAGCTTGCGAATGATAGCCTTGCGACGCGCCATGGCCTGTACGCCAAGCGAAAGGATGATGGAAATGATGGCCGGCAGGCCTTCCGGCACGGCGGCAACGGCGAGGCTAATAAGCGACAGCACCAGTTCAGAAACCGGCATATCCCGGAACAGGAGGCTAAAGACAAACAGCGCCACCATCATCACCAGGATAGTGATGAAGATGGTCTTACCGAGCTTATCCATCTGCACCATCAGCGGCGTGCGGTGTTTTTCAATGTCGGACATCATCTGATTGATGTGGCCCAGTTCGGTCTCGCCCCCGGTTGCCACCACCACGCCTTTACCGCCGCCGGAGCTAACGGTAGTGCCTGAGTAGAGCAGATTATACCGGTCACCTAAGGGCAGTTCCCCGCTTAACGCATCGCTGTTTTTCTCAACAACGGTGGATTCGCCCGTCAGGATGGCCTCCTCCACGCGAAGGTTATGCGCTTCAATCACGCGCAGGTCCGCAGGGATACGATCCCCGGCGCGGATCACCACGATATCTCCCGGAACCAGCGCCGTGGTGGGGATCGTTTCGTGATTCCCCTGTCGTACCACCACGGCTTCGCTGGAGAGCATATTGCGAATACTCTGCAGCGATTTTTCAGCATTGCTCTCCTGGATATGGCCAATCAGCGCGTTAATGATGGCAACCCCAAGGATCACAAACATGTCTACCCAGTGGCCCATGAAGAGCTTAAGCAACGCGGCCACCAGCAGAACGTAAATCAATACGTCGTTAAAATGCGCCAGGAAGCGCAGCCAGGCGGGTTTACCCTTTTTTTGCGGTAACGCATTCTCACCATGCTGCTGAAGTCGGGCTGATGCCTCTGTGCCGCTAAGGCCTTCCAGGGTGGAGTGAATATTCGACAGGGTTTCATCAACGGTTTGTTGATAATACGGACGTTCAGGTTTTCCTGTTTTCATCGTTCCTTCCTCAGGTTCTATTCAGAAATCACCTTGCTTTTATGTAATTAACGAATAACGAAAACAGGAACATGTGCGTAACGAACAATACTTGCCGCCTCCGATCCTAACAAATGGGTTTGAATATTTGGATTTCGCGAGCCGACAATAATCGCGCCGACGGTAAGTTCATCCGCCAGCTTAATAACCTCATCACGAACATTCCCGCTACGGACGTGGAGATGAACACGCTCTTCTGGCAGATTTACTTTTTTGACCAGGTCAGACAGCTTTTCTTTCGAATTATTAATCATATATTCATCCATTTTGCGCGCATCTGAAATAAAACCACGCGTCAGTTCGGCTGAAAATTTGGGCATGACGTGCAGCAAATGAATGTCACCCGATGCGCTTTGCGCCAGAAACTGTGCATGCTGCAACGCTTTATCCGCAAGGCTTGTCTCGTAGACATCCACCGGAACGAGAATGTTTTTATACATATCGAGCATCCTTTTTATAACCAACACGAGAGTGAATGAAGCAAAAAAACGCATTAAATGCAGGGGGTTGCCCTTAATGCCAGTTACGGTAAAAAAAGATGATTAACATTAAACGTAGCACAGGAATATCAGGTTTAGCGCTTCCCCACTGATAATGGTTATTTAACATTTATCTTTTCGCCGACTATGCTCATAGTCAGCTACCGCTTCCGGCTCATGGAGGAATGTATGTATGGTTTAAGCCTGATCCGTCTGGGTATGTTTATTGCGCTTGCCATTATCGCCAGCACGGCGATTGGTTTATTTACCTATATGGTCGTCACTGTTCTGGCAGAATAGTGTCACCCCTGTCCAGGTTATGGAATAAATAAAACAGTTATTTATTAGGGGAATACAGTGAACCGCTACCTCTCTCTTTTACCGTTCGTTTTGTTAACGCTCACGGCGTGCGACCCGAAACCGAAGCAAGACTCCCCCCTTCCCAGGATGGTAAAAGTGGCGGAGGTGACGGTTCCCGGTCACGCCCAGCAGCGCGTTTTCCCCGCCCGCATTGAATCGGGCGATGCCACAGACCTTTCCTTCAAGCGCGCAGGTCAAATTGAAGCGCTCGATGTGCGTCAGGGCGCAGCCATCAAGCAGGGGCAACAGCTTGCCAGACTGAACGCCCGTGAAGCCCAGCAGCGGGTTAACGACAGACAAACGGCGGCGACGCTGGCCCAGAGGCAGTTCGATCGCTTCCAGACGCTGGCGGGCCGGCAGGCGATTTCGAAAGCGGAAATGGACGTGCAGCGTGCGAACCGCGATTCGGCGAATGCGGCGCTGCAGATTGCCCGGGAAGAGCTGAATCAGATGACGCTTGTCGCCCCCTTCAGCGGGACGGTGGCCAGCGTACATGTCCGAAATCATCAGGTGGTGTCCCCCGGTCAGCCCATTGCCACGTTAACCCGCACCGACCTGCTTGACGTGGTGTTCAGCATCCCTGAAAACCTGTTTAAGACCTTTGATATCCGCAACGCGCAGTATCGGCCCGTGGTGAGAATTAACGCCATTCCGGATCGGGAATTTACCGCCGTCTACAAAGAGCATTCGGGCAGCAGCGACAGCAATACCCTGACCTGGCAGGTGATACTCACCATGCCGCGGCCAGATGATTTTCCCGCCGTCGGTGGCGTAAGCGGTACGGTGACCATCAATTTAACCAACCTCCCGGCGGGCGCGGGCGCTCAGGCGCTGGTCGTACCGGTTGAGGCAGTCTTTAACCCGGACAACAGCCCGCGCAATGAGCCGCACGTCTGGGTCGTAACGGGCGAAGGCGACGCGCTCCATCTTGAAGACCGCAAGGTCAGCGTGGGGCAAGTGAGCACCGAAGGCGTGGTGATTACCAGCGGGCTTAAGGCGGGCGAGCGCGTGGTGGCCGCGGGCGTTGGGGAGCTCCATGCTAACCAGCCGGTGCGTATCTGGACGCGTGAACGGGGCCTGTAATGGATATCTCTCGTCAATTTATTAATAACCCTGTTCGCGTCTGGCTAACGATCCTGCTGCTGGGCATCGGCGGGATTTTTGCCCTGTTGAATATCGGCAGGCTGGAAGATCCCGCCTTTACCATCAAAACCGCAGTGGTGGTCACCCACTACCCCGGCGCATCCGCTCAGCAGGTTGAAGAAGAGGTGACGCTTCCGCTGGAGAATGCCCTTCAGCAGTTGCCTTATCTGGATAACGTCAGCTCTATCTCGTCAAACGGTCTGTCGCAAATCACCGTTAACATCGCGTCACGCTATCACTCGAACGAGCTGCCGCAGATTTGGGATGAACTGCGCCGCCGCGTGGGCGATGCCTCGCGTCAGTTCCCGCCCGGCGTCGTCACGCCCTTTGTAAATGACGATTTCGGCGACGTGTTCGGCTTCTTCTTCGCCATTTCCGGGAATGAATTCAGTAACCCTGAACTGGTGAGATACGCGGAGCAGCTTCGCCGCGAGTTAATTCTGGTCCCGGGGGTTGCGAAGGTCGCCATCGGTGGGGCGATTAGCCAGCAGGTCAACATTGATATCTCCCTGAGCAAAATGGCCGCGCGCGGCATTACGCTGAACCAGCTTTCCGCCCTGCTCAGCAGACTTAACGTTGTTTCCAGCGCAGGAGAAATCACCTCCGGCACCGAATCCATTCGCCTGCACCCGACCGGTGAGTTCGGAAATCTTGATGAACTGGCGGATCTCATCATCACGCCTTCCGGCACCGGGGCGGCGACACGTCTGCGGGATATCGCCACGCTGTCGCGCGGGCTGAACGAATCGCCAGCGAGTATCTACCATGCCAACGGCAAAAAAGCCGTCACCATGGGCGTCTCGTTTATTCCCGGGGTGAACGTGATCGACGTGGGCCACGCGCTGGAGGCGAAGCTAAACCAGATGTCGGCGGAAAAACCGGCCGGCATACGGATAGACCTGTTTTACGATCAGGCAGCCGAAGTGGGCCACTCTGTTAACGGTTTTATTATTAACTTCCTGATGGCGCTGGCGATTGTCATCGGCGTGCTGCTGATCTTTATGGGCGTACGCAGCGGGATCATCATTGCGGTTTCTCTCGCCCTTAACGTGCTGGGCACGCTGCTGATTATGTATCTGTGTGGCATTGAGCTACAGCGCATCTCGCTTGGGGCGCTGATTATCGCCCTCAGCATGCTGGTGGATAACGCCATCGTGATTGTCGAAGGGGTGCTGATTGCCCGACAGCAGGGCTCCCCGCTGTTAACCGCCGTAAACTACATCATCCGCCGCTCCGCCCTGCCGCTGCTGGGGGCGACGGTGATTGCCATCCTGGCGTTTGCTCCTATCGGGCTGTCGCAGGATTCCACCGGGGAATACTGTAAATCCCTGTTCCAGGTGCTGCTGATTTCCCTGATGCTGAGCTGGTTTTCGGCGCTCACCCTCACCCCGGTGCTGATTAAGTGGTGGTTGTTTAAAAACGACAGCGCGCCCGATAAAACCGACGAGTCAGATCCTTACGATAAGCGACTCTACCGCGCCTACCAGCGCCTGCTTAACACGCTGCTGAGCCATAAGGCACCGACGCTCATTGTGATGGCTGCGCTGCTGGCAGCGTCTGTCTGGGGCTTCGGCGCCGTACGGCAAAACTTTTTCCCGTCGTCTAATACGCCGATTTTCTTTGTCGACCTGTGGTTACCCTACGGTACCGATATCAAGTGGACTGAGAAAATGACCAGCGATATCGAAAAAACCATTAACGGCCAGCCTGGCGTGGAGACCACCGTCTCAACCATTGGTCAGGGAAGTATGCGCTTTATTCTGACCTACAGCGGACAGCGCCAGTACAGCAACTATGCGCAGATCATGGTGCGCATGGACGACCAGCGCAACATCTCCGCCCTGACGCGCCATGTGGACGAGTACATCGCCCGAAACTATCCGCAGGTCAACGCCAGCACCAAACGCGTGATGTTTGGCCCCTCCGGCGACAGCGCCATTGAGGTGCGCATTAAAGGCCCCGACCCTGACCGGCTGCGCCTGATTGCCAGCCAGGTGGACGACATCCTCACCCGCGATCCGGCCACGGACAGCGTCAGGAACGACTGGCAAAACCGCAGCAAGGTGATCCGCCCACAGTACGTTGCCGCCCTGGGCCGCGAGCTTGGCGTAGATAAGCAGGACGTCGACAACGCGCTGGAGATGAACTTCTCCGGCAGCCGGGCGGGGCTGTACCGGGAAGGCAGCGACCTGCTCCCGGTCGTGGTGCGCCCGCCTGAGAGCGAACGGCTGGACGCCAGTCACCTGAACAACGTGCTGGTCTGGAGCCAGACGCGGCAGCAGTATATCCCGCTGAGTAACGTCGTCAGCCGCTTCTCGCTGGAGTGGGAAGACCCGCTCATCCTTCGCCGCGACCGCTCGCGGGTGCTGACGGTTCAGACGGACCCGGACCCGCTGAGCCAGCAAACCTCCGGGGATATTCTCGCCCGGGTGAAGCCGCAAGTAGATGCCCTTCCCCTGCCACACGGCTACAGCATCGAGTGGGGGGGCGACGCGGAAAACTCCAGCGAAGCGCAGCAGGGGCTATTCACTACGCTACCTCTCGGGTATCTGGTGATGTTTGTCATTACGGTGCTGATGTTCAGCTCGGTAAAAAATGCGGTCGCTATCTGGCTGACCGTACCGCTGGCGCTGATTGGCGTGACGCCGGGATTTTTACTTACCGGCATTCCCTTTGGCTTTATGGCGCTGATTGGTCTGCTGAGCCTGAGCGGAATGCTCATCCGCAACGGCATCGTGCTGGTGGAAGAGATCGAGCAGCAGAAAACGCAGCAGGATCAGCACAGCGCGATCGTGTACGCCGCGACCTCACGTCTGCGCCCCATCCTGCTCACCGCGTTCACGACCGTACTTGGCCTGGCTCCGCTGCTGCTGGACGTTTTCTTCCAGAGCATGGCCGTTGTGATTATGTTTGGACTGGGGTTTGCTACAATCCTGACGCTGCTGGTACTCCCCGTGATCTATGCGTGTTTCCATCGTAAGGACGAAGCCAAACAACAATGAATGCGACAGGGCTGAACATTATCAAGACGCTGGGCTGTATGACGGCGGTGACCTTCTTTACCATCTACAACACCTGGGATCATTATGATTATGACTATCACTGGATCCTGGGGTTTTTAACCTTTATTTCGACGATCGCCACACCGCTGTTTTTTGTCGTTGCGGGCTATCTCGACGGACAATCACGGCACGGCACCCGCTGGCAGCTCGGTAAAATTAAAAGTCTGGTGATTGTTTTTCTGTTCTGGATAACGATCTACTACCTGTGGGAGCCCTATCAGCGCGGGTATTTAATCCAGCCCTGGTTCGTGTTTGCGTTTGTGGTGATTTACACCTTCCACCCGGTGGTGGAGTGGCTCAGCCAGCGGCGAAGGCTGTTCTGCGGCGCGATCGCTGCCCTGCTGCTCTTTTCCTACGGATACGATCTGCTGTCAGCGCTCTATCCTGGAACGCACGTCCTTTCTCTTTCACCGCAGTATCGGCTGTGGACGTGGCTGCTGTTTTATCTGACGGGGCAACTCTTTTGCGACCCGAAAATTGCCGAGTGGATTAGCCGCAAAAATGTCGTCAGGGCGGCGGTCGTCGCCATCCCGTTTATCTACCTCTTCACCTGGTTTTACGAGCGCCACTTCTTCTTCGCGCTGTTCAAGGCGGACAGAAACGCCTTTATTCTCACCGGCTCGCAGATTTACATTTTGATCATCGCGCTGGTGATTGCGGCGAACGGCGTGCGCTTTCGCCGCAATGCTGAATTTAAGGAGTCCATTCTGGCCGCCATCAGCAAAACGATGACCGGCGTGTATATTGTGCACTACTCGGTGTTTCATCTGCTGACGGCGCTGATACCGGTGACCTCTCTCGGTATGAAGCTGGCGTTGATTGTGCTCACCTTCGTCACCTCAGTTCTGTTCTCCATGCTGGTATTGTCTAACGCCGTGGCAAAAAAGGTGATCACCCTTTAAAAGCCTAAGCGCAGCCAGGCAAAGAGCACGTTGCCGTTGTTATAGGTTCCTGGAATATAGGTGAACTGGACGGTAACGCGCTTATACCCGGCCGAAAACAGCGGGAAGATGAACGGTAGCGGGACATAGTTTGCAAAATCATCTCGCGCCGTGATGCCAGCTGCGGCACCGAGCCCAAGACGGAAATCTTTGGCATCATCCAGATACCAGCCCTTCTCCCAGCCATAGCCCATCGCGGGCTGCCATTCGTTGTGCGAGTCCTTGAACATCATTGCGAACAGCGCGCTCCAGTTGCCCTCTTCGTTATAGCGGGAAACGCCCAGCCCGCCGCCCCACGGCATTTCATTGTAATTGTCGGTTTTTTCTTTGTCGTACATAAAGCGAGCGTGCCAGCTCAGAAACGGCAGGTACAGGTCGTAACGTTGGGGCTCTTCCCAGGTTTGCGAAATATCATCCGTCAGCGCATTCCACCAGCCGCTGATACGCTGTTCACCATAGACGTTGGGCTCCGCATGAAGCGGTGCGACGAATAAAAACAGGACCATCCAGAATGCCGAAAAGGTGCGTTGCATCGTTATTCCCTCAGCTTAACTTACGCAGCGGTCACTATTACTGTAAACCATTCAGCCTTTAACGGAGCCAGAAGACACAATTATCTCGCTGCAGGTGGGGATGAAATTTATTTATTCAGCACCATCCGGAAAGATAAAAACGTTTTCTCAGGCGTTCTGTCGCGGTAGTCTCATAGGTTCCGTTTATATGACGGCCGCTATGTGAGTGACCTTTTCTTATACCAATAATTAAAAAATCAGTACGGACAGGACAACTATGGACTCCACCCTCATCTCCGATCGTCCCAACGAGGAGACACCTTCGCTCAATCGTGCCCGCCGCGCAGCCTTAGGCAGCTTCGCGGGTGCCGTCGTCGACTGGTATGATTTTCTGCTTTACGGCATCACTGCCGCCCTGGTGTTTAACCGCGAGTTTTTTCCCCAGGTCAGCCCTGCGATGGGCACGCTTGCCGCGTTTGCCACCTTCGGGGTCGGCTTTCTGTTTCGCCCGCTGGGCGGTGTGATCTTCGGCCACTTCGGCGACCGCCTCGGCCGCAAGCGCATGCTGATGCTCACCGTCTGGATGATGGGGATCGCCACCGCGCTTATCGGTATTCTCCCCTCGTTTGCCTCTATCGGCTGGTGGGCGCCGGTACTGCTGGTCACCCTGCGCGCCATCCAGGGCTTCGCCGTCGGCGGCGAATGGGGCGGCGCGGCGCTGCTGTCCGTTGAGAGCGCGCCGAAGCACAGGAAAGCGTTTTACAGCAGCGGCGTACAGGTCGGGTACGGCGTAGGCCTTCTGCTTTCCACCGGGCTGGTATCGCTAATCAGCCAGCTCACCACCGACGAGCAGTTCCTGAGCTGGGGCTGGCGCATTCCGTTCATCTTCAGCATCGTGCTGGTCATCGCCGCGCTGTGGATCCGCAACGGGATGGAGGAGTCGGCTGAGTTTGAAAAACAACAGCTGGAAAAACCGCTCGCCAAAAAGCGTCTGCCTGTGATGGAAGCGCTGGTTCAGCACCCTGGCGCTTTTCTGAAAATTATCGCGCTGCGCCTGTGCGAGCTGCTGACGATGTATATCGTCACCGCGTTTGCCCTGAACTACTCGACGCAGAACCTCGGTCTGCCGCGCGAGCTGTTCCTCAATATTGGCCTGCTGGTCGGCGGGATAAGCTGTCTGACTATCCCCTGCTTCGCCTGGCTGGCTGACAGGTTTGGCCGCCGTCGCGTCTACATCACCGGGGCGCTGATTGGCACCCTCAGCGCCTGGCCGTTCTTTATGGCGCTCGAGGCGCAGTCGATCTTCTGGATTGTCTTCTTCGCCATCATGCTCGCCAATATCGCTCACGACATGGTGGTGTGCGTGCAGCAGCCGATGTTCACCGAGCTGTTTGGCGCAAGCTACCGCTACAGCGGCGCGGGCGTGGGCTATCAGGTGGCAAGCGTGGTCGGCGGCGGATTTACGCCGTTTATTGCCGCCGCGCTGGTGACCTTCTCCGGCGGCAACTGGCACAGCGTGGCGATTTATCTGCTGGCCGGCTGCCTGCTGTCGGCGGCGACGGCGCTGCTGATGAAAGAGACGAGCCACGGCTGATCTCCCTTTTGTTTCACAGGCGTGTGACATACTATCGGGTAGAGTCGCACACCTGTGGAACAAGGAGACAGAGATGAATAATAAGGGCTCCAGCCTGACCCCGGCTCAGGCGCTGGAAAAACTCGACGCGCTGTATGAACAGTCCGTCAACGCGCTGCGCGGCGCCATCAGCGAATATATCGAAACAGGGAAACTTCCCGACCAAAAGGCCAGAACCGAGGGCCTTTTTGTTTATCCATCGCTCTCTGTGACCTGGGACGGCAGCGCCAGCAGTAATCCCAAAACCCGCGCCTACGCGCGCTTTACCCACTCCGGCTGCTACAGCACCACCGTCACCCGCCCTGCGCTGTTCCGCCCGTATCTTGAAGAACAACTCACGCTGCTGTACCAGGATTACGGCGCGCACATTGCCGTTGAGCCCTCGCAGCATGAGATCCCGTATCCGTACGTGATTGACGGTTCGGCGTTAACCCTCGACCGCTCCATGAGCGCGGGGCTGACCCGCCACTTCCCGACGACGGAACTTTCACAGATTGGCGATGAGACGGCCGACGGGATTTATCACCCGGCAGAATTTTCTCCCCTGTCGCATTTTGATGCCCGCCGGGTCGATTTCTCCCTGGCGCGTCTGCGTCACTACACCGGTACGCCAGTCGAACATTTCCAGCCGTTCGTGCTCTTTACCAACTACACCCGCTACGTCGACGAGTTTGTCCGCTGGGGCTGCAGCCAGATCCTCGACCCGGAGAGCCCGTATATCGCGCTGTCCTGCGCGGGCGGGATCTGGATCACCGCTGAAACCGAAGCGCCCGAGCAGGCCATTTCCGACCTGGCGTGGAAAAAGCACCAGATGCCCGCCTGGCACCTGATCACCGCCGACGGCCAGGGCATCACGCTGATTAACATCGGCGTTGGCCCGTCAAATGCCAAGACCATCTGCGACCATCTGGCGGTACTGCGCCCGGACGTGTGGCTGATGATTGGCCACTGCGGCGGCCTGCGCGAAAGCCAGCTGATTGGCGACTACGTGCTGGCCCACGCCTATCTGCGCGATGATCACGTGCTTGATGCGGTGCTGCCGCCGGATATCCCAATCCCGAGCATCGCCGAAGTACAGCGCGCGCTGTATGACGCCACCAAAGAGGTCAGCGGCATGCCGGGCGAAGAGGTTAAACAGCGCCTGCGCACCGGTACGGTCGTCACAACGGATGACCGCAACTGGGAGCTGCGCTACTCCGCCTCCGCGCTGCGGTTCAACCTGAGCCGCGCGGTAGCGATCGATATGGAGAGCGCCACCATTGCCGCGCAGGGGTATCGCTTCCGCGTTCCTTACGGCACGCTGCTGTGCGTCTCCGACAAGCCGCTGCACGGTGAAATTAAGCTGCCGGGCCAGGCCAACCGTTTCTACGAAGGGGCTATCTCTGAGCATCTGCAGATTGGTATTCGTGCGATTGATTTACTTCGCGCGGAGGGCGACAAGCTGCATTCGCGCAAGCTGCGCACCTTCAACGAGCCGCCGTTCCGCTAATCACGATAAGGAAAAACAATGTCCAGCACATCACCGCTCTCTGCCCTGCGCCACTGGCTTGAGGCCAGCCATCTCGACGGGATGATCGTCCCGCGCGCGGATGCCTGGCAGAGCGAATACTGCGCGCCTTACGACGAAAAGCTGGCCTGGCTGACGGGCTTTGACGGTTCGGCCGGCGTGGCGCTGGTGCTGAAAAACAAAGCGCTGCTGTTCGTCGACGGGCGCTATCAGGTTCAGGCGCGCGTTCAGGTCAATACGGATGAGGTTGAGATCCACCACCTGCACAACGAGCCGCTGGCAGAATGGCTGGCAGAAAACGTTGAGTCAGGAACGCGCATCGGTTTTGACGCGCTGCTGATGACCAACGCGGAATTTGAGCAACTGTCTGCCACGCCGTGCGAGCTGGTGCCGCTGAAGGCCTCGCCGTTTGACACGCTATGGACCGATCGCCCTGCCGCACCGGCGGGGCTTATCCGTGAGATGCCGGTTGAACACAGCGGCGAACGCAGCGCGGACAAACGTCAGCGCGTCGCCGCCGTGCTGGCCGCAAACAATGTGGATTATCTCGCCGTCACCCTGCCGGATAACATCGCCTGGCTGTTAAACGTCCGCGGTGCGGATATCCCTTACAGCCCGGTACCGCTCTCCTTTGCCCTTCTCGGTCGTGACGGTCACGTTGAGTGGTTTGTTAACGACAATAAGCTCAGCGCCCTGCCTGACGGTGTGCGCAATGCGTTCACCGTTGCGCCGCAGGATACCTTTATTGAACGCTGCCAGCAGATTGCCGTAGGCAAACGGGTGATGATTGATGCCGATTCCGCGCCGGTTGCCCTGCGCTTCGCCGTTGAACCACGGGGAGAAATTGTCTGGCGGACCGATCCCATCACCCTGATGAAAGCGACTAAAAACCCGGTCGAGCTGGCGGGTTATCGCGAGTGCCATCACCGGGACGGGGCCGCGTGGGTCAACTTCCTCGCCTGGCTGAGCCGCGAAGTGCCGCGGCGCGAGGCGGCAGGAAAACCGCTCACCGAGCTGGACGCGCAGGCGCAGCAGCTTGCGTTCCGTCAACAGCAGCCCGGGTTCATCGAGCAGAGTTTTGCGACCATCTCCGCCTCTTCGAGCAATGCGGCGATGTGCCACTACCATTCGAGCGAGGCCAGCAATAAGCCCATCGGCCATGACCATTTTTACCTGAACGATTCCGGCGGCCAGTTTGTTAACGGCACCACCGACGCCACGCGCACGCTGGCGTGGGGTAACGTCGATCCGCAGCAGCGCCTGCACTACACTGCCGTGCTGAGAGGCTTCCTGTCGCTCATTACCCTGCAGTTCCCTTCTGGGACTCAGGGGCATCAGCTGGATGCGTTTGCGCGTCGCCCGCTGTGGGAGATGGGGCTGGATTACGATCACGGCACGGGACACGGCGTGGGGCACCAGCTGCTGATCCACGAGAACCCGCATCGCATCGCCAAAAAGGTTAACCCGTGGCCGCTGGTGGCGGGCAATATCATGACTATCGAGCCAGGCTACTATCTGGGCGATAGCCACGGTATTCGTATTGAAAACCAGGTGGAGATTGTGGAGAGCCGTCCGGGTTTCTGCAAATTTGCCTCGCTGACGCTGATCCCGATCGACTTAAGTCAGGTTGAGCTGCATCTGCTGAGCGAGCAGGAAAAGCAGTGGCTGGATGCGTATCACCGGCAGGTACGCGAGGCGCTCTCACCGCTGGTGAATAGCGAAGCGCGTGAGTGGCTGGTTGAGGCGACGGCGCCGATTGGTTTGGATCGATAGTGCATTGTGCGGGCTGGTGCCCTCACCCCAGCCCTCTCCAGCGGGAGAGGGTGCACACACTAAAAACGGCAACCCGGTTGCCGTTTTGCGTTTACCTTGCGCAGAAAAGCAAAAAGCCTGCTTTAAAAGCAGGCTTTTCAAATTTGGCTCCTCTGACTGGACTCGAACCAGTGACATACGGATTAACAGTCCGCCGTTCTACCGACTGAACTACAGAGGAATCGTGTGAACGGGGCGCATATTATCGATGCTCCCCCGGGATGTCAAAGGCAGAATGCACATTTCCGATCGTTTGCCGAATTATTCTCCACTTCGCGCAATTGTCAGGCATTTTTCCGCGGATATTTCCACAGCCAGCGTCCGCTGACCATCCGCCAGTAGAACAGCGCGCCCCGCACGGCCCAGTCGAGGAACATCCCCAGCCAGACGCCGACCACACCCCATCCGAGCATCACCCCGAGCGTATACCCCGCGACAACGCGACATCCCCACATGCCGAGCATCGATACCCACATCGCAAAGCGGGCATCGCGTGCCCCTTTCAGCCCGGCGGGTAATACCCATGAGGCTGCCCAGATGGGCATAAAGGCCGCGTTGAGCCAGATGAGGATCTTAACAACCTCTTTAACGTCGTCTTCGTGGGTATAGAACGAGGCCATCAGCCCGGCAAACGGCGCGGTTCCCCAGGCGATCAGCGTCAGCCCAATGGTCGACAGCCAGAACACGTGCCGCAGCTGCCGCTCCGTCTGGCCTATCTGCCCTTTCCCGAGCCGCTTACCCGTAATAATGGTGGATGCTGAACCCAGCGCGTTACCCGGCAGGTTAATCAGCGAGGCAATAGAGAAGGCGATAAAGTTACCGGCGATAACGTCGGTGCCCATCCCGGCGACAAACATCTGCGTGAGCAGCTTCCCGCCGTTGAACAAGACCGATTCAATGCTCGCGGGAATGCCGATGCCCATCACTTCCCAGATAATGGCGAAATTAAAGGGGCGGAAATAGCTTTTTAGCGTCAGACGCAGCGAGGGGGTGATCCCCGCCATCAGCACCCCGATGATGGCTGCCGCACCGATATAGCGTGAAATGGTTAACCCCAGTCCGGCACCGACGAACCCCAGCCCCTCCCACGAGAACACGCCGTAGATCAGCACGCTGCTGATAATGATATTCAGGATATTCATCCCGCCGTTGATCAGCAGCGGAATTTTGGTGTTGCCCGCCCCGCGCAGCGCACCGCTGCCAATCAGCGCAATGGCCGCCGCCGGATAGCTTAAGACGGTCATTTCCAGGTAGGTCAGCGCCAGGTCTTTAACCTCGTTAGTGGCCTCCCCGGCGACAAAATCGATAATCTCTTTACCGAAATAGTGGATCACCGCCGCCAGAACGATCGAAAAAATGGTCATGATCATCAGCGACTGGCGGGCCGCCTCGCGTGCACGTTTGGGATCAAGCTTGCCGAGGCTAAAGGCCACCACCACCGTCGTCCCGAGGTCTATGGCGGCAAAGAACGAGATCACCACCATGTTAAAGCTGTCCGCCAGCCCAACCCCTGCCATCGCCTCTTTCCCCAGCCAGCTCACCAGGAAGGTGCTCAGGACCCCCATCAACAGAACGCAGGTATTTTCCAGGAAGATAGGCACGGCAAGAGGGGTGATTTCACGCCAGAACAGGACACGATAGCTTTTACGTTTTGCATACCATGGCGTGCGCGTTATCGCCTGGCGTAAGGAGGCAGTGACGTTCAAAATGGACCTTAGCGAGAAAAGTTGAAACTCCATTTCAAATGATGGGGGACAAATGCTAATCCTGCAAAGTATTTTCCAGAAAAAGATGTGTGGATTTACAACAAACTGATGACAGAATCAGCAATCAGTCGGTTTTCCCTAAGATCAGGTTTGACAAAAGTTTTTTCGCCGCTAAGATAAGCCTCCACAACGATTCCTCTGTAGTTCAGTCGGTAGAACGGCGGACTGTTAATCCGTATGTCACTGGTTCGAGTCCAGTCAGAGGAGCCAAATTTAAAAAGCCTGCTTTTAAAGCAGGCTTTTTGCTTTGCGGATGAGGGAAAATGAACGCTCTGTTTGTCTACGGCACGCTGCGCCCGGGCCACGCTAATGCGCATATTCTTGAAAACATCGGCGGCGAATGGCTGGCCGGTTCCGTATCCGGCACGTTTTACGAACGCGGCTGGGGCGCCGCGGCGGACTTCCCGGGAATTGTGCTCCACCCTGACGGCCCCCGCGTCGAAGGCTATCTGTTTATCTCAGATAACCTTGCCGCACACTGGCAAATGCTGGACGAATTTGAAGACGGCTACGATCGGGTTGAGGTCACGGTGACCACCCTTGAAGGCAAGCAGGTTCAGGCCTGGATTTATCAGCTACAGCCGCGTTCTGAGTCATAAAAAAAGGCTCTCTGTCACCAGAGAGCCTTTTTCACTATTCGCTGCGATTACTCGCTTTTTGCTTCGCCGTTTTTGATTTCGCCCATCACTTTCAGCTTTTTAGAGATGTCACGACGCTCTTTGGACAGCTCAGCGTTTTTGATGATGTAGTCATCAACGCGGTCTTCATAGTCGCTCTTCATGCTGGCGATGATGCCCTGAATAGCTTCAACGCTCATACCTGGCTTGATGTAGTCGCTCAGGTTGTCGAGCAGCAGAACACGTTTCTGGTTGTCACGGATCTTCTTCTCAACGTCCTGGATTTCACGCTGCAGCTTGTTTTTGCGGCGGAACAGGCGGACGAATTCCAGAACATCCTGGAACGAAGGCTTGGTAGTTTCCATTTTTACACCCCTGATAATGTGAGATTCGGATTCGTTAAGGCAACCGTTGTAACAATAACCTTACTGACAGCGGCTGCGAATGACAATGAGTATATCGTTTAAAGCTATCATAACCCCAATTGCTGCTGAATCGAAGCAGCAGCCGTCACATACGCCTTTTATTTGCGCAGCGCCCGGCAAATAAGGTGCGATAACAGCTCAAGCTGCCGCGCCAGTTCCATGCTCAGCCAGACGTAGCCATGAATAGGCGTTTCCGCAACGTTATCGCTCTGGCGTTCATTGATTAACTGCTTCAGCTCCGCAACGATCTCATTCAGCCGCTCGCTGTTGGCCAGTATCGGCTGCGGGTTCCCTTCGTAGAGCGCATGGGCGATGGTCAACAGCGTTTGCTGCGTCATCTGCTGGGTCTCTTTGAGGGTCTGCGCGTTAAGCATCAACAGATGGCTGGGACGCGAGGCCCAGTGGGCGTTGATTTGCAGTTCAAGCATGCACACCAGATTGCGGCTTACCGTCTGGATAGCTTCAAAAATCGATTTTTGAATACGGGTTTCTTTGCTGGCGGGCGCGATCAGGCCGCGCATTTTGACCACGTCGTTGAGGATTGTTTGCAGATGCTTTTCCAGCCGGGGACGTTCGACCAGATTCGGGGAAAATCCGGCCTGATAGACGCGGTTAAAGGCGGTGACGTAGTTCGCCATCTGAATACGCCAGTGCAGAAAAGCGCGCTGCGGCCAGATGCCGGTGAAGAGCATGGCCAGCAGTGACCCCAGGATGACATCCCCGCTTCGCCACAGCGCGGTGGTCATATCCCCGGCGGGCGCACCGACAACCACCGCGAGAGTAATCCCAATCAGCAAGGCCTGATACGGTCTTTTGCCCAACGCCAGCCAGCCGCACAGGAACATGGCGGCCCCGCACCATGCCAGCATCACGGGAAATGAGATGAGCTCCAGCTTCAGGGCAATAAGCCCAAGGGCCGAGCCTAAAACCGTCCCGCCAATTCGCTCAAAGGCGCGCGGAACAACGTTCCCCCAAAACGAGATGGGCCCCATCACCACCACCAGGGTGATCAGCGGCCACGTCCCTTCCGGAACATCAAGCAAACGGACCAGTACAAACGTCAATACGAACGCCAGCGCGATGCGGCACCCGTGCACCACGCGGTAATGTTTGTACAAGCGAATTTCAAAAGGGGTTAATGATTTGTCGGGACGCACACCCGCTCTCCAGCTACACGGCAAATCACAATTGTACTGTGTTTTCAGCCGGGCGGCTCGCTCCCGGCTGAAAAACCCTTCATTTAGCAGGCTTAAGCCGTTTTATGCTCTACCGCGATATACATTTCGATATCCCAGTAGCCGTCTGCATTGCCGTCATTGAGATAGCGTTCGAAGCAGGGTTTAAGCGCCATCTGGTACTTATTGTCCTGCAGCAGAGAGTTGAAGAACTGATACCACGGCGTGGCGAAGTCGTAGTTTTCCACGCGCGCCGTCGCCACGGCATAATCCCCGGCCGCGATTTCCGTCATCATGACGCCTTCGCTGTTTTCCGGAATAACGAAATCGTCCGGCACCGTAACGGCCGTATCGCAGCGCAGTTTTTCTGCCGGGACCTCATCGGGGTTATCGTAGTAGACCGCAACCCACTCCAGCGGCTCAATGTGGCGCCCGTCCACCCACATCACCAGCTGTTCAAAGCCCTGTTTTACCGTTTGTTCCCACGGTCCGACCAAATGAAAACCGGCAATCTTACGTTTCTGTTGCTGCTTGATGCTGTAGTCCATGCTGCCTCCATTCATTACTGTATATTTATACACTATAAAGCTGGATTACTATTATCGGCAAACGAGGAGTGTTTATTATGTGAGCAGACTCGCAACCCTGCCAGTCTGCCCATCAGCGGTTAAAGCGTGTGGTGGAGATAATCGCTCATGCGAGAGAACAGTCCGCCCTTATCAACGGCTTCCAGCGTCACCAGCGGCCAGTGCGCCACCACCTTGTCACGGTCATAGAGCTGGATCTCCCCGACCCGCTGATGCGCAGCAATCGGCGCTTCCAGCTCTTTTTTATCCAGCACGTATTTGGCTTTGATGTTCGGCACTTCCGCTTTCGGCAAGGCCAGCCAGAAGTCCTGGTCGGTGCCCAGTTTCACCTGCTCCTTATCGCCGTACCAGATACGCTCTGTCCCCACTTTTTTACCGCTATGCAGGATTTGCACCGTATCGAAGTTCTGCTGCCCCCAGTGCAGCAGTTTCCGGGCCTGGTCCTCACGGCCTTTCGGGCTGTCCGCCCCCATCACCACCGCGATTAAACGGCGCTGGCCGTCAACGGCGGACGCAATCAGGTTAAAGCCCGCCCCCGAGGTGTGCCCCGTTTTAAGCCCGTCCACGTTCATGGTTTTATCCCACAGCAGGCCGTTACGGTTTTGCTGGGTGATCCCGTTCCAGGTCAGGCTCTTTTCGCTGTACATATGATAAAACTCAGGCTCGCCGTGAATGATGGCCCGGGAGAGTACGGCCAGGTCATAGGCCGAGCTGTGCTGGCCCGGCGCGTCCAGCCCGTGGACTGTTTCAAAGTGCGTATCGCGCAGGTTCAGCTTCTGCACGTAGTCGTTCATCATCTTCACAAACTGCGGCTGACCGCCCGCCACGTGATCGGCCAGCGCCACGCAGGCGTCGTTGCCGGAATCGACAATCAGACCGCGGCTTAAATCACGCACGGAGACGCGATCGCCCTCTTTCAGGAACATCAGCGACGAGCCGTCAAAAACCGGGTTGCCTTTTGCCCATGCGTCACGCCCGACGGTGACAATGTCGTCCGGCGTAATGCGATGGCTATCAATGGCCCGATCAACCACATACCCCGTCATCAGCTTGGTCAGGCTCGCCGGATTACGTTGTTGATGTTCGTTGCCCGCCGTTAAGATCTGACCAGTCGTGTAGTCCATCAGCACCCAGGAGCCAGCCTGAATGGCCGGAGGCTGCGGCGAAAAATCCAGTGGTTCGGCCGCAAAAGCAGATGAGACACTCGAAGCGAGTAAAGAAACAGCAATAAACAGACGGCGTTTCAACGGTATATCCTCAGGTCATTAAAAATCGATGACCTTTTTACGGGAGTTCTGATGTCGTTACCTGGCTTAATTGCAAAAAAATGTGACAGAGCACAGGTTTTTCTCTGAAGCTGGCGCGCAAATTTGCGTCACGGCGGTGCTTTTTATTCGGTCTGAACCGCACGATCGTTTACCATAGTGACGTCATTTTTTAACAGGATGGTATTACTGGTGTCTGACTCTGCCGCTCGCCCGACTTTTTTATTCCATGACTACGAAACCTTTGGCACGCACCCGGCGCTGGACCGACCGGCGCAGTTTGCCGCCATCCGTACCGACGACGAATTCAACATTATTGGCGAGCCTGAGGTCTTTTACTGCAAACCGGCTGATGACTACCTGCCGCAGCCCGGGGCGGTCATGGTCACCGGGATCACGCCTCAGGAAGCGCGCGAGAAAGGCGTTAACGAGGCAGAATTCGCCCGACGCATCCACGATCTGTTTACCGTCCCCAATACCTGCGTGGTCGGTTACAACAACATCCGCTTCGATGACGAAGTAACGCGCAACATCTTCTATCGCAACTTCTACGATCCCTATGCCTGGAGCTGGCAGAACCGCAACTCACGCTGGGATTTGCTCGACATCATGCGCGCCTGTTATGCCCTGCGTCCTGAGGGCATTAACTGGCCGGAAAACGAGGAGGGGCTGACCAGCTTCCGGCTGGAACACCTGACGCGCGCCAACGGCATCGAGCACAGCAATGCCCACGACGCGATGGCGGACGTCTATGCCACCATTGCCATGGCGAAGCTGGTGAAAAACGCGCAGCCCCGGCTGTTTGAGTATCTGCTGAGCCACCGCAGCAAGCAGAAGCTCATGACCCTTATCGACGTACCGCAGATGAAACCCCTGGTGCATATCTCCGGCATGTTTGGCGCCTGGCGCGGTAATACCAGCTGGGTCGCCCCGCTGGCCTGGCATCCGGACAACCGTAATGCGGTCATCATGGTGGATTTAGCCGGCGATATTTCGCCGCTGCTTGAGCTCGACAGCGATAGCCTGCGCGAACGGCTTTACACCCCGAAAAATGAACTCGGCGATCTGCCCGCGGTGCCGGTCAAACTGGTGCATATCAATAAATGTCCGGTACTCGCGCAGGCGAATACGCTGCGCCCGGAAGATGCGGACAGACTGGGCATTAACCGTCAGCGCTGCCTCGATAACCTGAAAGTGCTGCGCGATAACCCGCAGGTGCGCGAGAAAGTAGTTGCTATCTTTGCCGAGGCGGAGCCGTTCGTGCCGTCTGAAAACGTGGATGCCCAGCTCTACAACGGCTTCTTCAGCGATGCCGACCGCGCGGCGATGAATATCGTTCTGCAAACCGAGCCGCGTAACTTACCGGCGCTGGATATTACTTTCGCCGATAAACGCATCGAAAAGCTGATGTTTAACTACCGCGCGCGTAATTTCCCCGGCACGCTGGACGAGGCAGAGCAGGATCGCTGGCTGCAGCATCGTCGCAATGTCTTTACCCCTGAGTTCCTTAATAGCTATGCCCAGGAGCTGGAAATGCTTTATGGCCAGTATGAGGGGAATGCTGAGAAACAGGCGCTGTTGAAATCCCTGTTCCAGTACGCTCAAGAGATTGTCTGAGCGAGGGGTATAAAAAAAGCCGGAGGCGATGTCTCCGGCTTTTTTTTGCCCGCTGGCACAGGCCAACGGGTGTGTCGTTTTGTAGGCCGGGCAAGCGCTAGCGCCACCCGGCGAGTCATTACGCGATGTCTTCGTACTGAGGAACCGGGTTACGGAAGCTCTTCGTGACGCAGGCCAGGTAAATCAGGCCGATACCCGCCCAAATCAGGCCAAGCACCATAGAGCTCTCTTCCAGGTTAACCCACAGCGCGCCCACGGTCAGGGCACCGCACATCGGCAGGAACAGATACTGGAAGTGATCTTTCAGCGTCTTGTTACGCTTTTCACGGATCCAGAACTGAGAGATAACCGACAGGTTAACAAAGGTGAACGCCACCAGCGCACCGAAGTTAATCAGCGCCGTTGCCATCACCAGGTCAAAGTTAATCGCCAGAAGCGCAATGGCACCGACCAGAATGATGTTCATCGCCGGAGTACGCCAGGTTGGATGAACGTAACCGAAGAAGCTTTTCGGGAATACGCCATCGCGGCCCATCACGTACATCAGACGCGCAACGCCTGCATGCGCGGCCATACCGGACGCCAGTACGGTAATGGTGGAGAAGATCAGCGCGCCAACCTGGAACGCTTTACCCGCCACATAGAGCATGATTTCCGGCTGAGATGCATCCGGATCCTTAAAGCGAGAGATATCCGGGAAGTACAGCTGCAGGAAATAGGTCGAGAAAATAAAGATCAGACCGCCAATCAGCGCCGTCAGGAAGATGGCGCGAGGGATCACGCGCTCTGCGTCTTTCGTTTCTTCAGACAGGTTGCTGATGCCGTCAAAACCGGTAAAGGAGAAGCACAGAATGGTTGCCCCGGTAATCATCGGGATCACATGGGCATCACCAGACCAGAACGGCTTGCTGCTCGCCAGAGTGCCGGCGCCTTCGCCGTGGAACACACCGTAAATCACCATGCCAAGAATAACGGCAATCAGGACAACCTGAAGCACAACGATAACGGAGTTAAAGTTGGCAACGGACTTAATGCTGCGCAGGTTAAAGGCGGTCATAAAGGCCACCAGCGCCACGACGAACATCCAGGATGGAATCGACGGCACCAGCGCTTCAAAATAAATTTTTGCCAGCAGAATGTTGATCATCGGCGCGAACAGGTAGTCGAGCAGCGAAGACCAGCCCACCATAAAGCCAACAGTCGGGCTGATGGATTTCTGGGCATAGGTGTAGGCGGAACCAGCAGACGGATAGCGACGCACCAGTTTACCGTAGCTCAGCGCGGTAAAGAGGATCGCAATCAGCGCGAAGCCATAAGCCGTCGGCACATGACCGTCTGTGAGGCCTGATACGATACCGAATGTATCGAACAGCGTCATCGGTTGCATATAGGCAAGGCCCATCATAACAACCGGAATCAACGTAAGCGTTTTACGTAATTCCACGCGAGAGGTGTTTGGAGTTGCGTTATGCGACATAGTTATTCTCCTTTACGGTGATAACCGCCACGTAAGCGAAAAATTGCCCCATTTCTTTCTTCCTCAGCGACAACAACTGTCGGATTTTAGTAAATATCTATCCGGTACGAAGCCCGGCCTCTTGGTTTTTAGTTTCGTTTCGTACATGCAAAAAAAAATAACCGACGCCTTTTATATCGTCGATTATTCATTTGGTTGCAGCGGCCGCATTTTGCCCCACATCGGATACAAAAGGCAATACTTTGCAAAGCATGGGACAATTTTCTTTTTACTAACTGGCTGATTTCTGGACGTCGGGCTGAGAGTAAACGGCGGCGATAGCACTATTTGCTAAAATCTCGTCTCGCCACCAGGCGCTTGCAAGCCCGGCAGTTTGTTCATTCCAGCCTACCCACACCGATTCATTACTGCTTTGAGCAAGTACCTGTTTTTCAACAAGCGCGCCGCTGTCAATAAACCGCTGCGCCAGATAGCGCGGTAAATAGCCGCAGCCCAGGCCGCTTATTTGCAGTTCCAGCTTGGTTTTAAAGTCGAAAACGGTAATGGCCTCCTGCTCATCAAGCAGCTGCGAGGAGACCGAGCATTCCGGACGAGAGCTGTCCCCGACCACGATGGCGCGATAGCCTTTAATCACGCGACGGTTAAGCGGCTCGGGTTCCTGAGCCAGCGGGTGATGGGGCGCCACGGCAAATACCTGCTCCAGCACGCCCAGCCGGGCAAAACCAAAATCACTCAGCTGGGGAGGCTCATGGAGCGCACCGACAAAGATATCCGCCCTGCCCTGCGTTAAGGCATCCCAGGAGCCCCCCAGCACGCCGTTGATAAAAATAAGCCGGGTCACGCTGTGGTGTTGATAAAAGGCTTCAATCAGCGGCGTCAGGAGAGAAAACGGAAAGGTATCATCCACGCCAATAACCAGCTCGTTTTCCCACCCCTGATGGAGTTTTACGGCCTGCTTTTCGAGTTCACGAACGGTATGGAGGACTTCACGGCCTTTTTCCAGCAGCATCTGTCCGGTACGGGTGAAACGTGCGCGGTGCCCGGTGCGATCGAGGATCTGGATATTGAGATCGCTTTCCAGTTTTTGAACGGTATAGCTCAACGCAGATGGGGTTTTGTAGAGCTTTGCTGACGCAGCGGCAAAGCTCCCCTCTTTTTCCAGAGCATCCAGAATAATAAGAACATCCAGCAGCGGTTTCATGCTCGCCCCCTTCTGGTGCGCGATCGTCTCCGCTGCGGGTCTTATTCCATGGGCATCACCAGCGGATCGGGATACTGATACTCAAACCCCAGCTCATGACAAATGCGATTGCCATCAACAACTTTGCCTTTGCTGTCATCCTTTGCCTCACCAAAAACCGGCGGAGCCAGGCCCAGCTGACGTGCCATCAGCGGGTAAAACGTGCTGCGTGCCGGATGAGAAGGTGCACATATATTATAGATGTGTCCACCTTTCGGAGCCTGTAAGAGTAGCTCAATCGCAGCAACAACATCGTCAAGATGCACAAGGTTGACGACATGCTGGCCGTCTGGCGCAGACTTACCGGCAAAAAAGCGTCCCGGATGGCGGCCAGGGCCCACCAGCCCCGCCAGACGTACGATATCGACCTGCGTGCCGGGAAGATTATGCAGCCAGTCTTCCAGCTCTTTCAGAACCTGACCGCTCGCCGTCACGGGACGGCGCTCGGAACTCTCTTTCACCACGCCTTCAACTTCGCCATACACCGACGTCGAGCTGGTAAAAATGATGCGCGGAACATGGTGCGCCAGCGCGCTGTCGACGATCTCCTGCATCGCCTGCAGATAAAACGACTCGCCCGGGCCACTGCGCCGCGCGGGGAGCGTGATCACCAGCGCATCGACGTTCATCAGCGTGTCCAGATCGTCAGCATCACACACCAGCTCCGGTTCAAGGCGCAGCTCAACGCCATCAATACCGCACATGCGCGCTGCCTCTACCCCATCCGCCGTGGTTTTGCTCCCGGTCACCTGCCAGCCTTTCGCGGCTAATGACATCGCCAGCGGCATTCCCAGCCACCCTAAACCGACAATCGCGACCTTTTTCATGCGAATTCTCCTGACTCTCACTCGTCTTTTATAAGGCTACGCCAGCCCGGCAGAACACACAATTCATAGCATCAATATGAAATGAATTAATGATCAAAAAAAGCCCTTGCAATATGTCGTACAACTGGTTTAGGTTAAAAGACATCAAATGAATAAGCATTCATCGAGAATTTATATGACACGCGTTCAATTTAAACACCATCATCATCACCATCATCCTGACTAGTCTTTCAGGCGATGTGTGCTGGAAGACGTTTGGATCTTCCAGTGGTGCATGAACGCATGAAAAAGCCCCCGGAAGATCTTCTTCCGGGGGCTTTTTTTTGGACCGAATTCAGACAGGTTAAAACAGGTTAACGAGGAATAAAGAATGTTAGATAACTCACGCTTACGCATAGCTATTCAAAAATCAGGCCGTTTGAGCGATGACTCACGCGAACTGCTGGCCCGCTGCGGGATTAAAATTAACCTGCACACCCAGCGCCTGATTGCTCTGGCTGAAAACATGCCCATCGACATTCTGCGCGTGCGTGATGACGATATTCCCGGCCTGGTCATGGATGGCGTCGTTGACCTCGGCATTATCGGGGAAAACGTGCTGGAAGAAGAGCTGCTGACCCGCCGCGCGCAGGGCGAAGATCCGCGTTATTTCACCCTGCGTCGTCTGGACTTCGGCGGCTGCCGCCTGTCGCTGGCTACGCCGGTTGACGAAGCGTGGGACGGCCCGGCCGCGCTGAACGGCAAACGTATCGCCACCTCTTACCCTCACCTGTTAAAGCGTTATCTCGACCAGAAAGGCGTGCAGTTTAAATCCTGTCTGCTGAACGGCTCCGTTGAAGTGGCGCCGCGTGCGGGTCTGGCGGACGCCATCTGTGACCTCGTCTCTACCGGCGCGACGCTGGAAGCCAACGGTCTGCGCGAAGTGGAAGTGATCTACCGCTCTAAAGCGTGCCTGATTCAGCGCGACGGCGACATGGCCGACGCCAAGCAGCAGCTGATCGACAAGCTGCTGACCCGCATTCAGGGCGTGATTCAGGCGCGTGAGTCCAAATACATCATGATGCACGCCCCAACCGAGCGTCTGGATGAAGTGATTGCCCTGCTGCCGGGCGCTGAGCGTCCAACCATCCTGCCGCTGGCGGGCGATCAGCAGCGCGTGGCGATGCACATGGTGAGCAGCGAAACCCTGTTCTGGGAAACCATGGAAAAACTGAAGGCGCTGGGCGCAAGCTCCATCCTGGTGCTGCCTATTGAGAAGATGATGGAGTAATGGCCATGAGCTTTAACACAATCATCGACTGGAACACCTGTAGCGACGCACGGCAGCGCGAGCTGCTGATGCGCCCGGCGATTTCCGCCTCTGAGAGCATCTCACGTACCGTGGCGGAGATCCTGGATAACGTCAAAGCCCGTGGCGATGACGCGCTGCGTGAATACAGCGCGAAGTTTGATAAGACGGAAGTCGGCGTATTACAGGTTACCGAGCAGGAAATCATTGATGCCAGCAATCGTCTGGGTGACGACATCAAGCAGGCAATGGCTGTTGCGGTGAAAAACATTGATACCTTCCACACCGCGCAGAAGCTGCAGACCGTAGATGTCGAAACCCTGCCCGGCGTGCGTTGCCAGCAGGTAACCCGCCCGGTTGCGTCCGTCGGCCTCTATATTCCCGGCGGCTCTGCGCCGCTTTTCTCCACCGTACTGATGCTGGCGACTCCCGCGCGGATTGCCGGGTGTCAGAAAGTGGTGCTGTGCTCGCCGCCACCGATTGCCGACGAGATCCTCTACGCGGCGAAGCTGTGCGGCGTGCAGGCGGTCTATAAAGTGGGTGGCGCGCAGGCGATTTCGGCCCTGGCGTTCGGCACGGAATCCATTCCGAAGGTCGACAAAATCTTTGGTCCGGGCAATGCGTACGTGACCGAAGCCAAGCGCCAGGTCAGCCAGCGTCTGGACGGCGCGGCCATCGATATGCCTGCTGGCCCGTCTGAGGTGCTGGTGATTGCCGACAGCGGCGCAACGCCGGACTTCGTCGCCTCCGACCTGCTTTCTCAGGCGGAACACGGCCCGGACTCGCAGGTCATCCTGCTGACGCCGGACGCCGATATGGCGAAACGCGTGGGCGAAGCCGTTGAGCGACAGCTTGCCGACCTGCCCCGCGCCGACACGGCACGTCAGGCGCTAGCGGCCAGCCGCCTGATTGTGGCGCGCGACCTGGACCAGTGTATTACCATCTCCAACCAGTACGGCCCGGAGCACCTGATCATTCAGACCCGCAACGCGCGCGATCTGGTTGACAGCATTACCAGCGCGGGCTCGGTGTTCCTCGGCGACTGGTCACCGGAGTCCGCGGGCGATTACGCCTCCGGCACCAACCACGTGCTGCCCACGTACGGCTACACCTCTACCTGTTCGAGCCTGGGCCTGGCGGATTTCCAGAAACGCATGACCGTGCAGGAGCTCTCCCGCGAAGGGTTTGCGTCACTGGCGTCTACTATTGAAACCCTGGCCGCCGCCGAGCGGCTGACCGCCCACAAAAATGCCGTTACGCTGCGCGTTGCAGCCCTGAAGGAGCAAGCATGAACATTGAAGAGTTAGCCCGCGAAAATGTCCGTCGCCTGACGCCTTACCAGTCGGCGCGTCGTCTGGGCGGTAAAGGGGATGTCTGGCTGAACGCCAACGAATTCCCGACCGCGGTGCAGTTTGAACTGTCGCAGCAAACGCTGAACCGCTATCCGGAGTGTCAGCCGAAAGCGGTGATTGAAAACTACGCGCAGTATGCGGGCGTGAAGCCAGAGCAGGTGCTGGTCAGCCGCGGTGCGGATGAGGGTATTGAACTGCTGATTCGCGCCTTCTGCGAGCCGGGCAAAGACGCGGTGATGTACTGCCAGCCTACCTACGGCATGTACAGCGTCAGCGCGGAAACCTTCGGCGTAGCGTGTCGCAACGTGCAGGCGCTGGAGAACTGGCAGCTGGATCTTCAGGGGATTGCCGACAATCTCGATGGCGTAAAAGTGGTGTTTGTCTGTAGCCCGAACAACCCGACCGGACAGATTATCAACCCGCAGGATATCCGCACCCTGCTGGAGATGACGCGCGGTAAAGCGCTGGTGGTTGCCGACGAAGCCTACATCGAGTTCTGCCCCCAGGCGACGCTGGCAGGCTGGCTGGAAGAGTATCCGCACCTGGTGGTGCTGCGCACGCTGTCGAAAGCTTTTGCCCTTGCGGGTCTGCGCTGCGGCTTTACGCTGGCGAATAAAGAGGTCATCGACCTGCTGCTGAAAGTGATCGCCCCGTACCCGCTCTCAACGCCGGTTGCCGATATTGCGGCACAGGCGCTAACGCCTCAGGGGATCAACGCGATGCGCGAGCGCGTGGCGCAAATTCTGGAGGAACGTCAGTATCTGGTGACCGCCCTGAAGGATATCCCTTGCGTGGAGCAGGTATTCGACTCTGAAACTAACTACATCCTGGTGCGCTTCACCGCATCGAGTGCCGTATTTAAATCTTTATGGGATCAGGGCATTATCTTACGAGACCAGAATAAACAACCTTCTCTGAGCGGCTGCCTGCGCATTACCGTAGGCACCCGTGCAGAGAGCCAGCGCGTGATTGACGCCCTGAAAGCGGAGAAAGTATGACCCAGAAGATCCTTTTCATCGATCGTGACGGCACCCTTATTTCGGAGCCACCAGCCGATTTTCAGGTCGACCGATTCGACAAGCTGGCTTTTGAACCGGACGTGATCCCGGTGCTGCTTAAGCTGCAAAAAGCCGGATACAGGCTGGTGATGATCACCAACCAGGATGGTCTGGGTACCGACAGCTTCCCGCTGGCGGACTTTGACGGCCCGCATAATTTAATGATGCAGGTGCTGACCTCTCAGGGCGTGGTATTTGATGAAGTGCTGATTTGCCCGCACATGCCGGCCGACGAGTGCGACTGCCGTAAGCCAAAGGTGAAGCTGGTAGAGCGCTACCTGGCTGAAGATGCGCTGGATAAAACCAACAGCTATGTCATCGGCGATCGCATCACCGATATTACTCTGGCGGAAAATATGGGCATCGCGGGGCTGCGCTACGACCGCAACAACCTGAACTGGGCGAAGATTGGCGAGCAGCTCACAAAACGCGACCGCTATTCCCACGTAGAGCGCAACACCAAAGAGACGCAGATTGATGTGAAGGTCTGGCTGGACCGTGAAGGCGGCAGCAAGATCCACACCGGCGTCGGTTTCTTCGATCACATGCTGGACCAGATTGCCACCCACGGCGGTTTCCGCATGGAAATTACGGTAAAAGGCGATCTCTACATAGACGATCACCACACCGTGGAAGATACCGGCCTGGCGCTGGGTGAAGCCCTGAAGCTGGCGCTCGGCGACAAGCGCGGCATTAACCGTTTCGGCTTTGTCCTGCCGATGGACGAGTGTCTGGCGCGCTGCGCGATGGACATCTCCGGCCGTCCGCACCTGGAATACAAAGCTGATTTCACCTACCAGCGCGTGGGCGATCTGAGCACCGAAATGGTGGAGCACTTCTTCCGCTCCTTGTCCTACACCATGGGCCTGACGCTGCACCTGAAGACCAAGGGCAAGAACGACCACCACCGCGTGGAGAGTCTCTTTAAAGCCTTTGGCCGTACCCTGCGCCAGGCAATTCGCGTGGAAGGTGACGCCCTGCCTTCATCGAAAGGAGTGCTGTAATGAACGTGGTCATTCTGGATACCGGATGCGCCAACCTGAACTCCGTGAAATCGGCCATTGCGCGCCACGGCTATGAGCCGGTGGTAAGCCGTGACCCGGACGTGGTGCTGCGCGCCGACAAACTCTTTTTGCCGGGCGTGGGCACCGCGCAGGCGGCGATGGATCAGATTCGCGAACGCGAGCTGGTCGACCTGATCAAAGCCTGTACCCAGCCGGTGCTGGGCATTTGTCTGGGCATGCAGATCCTGGGCCGCCGCAGCGAAGAGAGCAACGGCGTTGACCTGCTGGGCATTATTGATGAAGACGTGCCGAAAATGACCGATCGCGGCCTGCCTCTGCCGCATATGGGCTGGAACCGCGTCTACGCCAAAGCGGGCGACCGGCTGTTTCGCGGCATCGAAGACGGCGCGTATTTTTACTTCGTGCACAGCTACGCCATGCCGGTGAACGTGAATACGATCGCCCAGTGCACCTACGGCGAGGCGTTTACGGCGGCCGTACAGAAAGACAATTTCTTCGGCGTGCAGTTTCACCCGGAGCGCTCTGGCGCCGCTGGCGCGCAGCTGCTGAAAAACTTCCTGGAGATGTGATGATTATTCCCGCGTTAGATTTAATTGACGGTACGGTTGTCCGTCTGCATCAGGGCGATTACGGCCAGCAGCGCGACTACGGAAACGACCCGCTTCCGCGTCTGCAGGATTATGCCGCCCAGGGTGCGCAGGTACTGCACCTGGTGGATTTGACGGGCGCGAAAGATCCGGCGAAGCGCCAGATCCCGCTGCTTAAACAACTTGTTGCGGGTGTTGATGTGCCCGTCCAGGTCGGCGGCGGCGTGCGTACGGAAGATGACGTCGCGGCGCTGCTGGACGCTGGCGTGGCCCGCGTGGTGGTGGGCTCAACCGCCGTGAAAGATCCTGAGACGGTGAAAGGCTGGTTCCGCCGCTTTGGTGCCGATGCCCTGGTGCTGGCGCTGGACGTGCGTATTGACGAACAGGGTAATAAGCAGGTGGCCGTTAGCGGCTGGCAGGAAAACTCCGGCGTGACGCTGGAAGAGCTGGTCGATATCTACCTGCCCGTTGGCCTGAAGCACGTGTTGTGTACGGACATCTCCCGCGACGGGACGCTGGCGGGCTCCAACGTCTCGCTGTATGAAGAGGTCTGTACGCGTTATCCGCAGGTGGCGTTCCAGTCTTCGGGCGGTATCGGTGATATCGGCGACGTGGCCGCGCTGCGTGGTACCGGTGTGAAGGGTGTGATTGTGGGTCGGGCCCTGCTGGAAGGTAAATTTACTGTGACGGAGGCGATTCAATGCTGGCAAAACGGATAATCCCCTGCCTGGACGTACGCGATGGTCAGGTCGTGAAAGGCGTGCAGTTCCGCAACCACGAGATCATTGGAGACATCGTCCCGCTGGCAAAACGCTATGCCGATGAAGGCGCCGACGAGCTGGTCTTTTACGACATCACCGCCTCCAGCGATGGCCGCGTGGTCGATAAAAGCTGGGTGGCACGCGTGGCGGAAGTGATCGACATTCCGTTTTGCGTGGCGGGCGGTATTAAGTCCGCTGACGACGCGGCCAAAATTCTCTCGTTTGGCGCCGACAAGATTTCGATTAACTCCCCTGCCCTGGCCGACCCGGAGCTGATCACCCGCCTCGCCGATCGTTTTGGCGTGCAGTGTATTGTAGTTGGGATCGACACCTGGTATGACGCCGCAACGGGCAAGTACCACGTGAACCAGTACACCGGAGATGAAAGCCGCACGCGCGTGACGCAGTGGGAAACGCTCGACTGGGTGCAGGAAGTGCAGAAGCGTGGCGCGGGCGAGATTGTCCTCAACATGATGAACCAGGACGGCGTGCGTAACGGGTATGACCTCGAGCAGCTGAAAAAAGTCCGTGCGGTCTGCCACGTTCCGCTGATCGCCTCCGGCGGCGCGGGCACCATGGAACACTTTCTTGAAGCCTTCCGCGATGCGAACGTGGACGGCGCGCTGGCCGCGTCCGTGTTCCACAAACAGATTATTAATATTGGTGAGTTAAAAACGTACCTGGCCGACCAGGGCGTGGAGATCAGGGTATGTTAACAGAGCAACAACAGGCGCAGCTGGACTGGGAAAAAACGGACGGGTTACTGCCGGTGGTTGTCCAGCATGCCGTCTCAGGCGAAGTGTTGATGCTGGGGTATATGAACCAGGACGCGCTGGCGAAAACGATCGACAGCGGCAAAGTGACCTTCTACTCGCGTACGAAACAGCGCCTGTGGACCAAAGGCGAGACCTCGGGTCATTTCCTGAATGCAGTGAGCATAACGCCTGACTGCGATAACGACACCCTGCTGGTGCTGGCAAACCCAATCGGCCCAACCTGCCATAAGGGCACCAGCAGCTGCTTCGGCGAGGCGAGCCACCAGTGGTTGTTCCTGTATCAACTGGAAAAGCTGCTGGCAGAGCGTAAAACGGCTGACCCTGAAAGTTCGTATACCGCAAAGCTGTACGCCAGCGGAACCAAGCGTATTGCGCAGAAGGTAGGTGAAGAAGGCGTTGAAACCGCGCTGGCCGCGACGGTGCATGACCGCGAGGAGCTGACGAATGAAGCGTCGGACCTGATGTATCATCTGCTGGTGCTGCTGCAGGATCAGGAGCTGGATTTGACGGCGGTGATTGAAAATCTTCGCAAACGGCACAAATAAAAAAACCGGGGAATATCCCCGGTTTTTTTTATATGCAAATCAGGCTTTTGGTTTGTAGTTGCGCAATGCGTTGCGGCCAAGCACCACTCCAGAACCAATTATTCCACCCAGCAGCACGGCCAGAATTAGAACTATCGCATTTTTCGGGCTGTCACGACGTACAGGGAGTTCCGGCTTCATAACATAACGGTAAACGTGGATCGTTTCCGGGCTTACGTTCAGATTCTGGATGTCCAGTAGATTTCGCCTGGTCTGATAATAGGCTCTTGGGAAGACCAACGGGAGAGAAGCTTCGTTGTCAATCATTGATTTCAGCCCCTCACTTCCCAGCAGGAACATCGTTTCCTGAGTCACTTCCTGGGTTTGCTGAAGCTGCGGCGAGGTAATTTTTGCCGCTTCTGCGTTCTTCAACGCCTCAGCAATCTGTTTGATACGCAGATCTTTTTGCTCCTGAGCTACCCTCTCCTGGTTTTTCAGAGAATCCTTCAGGGTCTTGATCTGCTCCTTAATATTGTCATTAAGGTCAGCGGCGAGCTCTTTAGCTGTTTGCTCATCAACCTGCTGAATGAACTGCGCCAGCTGCTTTTGCGCAGCGTCTGCAGAAGTACTGGTATAAGAGACACTTAACGGGAGCGGCTGCCCTTTAACCGTTGACTCAATGATAAGTTTTTCAGGCACAGCCTGATTTTCGAGCGCCTGTGACAATGCCGAGAATGAGGCGTTAAAACGGCCAATTGCGCGCGTTTGGTTGTCAACCATTGTAGGTGCTGCGGTACCATACAGGATATTTAACGCATTAGAATAGCTGGCAATCTGAGCCGCATCTGGTTGCGTAATAATCGCACTTGAGGTCCATTTTTCCTTTGCGACAGAGATATATCCAATTGCCAGGGCGATACAAACAACAACAAAGGCTGCTATCACCCACTTCCCACGCCACAGCTGGAACACTAAATCAAGTAAATCAATTTGCTCAGGATCATTGCTTCGGATGACCTGGCTATTATTGTTTTGCGTCATACAATCCCTAACTGATAAAAAAAGGGCAAACATAATTAAGTTTGTATAGTTTAACGATTACTGGCGATTTTTCTATAAGAATCCGATGAGTAATATCGGAAAGATGGGTTATGTAAACAACCCCCTTCGCGCTATCATAGATGCCATGTGATGCGTTACGGCATCTAAAGAATAGGGTTTATGAGGGAAGCTATGAAATTTTTGGTCACGGGTGCAGCAGGTTTTATCGGTGCGAATGTCAGTAAACGCCTCCTTGAGGCTGGTCATCAGGTTGTCGGTATCGATAACCTCAATGAATACTACGATGTCAACCTGAAGCTGGCACGCCTGGAACTGTTAAAATCTGAGCGTTTCACCTTTCACAAGCTGGAATTAGCCGACCGGGAAGGTATGGCCACGCTTTTCGCGGCTGAGAAGTTTGATCGTGTTATTCATCTTGCCGCCCAGGCGGGTGTACGCTACTCTCTTGAAAACCCTCACGCGTATGCAGATGCCAACCTTATTGGGCATCTCAACGTGCTGGAAGGCTGCCGCCATAACAATGTTCAGCATCTTCTGTATGCCTCATCGAGCTCAGTATACGGTCTCAACCGCAAGATGCCTTTCTCCACTGACGACTCCGTGGATCACCCGGTCTCGCTCTATGCCGCGACTAAAAAAGCCAACGAGTTGATGTCGCACACCTATTCGCATCTGTACAACTTGCCGACCACCGGGCTGCGCTTCTTTACCGTGTATGGTCCATGGGGCCGTCCGGATATGGCGCTGTTTAAATTCACTAAAGCGATGATTGAAGGCAAAAGCATCGACGTTTACAACTACGGCAAAATGAAGCGCGACTTCACATACATCGACGACATCGCCGAAGCCATTATTCGTCTGCAGGATGTCATTCCTCAGGCTAATGCAGACTGGACCGTTGAGACCGGTTCCCCGGCGACCAGCTCCGCGCCGTATCGCGTTTACAACATTGGTAACAGCTCGCCGGTCGAACTTATGGACTACATTACCGCGTTGGAAGAAGCGCTGGGTACAAAAGCAGAGAAAAACATGCTGCCTCTCCAGCCAGGGGATGTTCTGGAGACCAGTGCCGATACCCAGGCTCTTTATGAGGTGATCGGATTTAAACCGCAAACCTCGGTTAAGGATGGAGTGAAAAACTTCGTTAACTGGTACCGCGAGTTTTACAAAGTCTGAAAATAAAAAACCCGGCTTATCCGCCGGGTTTTTTTATGGAGCAAGAGAATTAGTCGCTACCGAATAGATCGCGGGTATAGACTTTGTCCGCTACGTCAGCCAGTTCTTCCGCCATGCGGTTTGAAATGATGACATCGGCTTCTTTCTTAAAGGCATCCAGATCGCGGATCACCCGGGAATTGAAGAACTGATCGTCCGGCATGGCAGGCTCATAGATTACAACCTCAACCCCTTTCGCCTTAATGCGCTTCATGATCCCCTGAATGGAAGAGGCGCGGAAATTATCGGAGCCACTCTTCATGATCAGACGGTATACGCCGACCACTTTCGGTTGACGCGCAAGGATGGAATCGGAGATGAAATCTTTACGTGTACGGTTAGCGTCAACAATCGCCGAAATGAGGTTATTCGGCACAGCCTGATAATTTGCCAGCAATTGTTTAGTATCTTTTGGCAGGCAATAGCCACCGTAGCCAAATGACGGGTTGTTGTAGTGGTTGCCAATACGCGGATCGAGACACACACCTTCAATAATCTGGCGGGTATTCAGGCCAAGACTCTCTGCATAGCTGTCCAGCTCATTGAAATAAGCTACCCGCATTGCCAGGTAGGTATTCGCGAAGAGCTTAATCGCCTCAGCTTCGGTGGAGTCGGTGAATAGCACCTGAATATCTTTCTTCACTGCGCCTTCCTGAAGCAGCGCAGCAAAGCGTTCAGCGCGCTCTGAACGTTCGCCAATGACGATACGCGAAGGATGCAGGTTATCGTAAAGCGCTCTCCCCTCACGCAGGAATTCAGGCGAGAAGAAGATATTATCAATACCGAACTTTTCTTTAATAGATTTGGTAAACCCAACAGGAATGGTCGATTTAATAACCATCACCGCGTCAGGGTTAATCGCGATAACGTCTTTGATAACCGCTTCTACAGTTGAGGTGTTGAAGTAATTGGTTTTAGGATCGTAGTCAGTAGGCGTCGCAATGATGACGTAATCCGCATCGCGGTATGCATCTTCTTTATCTGTCGTGGCGCGGAAATTCAGCGATTTATTGCTGAGATAGTCCTGAATTTCTTTATCCACAATCGGCGATTTTTTCTGATTGAGCATATCCACTTTGGCCTGCACGATATCCAGCGCAACCACTTCATGATTCTGGGCAATCAGAATGCCGTTAGAAAGACCGACATACCCTGTTCCGGAGATTGTTATTTTCATTCGCTAATGACTTCTGTGAGTTAACTGTACTGATGGCCGCCAGACCATCGCGATAAACATAACTGTTGGGCTTTGTACCTCCTGGCAAACTGAACTGTCAAGGCAAACCAGGAGTAATCACTACGAGCGGGGCGAGATTCAGACTACTTCGAATAACAGACGACACTTTTTGCATAAAAAAACCCGGAGGCAAGCTCCGGGTTTTGATTACAGCGAGTAAGTTAACTTATTCCATCCATTCGGTATGGAACACGCCTTCTTTATCGGTACGTTTGTAAGTATGCGCACCGAAGTAGTCACGCTGTGCCTGAATCAGGTTAGCTGGCAGCACAGCAGCACGGTAGCTGTCGTAGTAGGCTACTGCAGCAGAGAAGGTCGGAACCGGGATACCGTTCTGGACAGCGTAGGCAACCACGTCACGCAGCGCCTGCTGATATTCATCCGCAATTTTCTTGAAGTACGGTGCCAGCAGCAGGTTGGCGATACCGGCGTTTTCAGCATAGGCATCGGTGATTTTCTGCAGGAACTGCGCACGAATGATGCAACCCGCGCGGAAGATCTTCGCGATCTCACCGTAGTTCAGATCCCAGTTGTTCTCGTCTGACGCCGCACGCAGCTGAGAGAAGCCCTGGGCGTAAGAAACGATTTTACCCAGGTACAGTGCACGACGCACTTTTTCAACGAATTCGGCTTTATCACCCGCTGGTTTAGCCTGCGGACCAGACAGCACTTTAGATGCCGCGACGCGCTGCTCTTTCAGGGAAGAGATGTAACGCGCGAAGACGGATTCGGTGATCAGAGACAGCGGTTCGCCCAAATCCAGAGAGCTCTGGCTGGTCCATTTACCGGTACCTTTGTTCGCAGCTTCATCCAGAATCACATCAACCAGGTATTTACCCTCTTCATCTTTCTTCGTGAAGATATCTTTGGTGATGTCGATCAGATAACTGTTCAGCTCGCCTTTGTTCCACTCAGTGAAAGTTTCCGCGAGTTCTTCATTGGAAAGGTTCAGACCGCCTTTCAGCAGGGAATAAGCCTCAGCAATCAGCTGCATGTCGCCGTATTCGATGCCGTTGTGCACCATTTTGACATAGTGACCAGCACCGTCCGGACCGATGTAGGTCACACACGGCTCGCCATCTTCGGCAACGGCAGCGATTTTAGTCAGAATAGGAGCAACCAGTTCGTATGCTTCTTTCTGGCCACCAGGCATGATGGATGGGCCCTTCAGTGCGCCCTCTTCACCACCAGATACACCGGTACCGATGAAGTTAAAGCCTTCAGCAGACAGCTCACGGTTACGACGAATGGTGTCCTGGAAGAAGGTGTTACCGCCATCAATGATGATGTCACCTTTTTCAAGGTAAGGCTTCAGGGAGTCGATAGCTGCATCGGTACCTGCGCCTGCTTTCACCATTAACAGGATACGACGAGGCGTTTCCAGAGACTCAACGAACTCTTTCACCGTATAGAAAGGAACCAGTTTCTTGCCTGGGTTCTCGGCAATCACTTCTTCGGTCTTATCACGGGAGCGGTTGAAAACGGAGACGGTATAACCACGGCTTTCGATGTTGAGCGCCAGGTTGCGCCCCATCACTGCCATACCGACAACGCCGATCTGTTGCTTGGACATTACATACTCCTGTCAGGTGTGGTCACCACGGCTTATGCGCGGCTTGAAATGTGGTTGAGATGTTAACTCAGTATTAGGTGACATGAATAGCTTTTGCTGATCTATGTCACACTGATTGCACAATCCAGGTACAGTCAAGCCGCCAGAAATACGCCGGCGGCAGACCCTCACTTCCTGAGCAAAGCCATAATTTCTTGCGTTTTCTCTTCCATCAGCGCCGTGTCAGCACGGGACTCCACGTTCAGGCGCACCACCGGCTCGGTGTTGGACGAGCGCAGGTTGAAGCGCCACTGCGGGAACGCCATGCTGATGCCGTCCGTACGGTCAATTTCCAGCGCGTGGATCGCAAAGTGCTGCTCCACGCGGGCAATGGCCTCGGCCGGCTGCGCCAGCTTGCTGTTGATCTCCCCGCTCGCCGGGAACGCCGCCATACGGTCGCGCACCAGCTCGCCCAGCGTCTGTCCCTTCAGGCACAGCAGCTCGGTCACCAGCAGCCACGGGATCATCCCGCTGTCGCAGTAGGCAAAGTCACGGAAGTAGTGGTGGGCGCTCATCTCGCCGCCGTAGATGGCGTCTTCTTCGCGCATGCGCTCTTTGATGAAGGCGTGGCCGGTTTTGGACATCACCGGCGTGCCGCCCGCCGCTGACACCACGTCGACGGTGTTCCAGGAAAGGCGCGGGTCATGAATGATTTTCGCACCCGGGTTTTTCTCAAGGAACGCTTCCGCCAGCAGGCCGACAATGTAGTAGCCCTCGATGAACTGCCCTTTCTCGTCGAACAGGAAGCAGCGGTCGAAGTCACCGTCAAAGGCGATGCCCATGTCCGCGCCGTGCTCAATCACCGCGTTGCGGGTGTCGTCGCGGCACTCCGGCAGCAGCGGGTTAGGAATACCGTTCGGGAAGTTGCCGTCCGGGGTGTTGTGCACCTTGACGAAGGTCACCGGCACGTTCAGCGCCTTAAAGCGCGCTTCCAGCGCATCGACAACCGGACCGGCCGCGCCGTTACCGGAGTTGATGACCAGCTTCAGCGGCTTGAGGTTCGCCACGTTGATGTAGCCCAGCAGGTGGTCGATGTACTCTTTCTGCAGGTTGATTTTTTTGTAGCTGCCGCGCTTCGCGTCGTTTACCGGCGGGAAGTCGTTGGCTTCCGCCAGGCGCTGCACGTCGCGCAGGCCGGTGTCGCCGCTGATAGGGCGTGCGCCCTTGCGCACCAGCTTCATCCCGTTGTAGTCCATCGGGTTGTGGCTGGCCGTCACTTCGATACCGCCGTCCACGCCCAGGTGGAAGGTGGCAAAGTAAATCTCCTCGGTCCCGGAAAGGCCGATATCCAGCACGTCCACGCCCGCGTCCTGCAGCCCTTTCGCCAGGGCCAACTTGAGGGATTCGCTGGTCAGACGCACGTCGCCGCCCAGCACGATGGTCTGCGGTTTTAAATATTCGCCGTACGCGCGGCCAATGCGCCACGCGATGTCTTCATTCAGCTCTTCGCCCAGCCTGCCGCGAATATCGTAGGCTTTAAAACAGGTTAATTTTTTCATAGGCTTCGCTCCTTCGGAGAATCATGTCCATTTCAAATATGTAGTTAATGGCATGGATTAATGGTAATCAGATTCGCCCGTAGCGATCTTTAAAACGAACGATATCATCTTCTCCAAGATACGTTCCGGAACGCACTTCAATGATATTAAGAGGTATTATTCCTGGATTTTCGAGGCAGTGACGAACTCCCTGAGGGATATAGATAGACTCATTTTCTCGGAGCAATTTCACTTCCTCACCCAAAGTTACTTGGGCAGTACCTGAAACCACAATCCAATGCTCAGCTCGGTGATGATGCATCTGTAAAGACAATCCTTCACCTGGCTTCACAGTCAGTCTTTTCACTTGATACCCATTACCCGTATCGATCGAGTCATACTTGCCCCACGGACGGTATACTTCGCGGTGAATGTGGTGCTCGTGGCGGCCATCCGCCTTGATCTTCTCCACCACTTTTTTAACGTCCTGCACGGCGTTACGATCGGCAATCAGCACAGCGTCTTTGGTCTGGACAACCACCAGATCTTTCACCCCAACCGTAGTCACCAGGCCAGACTCAGCGTAGACGTAGCTATTTTCCGTTGCATAGCTGATGACATCGCCATGATGAACATTGCCGCTGAGATCTTTATCACTGATATCCCATAATGAAGACCAGGAGCCAACATCGCTCCAGCCTGCATTCATTGGCACGACCACCGCATCAGCAGTTTTTTCCATAACGGCATAATCAATTGACTCGTCAGGACAGGCCAGAAATGCCTGTTCGTCTACCCTGACAAAATCCAGATCAGGGTCAACGCCAGCGATTGCCTCTTCGCAAGCGGCCAATATATCAGGTCGGAATTTCGCCAACTCTTCCAAATAACGTGATGCGCTGAACAAAAACATGCCACTATTCCAGTAATAATCACCACTGGCAATATATTCCTTAGCCGTAACCAAATCTGGTTTTTCAACAAATTGAGCTACATCAAAGGCAAATTTAAAGTTATTTTCAGATACGCATGTACCACGACGAATATAACCGTACCCCGTTTCAGGTTGATTAGGAACAATACCAAATGTGACTAACTTTCCCATCTCTGCAAGAGGTATTGCACTACTAACAGCTTGACGAAAAGCATCTTCATTCTTGATGACATGATCTGCAGCAAGAACAAGAATAAGAGAATCCTCAGACTGCGTAGTACGTAAGATGGTTAGAGCAGCTAATGCTATAGCAGGAGCAGTATTTCTTCCTGTTGGTTCAAGAATGATATTCTGAGTTAGTTTATCAAGCTGACGCAACTGCTCAGCAACAATAAAACGGTGATGCTCGTTACAAATCACAATCGGGTTTTCACATGCAATACCATTAAGACGATTAATGGTTGTTTGCAGCATAGTCAGCTCCCCTGTTAGACAAAGAAACTGTTTCGGATAAAGCTCACGAGAACGCGGCCACAACCTACTACCTGCTCCCCCAGCCATAATTACTGGAAAAAGACTCATATATAATCAACCCTTTGTTAACAACGCATCAACCCATTCAGATAAAGATAAACATCCTGAAATTTTAACACGTTCATCTTCACTAATAAGATTTTTAATATATTTATCACATTGCTCGGTAGACCACTCAAGCCCTGTATCTCGATCAATAACCGTAACATTATGGCTATTAATATGTGCCAGCACTGTTGGGTTAGTTGTCACGAGCTGGCTATTACTTTGGAGTGTTTCCCATGTACGCATCGTCAGACCCGTTTGTTTCTGATGATGGATATCAATAGTATGATGACTTACAGCAGTAATTTCTTCTAGTTTTTTTCTTGAGATTGGTTTAAAAGTTACCCATTCTTTTGGACAAGAACGCAATGCGGGATTTAAGAGGTAATAAAAAATGTACTGCAATCGACTTTGGAAATATATCTTAACATAAGACTTGATTGTTTTTTTAGGACCTAAAAAACGAGAAAGCACATTTACACGATCACCATGATAGCTACCAATGAAGCAATAGTCGAATATTATTTTTTTATCGTGATCATGTTGTTCATCATGATGACATGAATTATAAAATAGAGGTAAGTATGGTATTTTAT